>JAQXVF010000038.1 GCA_029224785.1 Bacillota bacterium
TGTCACCGTACAGCGGTGACTGGGGGATTGTAACTGCGAGTACAACCCCTCCGTCACGGCTTAGCGCCGTGACACCTCCCCTTACACAGGGGAGGCTTTCCGCTGCGGCGGGACTCGGCATAGCGAAAGCTTTTTGGAACCACCATCACCGGGTGATGGTTTTCTTTAACCAACAATAATCCCGAAAAGGATCCGCTCCTTTTCGGGATTTTCATTATCTCTGGTATTCAAACTGGAAGTCGTAGATGTCCACCACGTCGCCGTCCTGGATCCCCATCTCCTCCAGCCGGGCAAACAGCCCGCACCTGCGGAGCTGCCGGTCGAAGTAGTTCCGGGATTCGTAGTCGTCGAAATTGACATCCCGGATCAGCCGCTCCAGCCAGAGCCCCGTTACCAGCCAGGTGCTGCCCAGATGATCGATCTCCAGCTCCGAAGGATCCCCGGCTTCCGCCACCGGCTCCACATACTCCGGCTCGTAAATGGTCACCGGGGGCAGGGTCCGCAGCTTTTCCGCCACCACCCGCATCAGATTCCGGGTGCCCTGGGCAGTGCCTGCGGAGATCTCGTACAGCGCACAGCCGGCTTCCTCCGCTGCCCTGCGCAGGCGCTCCAGATTGTCGGAGTCCGGATCCAGGATATCGGTCTTGTTGGCCGCCACAATCATGGGACGGTCGGAAAGATCCACGCTGTAATCCTTCAGCTCCCGGCAGATGGCCTCAAAATCCTCCACCGGATCCCGTCCTTCACTGCCGGAGACATCCACCACGTGGATCAGCAGCCGGCAGCGGTCGATGTGCCGCAGGAAATCATGTCCCAGGCCGGCACCTTCCGCCGCGCCCTCGATAATGCCGGGGATGTCCGCCATGACGAAGGACACGCCCTCGTCCACATAGATCACCCCCAGGTTGGGGAACAGGGTGGTGAAGTGATAATTGGCGATCTTGGGCCGGGCATTGGAGGTGACGGAAAGCAGGGTGGATTTGCCCACATTGGGGAAGCCCACCAGGCCCACGTCCGCCAGCAGCTTCAGCTCCAGGATCACGTCCCGCTCCTGTCCGGGGGTTCCGGACTTGGCAAACCGGGGAACCTGTCTGGTCGCCGTGGCAAAGTGTCCGTTGCCCCAGCCGCCCCGGCCGCCCTTGGCCAGCACGAAATCCTCACCGGTAGACATATCCACTATGATCTGATTGGTTTCGGCGTCCCGGACCACGGTGCCCCGGGGCACCTGGATGATCAGGTTCTCCCCGCGCTTGCCGCTCATGTTCCGGCCCTGCCCGTTGACGCCGGCCTGGGCGGAATACTTCCGCTTGTACCGGAAGTCCAGCAGGGTGGACAGGTTGTCGTTGACCCGCAGGATCACGCTGCCGCCATGGCCCCCGTCTCCGCCGTCCGGACCGCCGGCAGCCACATATTTTTCCCGGTGGAATGCCACCGCTCCGTCACCGCCCCGGCCTCCGCAGACGGTGATACGCACTTTATCTACAAACATTTTTCCCCTCCTCGTGTCGCGGGAACCGCGGGTCGATCATTTTCTCTCCACAATCCGAACATTTCCCATAGGATATGCTTTTTTCGCCATTCGATTCCGACGGAATTCGGAAAAAGCCGCCGCAAATCCATGCGGCGGCTTCCAAAAAGCAAACGATGTTACTGCTCGGCGTACACGGAGCACTGCCGGCGGTCCTTGCCCTTGCGCTCAAACTTGACGGTGCCGTCAACCAGAGCAAACAGGGTGTCGTCACTGCCGATGCCCACATTGACACCGGGATGGATGTGAGTGCCTCTCTGGCGAACCAGGATGTTGCCGGCCAGAACGAACTGACCGTCGGCACGCTTCACGCCCAGGCGTTTCGCTTCGGAATCACGGCCGTTCTTGGTGGAACCGCCGCCCTTATGGTGAGCGAAGAACTGAATGCTAATGTTCAGCATGGAATTACACCTCCAAAACTTCGATATAATCCGGATATTGATCCCGCAGATTGCAGAGGGTCAGCAGCAGACCGGCCAAAGCCGCCTGCACCGCATCCTCCTCATCACAGGAGGCGGGAAGGGTCAAGGTGATCCGGGCATCCTGCTCCTTGACCCGCACTTTTGCCTTGGCACCGCAAATGTCATTCACGATGGCCTCGGCCATGGTAACGGCGGTGCTGACGGCGGCGCAGACAATGTCGCTGCCGGCCTCGGCGTAGCCGCTGTGACCGCTGACGGAGAAACCTGTGATTCTCTCGTCCTCGGTATGGAATTCACATCTTGTCATGGGCTGCCTTACAGGGCGATCCGGGTGATTTCCACCTTGGTGTAGGGCTGACGATGGCCCATCTTGGACTTCTCGCCCTTCTTTGCCTTGTACTTGAAGATCACGATCTTCTTGCCCTTGCCGTTCTTCACGACCTTGGCCTCCACGGAAGCGCCCTCCACCACGGGAGTGCCCACCTTGGAGTTGTCGCCGTCCAGCACAGCCAGAACCTGATCAAACTTCACGGTCTGCTCTGCTTCCACGTTCAGCTTCTCGATGTACAGGACATCGCCCTCGGAAACGGTGTACTGCTTGCCACCGGTCACGATCACTGCTTTCATTTTCATTTCACCTACTTCTGAATTTGTAGTCTCGCTCTACAGGCGGGCATGGCGCCTCTTTCTGCCTTCTCGATGCGGCTGTACCATTTTATCATCGCCCTGCGGAAAAGTCAAGGATTTTTTCCGGGAATTCTTTGGTTTTTCAGGGTATTTTCCCGTTCCTGGCAGGTAAACAGGATCACCTGCCGGGGCATTTCCTCCAAAAGCGCCAACGCAGAGCGGAGACGTTCGTCGTCAAAGCGGGTAAAGGCATCATCCAGCACCAGCGGTGTTTCCGGCGACAGGGCCTCCGCCACCGCCAGCCGCACCGCCAGATAGAGCTGGTCAGCCGTACCCGACGAGCGCCACAGGGGGCTGCGCAGACTGTTTTCCCCCTCCGCCGCCGCCAAAAGCGACAGATCCTGCTGAAGCTGCAGGGCGGAATACCGGCCGCAGGTCAGTCGCTTCAGATACTGCCCTGCCTGCCGGGAGATCCGGGGCGCAAACCGGGAGGACATGGCCGTTTCCGTCTCCCGGGCTGTTTCCAGTCCCAGCTCCACCGCCCGATGGCAGTCCTCCAGATGCCAGATCCGCTTCTGCAGCGCCATCTGCTTTTGCTCCAGCGCCTGACGGTCCGGCAGGTGGCTCAGTCTTCCCCGCAGCAGACCGGTCTGCTCCAGAAGCTGCTGCTGACGCGCCTCCAGATCCCGCAGAAGGCGCCGGGTCTCCTCTTCGGACTCCGTCCGGGTGTCCGGTCCGGCAGGCTCCGGCGCGGGGCGCCGCATCTGCTGCAGCATATCCGCTACCTGGCTCTGCCGGTTGTACTCCCGCAGGGTCTCCTCCTCCCGCTGCCATGCCCCCATGGCCCGGCGCTGAAGGGAAAGGTACTCTCCCAGAGGCACGCCCTCCGTCAGCTCGTCCAACTCCTTCTGCCATGTGCGGCGGGCATCCTCTGCCTCCCGTTTTTTCTCCTCATAGGTCTGCAAATAGGCCGCATACTCCTTTTGCCGGGCGATCCGTTCTTCCGCCCGGTCCAGCCACTGCCGGGGATCTCCGCCGTACCGGCGGAGGATCTCCCGCTTCCGCCGGCTTCGGCTCACGGCCAGCCAGCAATACCCCGCTGCCGCCGCAATCGCCGCCCCGCAGACATATTTCCACTCCGGCATCCGGAAGAAGGCCATTGCCCCTGCCGCCGCCAACAGCAGAGCCGCCAGCGCCGGCAGGATCCAGACCGGAGAACGTTTTTCCAGAGACTCCGCCGCCATGCGGGCGTTTTCCACCTGCCCTTCGTCCGGCGCAGGCTCCGGGGCCGGAGCGCACTCCGGCACTTCCGGAAGCCGGGTCTCCTGCAGTGCCCAGGCCCGATCCAGCTTCTGCCGGATCTCCTCCCGGGGAGCCAGACCGTCACAGTCCCGCTTTGCCTGCTGCCAGGCCGCCTGGCATTCGTCCAGTTGGGTCAGGGCACTTTGGATCCGCTCCTCCGATGCCGCCCACGCCTGACACTGCAGCGCGCGAAGGTGGTTTTCCAGTTCTTCCTCACGGCTGCGCCGCTCCGAAAGCTCCTGCTGCAGCGCATCCAGCCGGGCAGAAAGGGCCGCTGCCTCTTTTGCCTGGGTGTGTACCTCCTCCAGCTCCTCCTCCGCCTGGGGAAGCAGGCCGGATTTTCGGTAGCGCAGCCTGTTTTTCAGCTCCCGAAGCCGATCCGCCAGGTTTCCGCTGCCGTCCTCTCCCGAAACCACCAGGCTGTGGAGTCGCCGGCGCAGATTGTCGTCCGCATCCACGGGCATATCCCCCTGGCGGATGAAATTGGACCGCAGAAACACGGATTTTTCCACGCCCAGCAGCATTTCGCCGCAGTTTGCCGCCGTCAGCTCCGAAACCGGCAGCCCGGTTTCGGCATCAAATGCCTGGAACACTCCCATAGGGATCCTGCCGGAGGTGCTGCGGTACAGCACGATCCGCCGTCCGTTCCAGTCCGCCTCCAGCCGGCCGGACATGGGCTTGCCGCTCCAGGGGGCGTAGTGCTCCTTGTCCGCCAGGCCGGTTTTTGTGGTCCGGTCCCGGGTGTCCACTCCGTAGAGCATGGCCGTCAGGAAGGCGCACCAGGTGCTTTTCCCCCATTCGTTGGGGGCGGAGATCACGTTCAGCCCCTCCGTCAGCTCCAGGGTATCCCCGTCCAGCTTTCCGAAGGTAGCCTCCATTTTCCGGATGGTCAGCACAGCGGCACCTCCTCTCCGTCCAGCAGCCGCCGGGAGATCTCCGCCGCCGTCAGGGCATCCTTGTCCCCTGCCTGCCATTTTTCATGCAGGCGACGGAAATAGGCCCCGGAGAAGCTGTCCTCCTCCAGATCCTGCCATATGTTCAGCTCCCCCCGGGTCTGATCCACCCAGGTGACCCCCGGGATCCGGGGCAGAGGCTCCTTGCCCCGGTAGCCCGTCACGGTGATGCGGTAGTAATTTCTTCCCACCTCCGCCGGAAGCTGCAGGTTTTCCCCGCTGCACCGGGTCTCATAGAAGCAGGGAAGGGAGAGGGAATGAAATTCCGCCTCCGCCCGGTCCTCCAGAGCGACGACCCAGGCGCCCTTGTCCCCGCACTCTCCGAAGTCCCGGCCCATGGGACTTCCGGGCCACAGGCAGAGGGTATCCCCCACCCGGACAGATCCGGTTTTGTGAATATGTCCAAGGGCCAGAAGCTGCAGGCCGCAGCTTTGAAGCTGCCCCCGGGTCACGGGGCAGCAGGGGCTGCTTGCCGTGGTGGGGTCTCCGTGGAGCACGCCGATGCGGTACCGGTCCTCCGGTTCCGCGGAGAATCCCTCCAGCAGCCCGGGGCAGTCCATGCTGTCGTAGCCGGCGCCGTAGACGCTGCAGGACAGCTCCGGCAGGGACACCCGCTCCATTTGGGGATGTAAGAAGACATGGACGTTTTCCGGGAAGGTCTCCCGGCCGAAAGGTCCGGCTCCCCCCACAAAATCGTGATTTCCCGGTGCGATGAACACCGGAACGGCCATATCCGCACACGCCCGCCGCACCGCCTCCAGGCTCTCCCGGGTGTATTCCCCGTCAAACAGGTCGCCGCCCAGCAGCACCAGATCGCATTGTTCCCTCCGGCACAGGTCCGCAGCCGCCCCCGGGATCCCCAGTTGCGCCTGCCGCAGCTCCGGCCTGTCCGGCAACGGAGAATCCAGATGCCAGTCTCCGGTACATAAAATCTTCAGTCCCATAAATCCACCCTTTCCGCTTTCCGGCACTTGCCGGTGGCACTGTCCACGGTGAATGCCACGGCCTCCATCTTGGTCTCTCCCTCTGCCCAGCGGTAACGGGAGGTCAGATCTCCCCGAAACCTGGCGATGGACAGATCCGGCCGGATGCCCAGCACCGATTCCGCCGGGCCGGTCATACCCAGATCCGTCACATAGCCGGTGCCCTTGGGCAGAATCCGGACGTCCGCCGTAGGCACATGGGTATGGGTGCCCCACAGGGCGCTGATCCGCCCGTCCAGCATATAGCCCATGGCCAGCTTCTCCGAAGTGGCCTCGGCATGAAACTCCACCAGCACGATGGAGGCATCCACCTGTTTCAGGATCTTTTCCACCGCCAGGAAGGGGTTGTCCGGACCGTAATCCATATTGCAGCGGCCGATCAGGTCGATGACGGCCACCGGTCCGGCTTTGGTGTCAAACACGTTCCAGCCGATGCCCGGAGTCTGGGGGGCATAGTTTGCCGGGCGGATCACCCGGGAATTGTCCTCCAGATAGGGGACGAGCTCCCGCTTTCCGAAGGTGTGGTTGCCCATGGTGATCACATCCGCCCCGGCATCGAAAATCTCCTCCGCCTGAGCCGGCGTCATGCCCACCACGCTGGCATTTTCCCCGTTGACGATGACGAAATCCGCGCCGCACTTCCGCTTCAGATACCGCAGGCTGCGGCGGATGCGGTCCATTCCCGGATCGCCTACCACATCGCCCACGCAGAGCACCTTCCATTCCATTCCGGTCACCTCCTGGTTTTCTAAATGTAGTATATACCAGAAAGAGACGTTAGGCAAACAAAAAATCGCCGCGGGAGAACCCGCGGCGATACCGAAAGAGCTTTATTTTGCAAAGACGCGCTTGAGCTGGACAAACCGGGGCAGGCCGTCTTCCTTGACCATGCCGGTCTCGCCCTGAATCAGGGGCAGGCAGTAGTCGATGAAGCCCTGGTTGACGCCGTTGCCGGCCTCGTTGATCCACTCCAGGGGAACCTTCTTCTCGGTGTTGGCCACGATGCTCAGATCGAACAGCTCCGGCTCGCACTTGTAGCCGTTCTCATCACGGGTGCAGCGGAAGCCCACCATCTTGTCGGTGGTGCCGGCCACGGCAGCTTCCACGGCGGCCTTGCCGGACAGGAAGGACTCGGCGATGTCGGTGCCGGAGGCGCAGTGGGCTGCGCAGCGCTGCAGCAGGCTCAGCTCGATGGGACGCACCTTGGCGCCGGTGGCCTTCTTGACCACCTCTGCCAGACGGGCTGCCAGGCCGCCCAACTGGGCATGACCGAAGCCGTCGGTGCCGGAGGTCTTGGCCTCGGACACGAAGGTGCCGTCGGCATAGTGAACACCCTCGGACACAGCCACGATGCAGTTCTTCTTCTCCTCATAGACCCGCTTCACATCGGAAACGAACTGATCCATGTCGAAGTCCCGCTCGGGCAGGTAAACAAGATCAGGGCCGTCGCCCTTCACCCCTGCCAGGGCAGCAGCGGCAGTCAGCCAGCCGGCATGACGGCCCATGCACTCGATGATGGTGATCATGCCGGTGTCATACACCTGGCTGTCCCGGGAGACTTCCATCACGGAGGTGGCAATGTACTTGGCGGCGGAAGCGAAGCCGGGGCAGTGGTCGGTACCGGCCAGATCGTTGTCGATGGTCTTGGGCACGCCCATGACCCGGCACTCGTAGCCCACGCGGCTCATGTACTTGGAGATCTTGTTGCAGGTGTCCATGGAGTCGTTGCCGCCGTTGTAGAAGAAATAGCGGACATTGTACTTCTTGAAAATCTCCAGGATGCGCTTGTAATCGGTGTCGTCCACATCGGGATCGGCAATCTTGTAGCGGCAGGAGCCCAGGGCGGAGGAGGGAGTGTGGAGCATGTTTTCCAGCTCTGCGGGATCCTCTTCGTCCATGATCATGAGCTGATCGTTCAGCACGCCCTTGATGCCGTGGAACGCGCCGTAGACCTTGGTGATGTTCTCATTTTCCAGGGCGGTCTTGATGACGCCGTATGCGGAGCAGTTGATCACGGCAGAGGGGCCGCCGGACTGTCCGATGATAACGGAGCCAACCAGTGTTTTTTCAGACATATATAAAACCTCCATATGTAATATGAAATGGATGATTCAGGGGTTTTTGCCCCACTCCGGGCAATTATAACATATCGATATTGAAATAGCAAATAGTTATTGAAAAATTTTTTTCTTCATGCTATAATGTGCATCGTAAAAAGGCAGGTTTGGCCTGTTATCAAGAAAGGATTGATTCCAATGTCTCTTGTTACTACGACCGAGATGTTCAAGAAGGCTTACGACGGCGGCTACGCCATCGGCGCTTTCAACGTCAACAACATGGAAATTGTCCAGGGCATTACCGAGGCTGCCGGTGAGCTGAACAGCCCCGTAATCCTGCAGGTTTCCAAGGGTGCCCGGGCTTACGCCAACCACACCTATCTGGTGAAGCTGGTGGAAGCCGCCGTGGCTGAGAATCCCCAGATCCCCATCGCCCTGCACCTGGACCACGGCGATTCCTTCGAGCTGTGCAAGAGCTGCATCGACGGCGGCTTCACCTCCGTCATGATCGACGCCTCTTCCAAGTCCTTTGAGGAGAACATCGCCCTGACCCGTCAGGTCGTTGAATATGCCCATGATCACGGCGTGGTCGTGGAAGCTGAGCTGGGCACCCTGGCCGGCGTGGAGGACGAAGTGGCTGTGGAGCACGGCAAGGAAAGCTACACCCGTCCCGAGGAAGTGGAAGAGTTCGTGTCCCGTACCGGCTGCGACTCCCTGGCCATCGCCATCGGCACCTCCCACGGCGCTTACAAGTTCACTCCCAAGCAGTGCACCCGCAACGCTGACGGCATTCTGGTTCCCCCTCCCCTGCGTTTCGACGTGCTGCACGGCGTTATCGAGCGTCTGCCCGGCTTCCCCATCGTCCTGCACGGCTCCTCCTCCGTTCCCCAGGAGTTTGTGAAGATGGTGAACACCTACGGCGGCAACATGCCCGATGCCATCGGCATCCCCGAGGAGCAGCTCCGGGAGGCCGCAAAGCTGGCTGTCTGCAAGATCAACATCGACTCCGACATCCGTCTGGCAATGACCGGCAACATCCGTAAGTACTTTGCCGAGCATCCCGATCACTTCGATCCCCGGCAGTACCTGAAGCCCGCCCGTCAGGCTGTGAAGGACATGGTCGCTCACAAGATCGTCCACGTTCTCGGCTCCGACGGCAAGGCCTGATCGGTGACAAACGAATCCCCAAGCCACATGGCTTGGGGATTTTTTCGTCACGATTCCGGGGTCCGGGTAATGGTAAACTCCATGGAATAGTGCTGCTCTGTTCCCTCCGTGGGAAACAGGTACTGCCCGCTTTTCCCATATCCTGCGTATTCCACATTGCATATTAGGGTAAAGCCTCCATCCGTATAGGCAAAGCTCTCGTGGGGATGGGAGCCTAAAAACGCTGCCAGATCCTTTTTTGCCCGGGAAAAAGGGCCAAATTCCTTCCTTGCTCCCGCAAAGGCAAGGGAGGTCAGAAACATTTCCTCCTCAAACGAGGAAATCAGCCAATCGTTATCGGAGCTTTCATACCGGAAGCGGACGGAAGAGACCGCACCGTCTGTCTCCGTGATCTCGAAAACCGGACGTTCATTTGCACCTATTATGTCAACCAAAGGAACCTCCTGGGAAAAGACCCATTTCCCGGCGGCATCCAGCTCTGCTCCGTCATCCATCCGGTAATAGTCTGCCAGCCGGTTGTAATTCTCGCAGAACTGGGCGGTGGTCAGATCCCCCAGATGCTTCGGCCGGGCGGACAGGCCGATCCCCAGGCAGAGAATTCCAAACAGGGCAAGAAAGGCCGCCGCCAGAGCAACCAGCCGCCACACCTTTCGGTCCCTGCACACAAGCTCCGTGTCATCCTCCCATTCCAGGGTCTCCTCCCCGCAGGCTGTGTAGGATTTCCACAGACGGATCAGGTGATAGACCGGCAGGCAGTATCCCATACCGCGGCCAAATACCACCCAGGTACGGTACTGGGCGTCCCCGTATTCCAGCTTCTCCCCGGCACTGTCCGTCAGGGACAGGCCGAGGATCCATTTTCCGGGGGTGGTGCCGAAGAAATGGAGCATCAGCGGCTCCAGGAAGAAGCAGAGGACAAAGGTCATGGCCAGGTCAACCAAACTCCACACAGCGGCGCGGCCGCTGAGGTTCACATGGCACACCAGCAGCAGAAACAGATCCCACAGAACACCGTACAGCATCCAGTCAAAGCTCCGGGCAAAGTACCGCCGCCAGGGGCAGTAGGGCTTCGGCGGCACATCCGCGGTGAGGACAGCCGCCGTGTTCCGGGACGGAATGGCAAGGCTGTCCAGATACCGCTGGGCATTCAGGGTGCGGTACTCTCCACCGTCCTTCCGGATCTCCCGGCAGACACCGATGGCCCGGTCGATCTCCCCCTGCTCCGCCTGCAGAAGGGCGATCTGCCGGTCCATGGCAGGGATCAGCTTCTCCTCCCCCTTATCCAGGGCGACGATCTCCGACAGGGGCATCCGCAGAGACCGCAGCAGCTTGATCCGCTTCAAAACCTCCAGATCTTCCTGGGAATAGTTCCGGTATTTGTTTTCCCCCCGCTCCGGTTTCAAAAGTCCCTCGGATTCATAAAAGCGAATATTGGCCCGGGTCAGCCCGGACCGTTCTTCTATTTCCTTGATTGTCATGGGAATCCCTCCTTTACTGCCCATAGAATACTCTGTCAAGCAGCTTTACAGTCAAGAGGTTTTTTCGAAAAACATGGAAATGGACGGCAATTCCCGCCGGGTTTTGCAAAGCACACCGGTTCACAGCACCGTCAGCATATTGTAGCGCTTCATGAGGCTGATATCCTCTCTGGTCACCTTCAGCATATTCCGCAGGCCCTCGTTTTCCGTCAGCCGCTTCTTGGAAAACAGCATCTTCAGGGCCACCGGCATCAGCGGTCTGGCGGACAGGCCGGTGAACAGCCCCCATTTCACATCCGAATTCATATAGGAGGCCAGGATCTGTCCGTAGGCTTTTTCCATGGGGGAGTCCTGATTGGTCAGCACGATGTTGGTAATGGCGTCGTAGTGCTCCATATAGCCCCAGTAGGTGGTCTCGCAGTTCTGGTAGGTGGCAAAATCGTCGAAATTGGCATACATCATGATCTTGTACCGGTGATCCTCCGACAGCAGCAGCACATCAAACACGCAGCCCACCACCCGGTTGATCCGACCGTCGAAATAATAGGAATAGAACTGGGTCAGTCCGCTGAAAAATGCCGGATTGGGTCCGGAATCCTGAATGGGCACCCGGTCCGGTGTGCAGTACAGAAGCTGCTCCACATGGATGCCCAGAGCACGGGAGATCTCGTAGATGGTCTCGATATCCAGGACGATCTCCCCGTTCTCGTATTTGGACAGGGTGGATTTGTTTTTGCACAGAATCACGGCCAACCGGTCCAGGGTCATATGCTTTGCCTTTCGGAAGGTGCGGATCCGGTGTCCGATCTGACGGCTGATCTCTGCCATGGCGGCTCCTCCTGAGTTTCTTGAAAATCAACTTTTTGATTATTTCCCCGGGGTTTTCTCCCGGCACCTCCGATTATACCACAGCGCCGGAGAAAAGTCTATTTTTAAGAAACTTATTTTTCAAAAAATTTCGTTTCGCGAAACCTCCCTCCGTTTGCACAAACCCGCTTTTTCGCTATAATAGGTGGCAAACCCTCCGGAAAGGATGAATAATATGAAACGAAACCTGACCCTCAGAGAAACCGCAGCCATTACCAGTATGCTCTTCGGAATGTTCTTCGGCGCCGGAAACCTGATCTTTCCGGCGAAAATGGGCGTAGAAGCCGGCAGCAACATGGGCCTCGCCTTCCTGGGCGTCCTGATCACCGCCGTAGGCATCCCCATGCTGGCCGTTGTGGCTCTGGGGATCAGCCGCAGCGAGGGCGTTCCGGCTCTGGCCGGAAAGGTCTCCCGCCGGTACAGCCTGTTTTTCTGCACCCTGCTCTACCTGACCATCGGCCCCCTGTTCGCCATCCCCCGCTGCGCCAGCACCTCCTTCTCCGTGGGAGCGG
>JAQXVF010000039.1 GCA_029224785.1 Bacillota bacterium
AAGGATAATTCCAGGAATAGACAGATAGAAAAAGTGGAACAAGAAATTCGTCAGAACAAAGAGCCAAAACATTTTTGTGGGATATTTTCTTTCCATACTATACCTCCAAGATTTAATCAGGTAGACAAATTCAAGTTTATCAGTCTGTTTCATCATATCATACGGCTTCAATATATGCAAATATGCAAGAACAGTATCGGCAGACATGACTGCCGGTACTGAAACTGTTTTACGAGCACCCGCCTTTCGGTGCGCGGTTTTTTGTAAAAGAAAACCACAAGCGGAAGAGGAAAGATAACGGCAGGCACATGGAAAACCGCCATGTTGTCTGCCGTTTTTGGCTGCATCCGTTCATCTGGAGGCGGCAATGGAAAGCAGTACAAAAGGAATGGGTCCGGACACCGGATGCTTTTTGCGAAGTGCCGGGTACACATCCTGCTGACGGCCTGTTTTTCGTCATTTTGCATAAGAATTGGGGCGAAGTTTCGCTTTTTTCACACCTTGAAAAAACGGTTTCTTTTTCATACACTTAAAATGTCTGATATTTGCACGATCATGAAAATCTCAGAAAGGTGAAAGGTATTATGGTACAGGATTTTTACAGGAATTCCATCAGCACGGCCCAGATTTTGTTTTTCCATAAGCCGGATAAGGATGTGATCCTTAACTTCAAGCTGGATGCAAATACGAAGGGCGTTACCCCCGGCATGAAGGACGTCAAGGTGGTCGATGCGGTCCCTGCCATCAAGATCCACGAAAACGGGGATGTTACCTTCCGCTATTACGCTCCCGAGGCCAAAAAGGTGGAGGTTGCCGGCTGCGGCGGGTACTTCAGCGATGAGAAGAACGAGATGACCAGGGGAGAGGACGGCTGGTGGAGCGTTACCGTTTCGGGAATCAAGCCCGGTTTCCACAACCATAAGTATTGGGTTGACGGAAACCTTATGGTGAACCCCGATGCGCCCGTAGGATATGGCTGGTTCTACCCCATCAACGTGTTCGATCTTCCCGGCGAGGAGGACGATTTCTGGATGATGAAGGACGTTCCTCACGGCGATGTCCGCATGGAACTCTACAAATCCTCTGTCACCGGCCGCACGAAGTGCGCATGGGTGTACTGTCCTCCCGGATATGACCAGAGCGACAAGCGTTACCCCGTCCTGTATATCCAGCACGGCGTTGGCGAAAACGAAATGGGCTGGGTATGGCAGGGTCATCTGAATACGATTGCCGACAACATGATCGCCGAGGGAAAGGCCAGCGAGATGATCATTGTGATGAACTGCGGTTATGCCTTTGAGGAGGGAAAGAATTACACGTTCTTCCCCGGCGACTTCGACAAGGAACTGACGGAGGACTGTATCCCGCACATCGATGCGCACTACCGCACCCTGACCGACCGCAGGAATCGTGCCATGGCCGGCTTGTCCCTGGGCTCCGGGCAGGCGTTTGCCATCGCACTGAAGCACAGAGACCTGTTTGCCAATCTGGGAGTGTTCTCCGGCGGCTTCCCCATTGTCCGCAACGAGTATGACTACACGGATTATTTCAACGATCCCGAGACGTTCAACGCCGAGTTTGATGTGATGCTGTTCACCGGCGGTGATGACGAAGGCTACAACGAGCGCACCGCTCCCGTGGTGGCCGAGAAGCAGGCCCTGGGCCTGAATGTCAAGGGCTACCATCATCCCGGCTTCCATGTGTGGGATGTCTGGCGTTTCAGCGCTCGGGAATTCCTCGGGCTGATCTTCAAGTAAAGGGGGAAATGAGAATGCTGAGAAAAGAAATTCTGGAAAACCAGGCGCTTACAGAGCATGCACTGTTTTTTGACGATCCCCATCGGGAACTGATCCGGGAAAATGATGCAAACGGTCGTCCCAACGGACGCTTTATCACCATTCCGAAGGGCGTAGAGGTCAAGGAAAACGGCGATGTGGAGTTCGCATTCCATGCCCCCAATGCCAAGTGCGTCCAGGTCTCCGGCGCAGGCGGAAGCTTTCCCGAAGACCGTCACGACATGGTAAAGGGTGACGACGGCTGGTGGCGCTGCACCGTCAGGGATCTGGATTCCGCTTTCCATTTCGTCAATTTCTATGTGGACGGAACCCGCTGTCTCAACCCCTATATGCCTTACGGCTATGGCTATGGCAGAGTGATGAACTTCTTCGAGCTGCCCGACAAATACAGCACCTTCTATCTGCTGCAGGATGTTCCCCATGGCCATATCCGCATGGATTACTTCTACTCCCAAACGGTGAAAGACTGGCGGAGCTGCTTTGTCTACACGCCTGCATCCTATGAGACGGACCGGAGCAAACGGTATCCTGTGCTCTACCTCCAGCATGGCGGAGGAGAATCCGAAAGCTGCTGGGTATGGCAGGGCAAGATCAACTTCATCATGGACAACCTGATTGCCGATGGCCAGTGTGAGGAAATGATCGTGGTCATGAACTGCGGCTATGTCTATCCGCCCGATGGGGAGATCGGTTCCAACAAGCTGGTTTCGCCGGTTGAAAAGCTGATTGCCAACGACAGCGTGCCCTTCATCGACGGCAAATACCGCACCATCGCCGACCGCCATCACAGAGCGGTTGCCGGCTTCTCCATGGGCGGCGGCCAGACGCTGAACACGGTGCTCAGCTATCCCGAGCTGTTTGCCAATGCCGGCGTATTCAGCGCTCCCGGCCTCCGCACCGACCGCGAGGACAAGCTGGGCCTGCTGAAGGATGCAAAAAAGTTCAACGAAAACTTTGATCTGTTCTTTGTCAATGCCGGCGAGTATGAGCCTGCCTGCCAGACACTCAGAGAGCAGACCAGAGCCATGAGAGCCGAAGGCTTCCGGATGGTGTTCTTCCCGTCACCCGGCTATCACGAATGGGCGCCCTGGCGTTATGCGGTTGCCGAGTTTGCAAAGCGCCTGTTCCGATAAGTACGCCTTCACACGCTTGGAAAGATAAGGAAAAAACAGGGGACTGCTGTCAAACGAAGGCTTTCCGGCAGTCCTCTTCCGGGAAAAGAACAGACGAAGCTGCGCACACCGGAGGGTATGCGCAGCTTTTTATTGCGGCTGAAAAACATATTGCTCCAGAAGAATCAGAGCATCGGTGAATCGGTCGTCGCTTCGCTTGCAGCCGAAGGAGCCGATCAGATAGGTCTTTCCGTCAAACTCTACCGAAGCCGCCAGACAGCGGCCGGCCAAGGTGGTGGTGCCGGTTTTCATTCCGGTGGCATAGGGGCAGTAAAAGGGACTGTCGGGAAGCTGCAGGTCCACGAAGGTCTCCCAATCCACCCGGGTGCCATCGGAAAAGGAGGCCGGGTAGGAGCGATAGCTGCAGATGTCCCGGATCAGGGGAGTCTCCAGCGCCAGCTTGCAGATCCGGATCATATCCCGCATGGAGGATTTGTGGCCCGGGGCGTCATAGCCGTCCGGGGTCACGAAATGGGTTTCCGTCAGCCCCAGCAGGGCAGCCTGCCGGTTCACCTCCTCCATGAACAATGCCACCGCATCGGCGGCGTTCAGAGAGGGATCGCCGGCAAGGATCCGTCCGGTCTCTGCCGCCATGGTCTGGGCGGCATCGTTTCCGCTGCGAAGCATCAGCCCGGCGAACAGATCCGGGACGGAGAGGGATACCCATTTTTTCAGCCCTGCCATGGAGCCGTCAGCCGGGCAGAAGTCCAGCTCCTCACCCGGGGTGACCATGGCATCCTCCGGCAGGTACTGCAGGGCCACATAGCCGGTGAACAGCTTGGTCAGGCTGGCAACATACAGGGTATCGTCCAGTTCCCCCTTGGAAAACAGAAGACAGTCGTCGGTCACATCGTATAGAAAAATATGCTCCCCTGCCAGAGTCAGGCCCTGGATCCGGGAGGCCACGCTGTAGCCAACCGTCAGAGGCAGGGAGAAGGTGGTCACACCGTCGGAGACGGTGATCAGACAGGTGCCGCTGCTCACGGCGGTCACAAGGCCATCCTCCACCCGGGCAACGGCAGGGTCAGAGCTGAACCAGCAAAGGGGGCTGTGGCAGTCCCCATCAATGGGAGCGCCGGCGGAGAAGCCGGGCGCCAGGGAAAAGGTGCCTTCTCCGGCAAACCGGAAGCAGCCCGGTGCTATGTCGTCCGTAACGGTGACCTGAAGGTAGGCAACCAGATCCTCCCCCTGGGCGCAGATCTCCGCCGTGCCGGGAGCTGCGGCGGTGACGGTGCCGTATTGGTCAACGTCGGCAATCTCCGGATGGGAGCTGCTCCACTGCAGGCCGGACCGGCCGGGGAGGAACACCCGGGAATTCCCCGTGGTCAGAACGGCGGTATCGTGGGTGACCATCGGATCCTTTTTCAGCACCGTCACCTGCCGGGTGACGGTGTCCTGCCCGTCGGAAAGAGAGATCAGGGCAGAGCCGGGGCTGTGGGCGGTGACGCAGCCGGAGGCGTCAACGGAGGCAACCTCCGGGTTGCTGCTGGTGAAGGTCAGGGGGCTATCCGGCCCGGCGGTGAACTCCAGCGCCGTGCTGTCACCGGGATACAGGCGGATTGCGGGAACGGAGAGGGTCAGCTCGGTCCTGAGCGCCGGTTTCTTTTCGGAATCCGTCCGGATTCCCGCAAAAAGGAGGACCAGAACCAGTATCAAAGGCAAAAGAAGCAGAGCCTTCTTTTCCCGGACAGGGAAAGGGATCTTCATGGCGGTCTCCTTTCGGTTTTTTTGCATTCATTATACGCCGGATCCGGCGGAAATGCAACTGCAGGCATGAGAGATCTTTTGTGAATAATACCTAACTGCTTCCTGCGGGAAAGGGTCATTTTTTTCAGAATATCCTCTTGCAATTTGACGAAAAAAAGAAGATAATATGTCCATAAATATAGAATGCGGAGGTATTTCATGGAAGCACTGAAACAGCGGATCTGCCGGGAAGGCAAGATCCTCCCCGGTAATATCATCAAGGTGGACGGTTTTCTGAATCACTGCGTGGATACCCGCTTCATGGGGGAGCTGGCAGAGGAGTTCGCCCGCCATTTTGACGTGTCCAAGGTGACCAAGATCCTGACGGCGGAGGCCAGCGGCATTGCGTTGGCTGCGGTTTGCTCATATAAATACGGCATTCCCATGGTGTTCGCCAAGAAAGCCAAAAGCGACAACATCGAGGGCGGCCTGTACAAAAGCGAGGTCATGTCCTACACCTACAAGAAAAAGGTGACCCTGATCTGCGCAAAGGATTGGATCACCAGCGACGACAAGGTGCTGATCATTGACGATTTCATGGCCCGCGGTGAGGCAATGCACGGCCTGCTGGACATTGTAAAGCAGGCAGGCGCGGAGCTGGTGGGCATCGGCATCGCCGTGGAGAAGGGCTTCCAGGGCGGAGGAGATACGCTGCGTTCGGAGGGACACGATCTGTATTCTCTGGCCATCATTGATGAAGCAGACCCGGAGACGGGCTTCCGATTCCGCGAGGTATGATATGGAAAAAATACTGATTCTCGATTTCGGCGGTCAGTACAACCAGCTGATCGCCCGTCGGGTCCGCGAAGCCCATGTCTATTGTGAGGTTCGCCCCTTCACCATGACCATGGAAGAGATCCGGGCCTTTGATCCCCAGGGCATTATTTTCACCGGCGGTCCCCAGAGCGTGTATCTGCCGGATTCCCCCACGGTAGATCCCGCCGTGTTCAAATTGGGTGTACCGGTGCTGGGTATCTGCTACGGCTGTCAGCTTATGGCCCATCTGCTGGGGGGAAAGGTCACCGAGGCCCAGGAGGATTCCGCCCGGGAGTACGGCAAGACCGTCACGTATTTCGACACCGATCTGCCCCTGTTTCAGAATACCGCCCGGAAGAGCATCACCTGGATGAGCCACGGAGACTATATGGCCAAGGTGCCGGAGGGTTTCCGACTGGTGGCCCACAGCGATGCCTGCCCCAATGTTGCCATTGCGGATGTGGAGCGGAGATTCTACGGTGTCCAGTTCCACCCCGAAGTGAATCACACGGAATACGGTGCCCAGATCCTGCAGAACTTCCTGTACCGGGTGTGCGGCCTTCACGGCCAGTGGACCATGGGGGATTTCTGCAAGCGTACCGTGGCTGCCCTGCGGGAGCAGGTAGGCGACGGCCGTGTGCTGCTGGCCCTGTCCGGCGGTGTGGATTCCTCTGTGCTGGCGGCCCTCTTTGCAGAAGCTGTGGGGAAAAACCTGACCTGCGTTTTCGTGGATCACGGCGCCATGCGGAAAAACGAGGGCGATGAGGTGGAGGAGGCGTTCTCCAAGTGGAATGTGAATTTTGTTCGCGTCAATGCCCAGGAGCGTTTCCTCAGCAAACTGGCGGGGGTGGAGGATCCCCAGCAGAAGAGAAGAATCATCGGCGCCGAATTCGGCTATGTGTTCCTGGATGAGGCCATGAAATTCGGCATCACCGATAAGGACTACTTTGCCCAGGGCACCATCTATCCCGATGTAATCGAGTCTGGCAGCGGTGACGCAGCCGTGATCAAGACCCATCACAACCGGGCCCTGCCCCCGGAGGTCATTGAACAGTTCAAGGGCATTCTGGAGCCTCTGCAGCTTCTCTTCAAGGACGAGGTCCGGCAGTTGGGACGGGAGCTGGGACTGCCGGAGTACCTGGTCATGCGCCAGCCCTTCCCCGGTCCCGGTCTGGCCATCCGGATCATGGGCGAGGTGACGAAGGAAAAGCTGGATACCCTGCGGGAAGCGGATTTCATCTTCCGGGACGAGATCGCCAAGGCCCACCTGGAGGGAACCATGAGCCAGTATTTTGCGGTGCTGACCAATACCCGAAGCGTGGGTGTCATGGGTGACGGCAGAACCTACGATTATACACTGGCCCTGCGCAGCGTGACCACCAGTGACTTTATGACGGCAGACTGGACCCGGATCCCCTATGAGGTGTTGGATAAGGTCTCCGTGCGGATCGTGAATGAGGTCCGGGGAATCAACCGCATCGTCTACGATATCACCTCCAAACCCCCTGCGACCATCGAGTGGGAATAATTCGAAAAATCCAAAAAAGCCAGTAATACCAACGGTTTTTCGAATTCGCTCATCTCTTCTGATAAGCTTTTGATAAGATTCCGCTACAATGCGATTATTCTGCATGGGTGAATTGCACATGAACAAGCAACTTGGAACTAAATGGTTCACATTCTACACCAAAGTTAGACCTTGGCTTGCATGCCTAATGATTTTCTCTACACTTGGTGATTTTTTTCAATATCCAGATGTATACCTCAGTCGTTGGTGGTTGTTGCTTTACTTATTGGGCGCAATTGCCCAGCCAATTCTATGCATTATTGTTGCTGTGAAATCAAGCAGAGACTACCCTGATTTTGTTCGCTTTGTGAAGGGCGTGCTGCTTTTTGAAACCATCAATATGGCATATCAACAAGGTGTACATCAATATCTAAACAGCGAGTTGCAATTTGGTGTAGCAGCAATTGTTTTTGTTGTCATTTTGGTCATCGGTTACTTTGTATGGTATCGCTTAAACGTTAAATATTTCGAAAAAAGAATCAATGTAATTGAAACAGATTATCTCGAATTCGATCCGAATCGTATCACAGAGTGTAAATCCCGTGGCTATCGAGATAAGAATTTCTTTAATGCATGCCCCCAATGTGGCCAATATGCAAAACAGTATATTTATCTCAACCAAGAACAGCCTAAAGAAGAAAGAATATGCTTTTGCAGAAAATGCGGTAGCAAGCTAATAGATGATGCTGTCTTCTGCGACAAGTGTGGCACAAAGGTAATAAAGGAGTAAAAAGACATGAAATGCACAAAATGTAATCATATACTCCCGGAAGACAGTGAATTTTGCCAATACTG
>JAQXVF010000040.1 GCA_029224785.1 Bacillota bacterium
CATTTTCTTCCGTTTGGAGCCGGATATCCGTCAAAACCTCCGGCAAAGCAGGAGGTCCTGACGGATACAATTGAGGAATGAATACTGTGCAGGCAACTTCCATTCACGAGATCAAGAAACAAACCCCGGCTCAGAACAAGAAGATACTCGGCGCTTTGAAATTTGCCAAGGCCAACGGCTTTTCCGTAAAGAAGAGGAAAGGAAAAGACACCCTCTGCCTCATGGCAAAGGGTGTCTTATGGTTTGGACGAAGACCGAACCCCACACAATGTAGGGTTCGGATATGCGTCCAATGGTGGAGGCGAGGGGAGTCGAACCCCTGTCCGAAAGCAACTTGGAAGGACTTTCTCCGGGCGCAGTTTGTTATTTCCATTCCCTCGCTCCGGCGGGAACAAACACCCTTCGGAGCTTGGTAGCTTCATGATGCATGGTACGCGCAAAGCTTAGCGTACGCACGGTCTCCACTTCAATCACACCCTGGCCCGGCTCGTGGACCTTCCGGGGAGGATGGGCGCCTAATTAGGCAGCCAGAGCAACAGTTTTGTTGTCAGTTAATTTTAAAAAGGTACCCGTTTTATCGTGGTCAGGCGCCACGGCCCGCTTATCCGGCCTCACTACCCCCGTCGAAACCGGTACGCCCCCATATATGATGGAGTCCCGTGCCCCGAAGGGCACGGATGATGATTTCAGAAACGTCCGTAGGGATCCGGCAGCTTCTTGGGCTCCGGATAGGTCTCTCCGTGGGTATCCACGGTAATGGACGCGATCTTCTGTTCCTCCGCGGGACGATCTCCGGGAAGGGTTTTGGCAGAGGCAATGGCATCCACCACATCCATGCCGGAGGTCACCTTGCCGAAGGCCGCATATTGACCGTCCAGGTGCTTGGCATCCTGGTGCATGATGAAGAACTGGCTTCCGGCACTGTTGGGGCTCTGAGAACGGGCCATGGACAGGACGCCGCGCTTGTGGCGCAGGTCATTTTTGAACCCGTTGAAGAAGAACTCGCCCTTGATGCAGTAGCCGGGGCCGCCCATGCCTGTTCCTTCGGGGCAGCCGCCCTGGATCATGAAGCCGGGAATGACTCTGTGGAAGATCAGACCATCGTAGAAGTTATGATTGGCCAGATCGATGAAATTATACACGCTCTGGGGTGCCTTATCGGGGTACAGTTCTCCCTCGATGACGCCGCCGTTTTCCATGGTGATCTTAAAAGTTGGATTCATTTTAATATCTCTCCTTCATGGCCCGGTCGATCTGACGCTTTGCGTCCCGTTCTGCCGCAGCCTGTCGTTTGTCATACAGTTTTTTGCCCTTGCACAGACCCACATTGACCTTTACCCGGCTGCCTTTGAAATACACCGACAGGGGAATCAGAGAATATCCGTCCTGTTTCACTTTTCCAAGCAGACGCATGATCTCCCGCTTGTGCATCAAAAGGCGCCTGGGTCGGCGGGGATCCCGGTTGAAAATATTTCCGTGGTCATAGGGGGAGATGTGCATCTGATTGACGATGATCTCGCCGTCTTTGATGCCGCACCAGGCATCCTTCAGGTTCAGGGTACCCTGGCGGATGGATTTGACCTCGGTGCCGCAAAGCGCAATGCCGGCCTCGATCTCTTCCTCCACGAAGTATTCGTGATAAGCTTCCCGATTCCGTGCCATTACTTTTACGCCTTGCTTTTCCATGGATCCATCACCTCCGGTTGCTGTACTTCTCGGTCATTATATCATATCTGTCAAGAGATTATAACAGGAATTTCTCCAGGTCTTCCGGAGAATCGAAGGAGAAGTCGCAGTGCTTATTCATAAATTCTGCGATTTCAGGAATATCTTTTCTGCTCCAGCCGGCAAATGCGGAGGCTGCACCCGCGGCTTTTGCCATATCACATCCAGGCTTCAGGTCATCTACCACCAGAATATCCGCAGGGGAGAGGCCGTAGTACTCCATCAGATCCATCAGGGGCCAGGGATTGGGCTTTCGCCTTTCCGGAGGATCGTCCCAACTGTAAATCCGTTCCGGAACAAACCCAAAATAGTGCTGATAATCCCGCCGGATGGTTCTTTCCGCCGAATGGGACACCACGCACAGAATTCCGCCTGCGCTGCGGTAATGCTCGATCAGGCGGCCGATGCCGTCATACAGCGGCGCGATCTTATCCCGGACAAAGCTTTGCCAGAGCAGATACTCCTCGTCCAGTTCTTCCTGGGTGAAACGATATCTTTCCTGGCAGAAGGCCAGAAATCCGGGAGAAAAGCACCCGCGGGTGTATTCCTGTTTTGTGATGGTCTCTCCGGGGCGGAAGCGGTCCAGCGCCGCCAGAAATGCAGGATAATTCAGCGTCTCTTCACTTCTGACCACGGTGTCATCGTGGTCTAATACCAGGCACGGATATCGAAGCATGGTTTCCTCCGTTTTTTCTTTTCAGTATAGCAAACGCACATGAAGAATGCAACCAAAATTCATCTTGCTATTATCGAACAAATGTGCTATAATGAGAGCAATGAAGAAAGGAGGGGCATTCCGTGGTCTGCAATTATCCCATTGACGTCATCTCGCTGTGCAGTGTGGACGGCGGGATTCAGCCTCTGCGTTTCCGGCTGAAGGACGATTCCCAGCAGCTTGTCCGGGTGGATATCCTGGAGGTGGTGGATGTGAAGGTGATCCCCATTGTGGGGATCGAAGCCCAGATCTTCCTCTGCCGGTGCAAGGCAGGGGAGACCTGTCATATGTTTGAACTGAAATACACCATCCGTACCCATTGCTGGTGCCTGTACCGGATCGTCTGCTGATTCGTGGAATATTGCCAATGGAAATCCCTTCTGTCTGCCTGTATAATAGAGCAAACAGGAGGGATTTTATGCCGATTGTAACCTTTTACCGCGGACACCCCAATCCGCCGAAAACAACCAGAAGGACCCATTTGGGGGCAAACGTGATCCTGACCTGCCAGGGAAGGCTGCTGCTGGAAAAACGCCGGGACAGCGATACCTGGGGACTGGTTGGCGGCGGGGTCAAGAACTATGAGACAGAGGAGCAGGCCATTTCCCGGGAAGTATATGAGGAGCTGGGTCTGCGGATTCCCAAGGAGCGGTTTCGCCGGGTCAAGGTGTATGGAGAACCGGGACGCATCGCCGCCTACTGCGACGGCAGTATCTGGAGAATGGTGATCGTGGCATTCATCCTGGATCTGGAGGAGGAACCGGAGCTGAAAATCAGCCCGGAGAGCAGAGAGCTGCGGTTTTTCCGGCCGGAGGAACTGGAGAAGATCCAGATCGTGGTGACCCACAGCGATATTGTGGAGGAGCTGTTCCTGCAGGCTCCCGGCCGGTTACATATACAGAAATCATGAATATATGCAAAAAGGGTCTTGTATCTTCCACCGGAATATGCTATACTTTCCGTGACGGCGCAGTATCCTAGTCGTGCGGTTCCGCTTCTAAGAAGGGCCTAAAAATCCTTTTAAGGGCATATCGATGAAGTCCCTGGTGTCTGCTTTTTACGCCCAGTTTAGGGTGGATGCTGGGGGTTAAGGATCTCGGGCGCATCCCAATGGCATGGGGTATACGACCCGGTTTCCGTGGAGACCTTTTTTTGTGCGACGGCGGCACATATCCCCTCGATGGGGACCCGTCCGCGTACGAGTTTGGTATGAACCTGCAAGGCGGTGCACAGAATCGTGTGCTGTGTGCAGTGTAGCCTGCCTTGAGTGAGAATGTTGGGAAAGAAGACCAGGCTGCCGGATGTGATGGCCACACATTGGCAGCTATCGCTTCTGGAAATCATCCTTGCAAAAGAGGTTAAGAGCGGATTCCGCATGTCGTGGAAATCACCTAGGCTGTCTTTTCGGGGCAGATAAGAGATTGCAGTACGGACTGAGTGGCAATCGGGTACTCAATTTGGCAACACTTGGGCGGGTGGATGAAAAGGAAACTGCCTGTACGGCAACGACAGGCTTCACCCGGGGAAAACCAACCCGACCTAAGCCGTAAGATTTATCTTATCTGCTGCCGTCATTTTTTTATCATTAGGGAGAGGATTTTTTTGGCAAAATCCCACGGAAAATCAGCAGGGGACGCAAAGCGGAAATCGGTCCGGTGGATCCTCTGTGTTTTTTTCAGCACCATTGTCATTTCTGCTGTGATTTCCCTTGCCTCGGAGGAGGTCATGGACAACAGCAGCGTATGGGCGGCGTTTCTGATCCTGTTTATCATCGTTTTTATCGGTATCCTGTTTGACATTGTGGGTGTGGCAGTGACCTCCGCCACGGATACCCCCTTTCATTCCATGGCAGCCCGGAAGGTCCCGGGAGCACAGGAGTCCATCCGTCTGCTGAAAAACGCAGAACGGGTCAGCTCCATCTGCAACGATGTGATCGGCGATATCTGCGGCGTTGTATCCGGCTCCGCTGCTGCAGCCATTGCCATGCGGGTTACCGCCAATGTGCCCAGGACTGCGGAAAACCTGGTGACCCTGGCGCTGTCAGCGCTGGTGGCGGGTCTGACCGTTGGCGGAAAGGCCATTGGAAAAACCATCGCCATCGGTTCCTGCACCAAAATCGTCTATACCGTCGGTGTGATCTTGTATCACTGCCGCCGGCCGTTCCGCCCCAGGCAAAAAAAGAATCATAAATGAATTGGTCGTGACATTTTGAGTATTTTAGAAACCATAAACGGTCATGATGATTTGATATATCTGAACGACGAGCAGAGAGAGCTGCTCTGTGAGGAAATCCGCCGGTTTCTCGTGGAGAAGGTATCCAAGACCGGCGGACACCTGGCCTCCAATCTGGGCACGGTGGAGCTGAGCGTTGCACTGGAGACCGTTTTCGACACCAGAAAGGACCGCCTTGTTTTTGACGTAGGACACCAGTCCTACGTCCATAAGCTGTTGACCGGCCGCAGGGACGGGTTTGACCATCTGCGGCAGCTTGGCGGCATGGCTGGCTTTCCCAAACCCTGTGAAAGCGACACGGATTCCTTTGTGGCAGGCCATGCATCCAACTCCGTTTCCATCGGGCTGGGCATGGCAAGAGCCAGGACGCTGCAGCACCAGGATTACTCGGTGGTGGCGCTGATCGGCGACGGAGCCTCCACCGGAGGCATGGCCTTTGAAGCCATGAACGATGCCGGTGCGGGAAAAGAGCCGCTGATTATCATTCTCAATGACAATACCATGTCCATCAACCGGAACGTGGGCGGCCTATCCATGCATTTACGGCAGCTCCGGATGAAAGAAAAGTACCTGGGCATGAAGCAGAAGGTCAAGGGCTTTCTGCAATATGTACCCGGAGGGAACCGAATCTACACCCAGATGAAGCGCAGCAAGGACTGGCTCAAGCGGATGCTGATCCCCACAACCATTTTTGAGAATATGGGCCTTTGCTACCTGGGGCCTGTGGACGGCCACGATCTGCCCCGGCTGATCAGTGTGCTGGAAACAGCCAAAGAGATGCGCTGTCCCGTTTTGCTCCATGTGATGACCCGCAAAGGGAAAGGCTACAAGCCTGCAGAGGACAATCCTGCAAAGTTTCACGGTATCGGCAAGTTTGACCCGGAGACCGGCCAGACAGATGGTTCCAAAAAGCCTGATTTTTCTTCCCAGTTCGGTCAAACGCTGCTGTCGCTGGCGGGGCAGAACGAGAAAATCTGTGCGCTGACGGCGGCAATGCCCTCCGGCACCGGCCTGCGCCCCATGCAGGCGGCGTTTCCCAACCGGGTCTTTGATGTAGGAATTGCAGAGGAACACGCCGTTTCCATGGCAGGCGGACTTGCCAAGCAGGGCATGATCCCGGTGGTGGCATTGTATTCCACATTCCTTCAGCGCTCCTACGATATGGTGTTTCAGGATGTTGCCATGCTGCACCTGCATGTAGTGTTCGGCGTTGACCGGGCCGGTATTGTGGGAGAAGACGGCGAGACTCACCATGGAATCTACGATCTTGGATTTCTTCGCCAGGTCCCCGGGCTGCAGATCTACTGCCCGGCCAGCCGGAAGGAGTTGTCGGATATGCTCCGCTGGGCAGTGGAAGTGTGCACCGGCCCTGTGGCGCTGCGGTATCCCCGGGGATCCGACCGGGATTATTCCGATTCCGCCTGGGACGGCAAGCATATGGTGTGCCGTCATCGGGAGGGTGACGATGCCGTTCTGATCACCTACGGTGTTATGCTGCAGAACGTGATGGATGCGGCGAAGCTTCTGGAAGCGGAGGGGATCCGGGCGACGGTCCTGCGGCTTCTGCAGGTGGATGTACTTCCCATGGCGGATATCCGATCGCTGCTTCCCGAGAATGCACCGCTGTTTGTTTTTGAAGAAGTCGCAGGGGAATGCGGCATCTGCAGGGATCTTGCCTGGCAGATGCGGACAGTCGATCCCCGGCGTTCTGTATTTGGCAGGGATATTGGAAAACGATTCCTGACCCACGGAAAAGCAGGAGATCTGTACCGTTTGTGCGGCCTGGATGCCCAATCCATCGCAAGTTTTGTAAAAGAGGAGCTCTCATGAATCAGTCCTTTATTCGGCTGGATGTGCTGCTGACGGCCAAAAAACTGGCCGATTCCCGGTCCAGGGCTCAGGAAATGATCCGTTCCGGCGTGGTGTTTGTGGACGGAAAGTGCTGCGATAAGCCCTCCGCTTCCTTTCCTGAGAATACGGAACCGGAGATCCGGGGGGATTTCTGCCCCTATGTCAGCCGCGGAGGACTGAAACTGCAGAAGGCGCTGGAGGTTTTCGGAATCGATCCCTGCGGATATGTGTGCAGCGATTCCGGCGCATCCACCGGCGGATTTACAGACTGTCTGCTGCAGCACGGTGCGAAAAAAGTGTACGCCATCGATGTGGGAACCGGACAGCTTGCGGACAAGCTCCGCAGGGATCCCCGGGTGATGGCAATGGAGCAGACCAATATTCGGTATCTTACGCCGGAGGCTCTGGGAGAACACCTGGATTTTTCCGTTGTGGATGTGAGTTTTATCTCCTTGCAGCTTGTTCTTCCTGCAATCTATGGCCTTTTGAAGGAAGAAGGTCAGGCGGTGTGCCTGATCAAGCCCCAGTTTGAGGCCGGAAAGGCCCATGTGGGGAAAAAGGGTGTTGTAAAGGACCGGAAGGTGCACAAAAGGGTATTGGACGAGTTTCTGCTGTATACGGATCTGATGGGTTTTTCCGTCCAGGGACTGACGTTTTCTCCGGTCACCGGTCCGGAAGGGAACATTGAGTTTTTAGGATATCTGAAAAAAACAAAGGGAAGGGGACTGCGTCCGGATACGGAGGCCGTAGTTGCCTCCGCCCATGCGCATTTGAAGGGGTGACAGGATGAAGCGGGTCATATTAACACCCAATCCCTATCGGGACAAGGGCTTCCACACCGTTCGTACCGCCGCAGATATTCTGCGGAAAGCCGGTATGGAGCCAAAAATCTGCCTGCCGTTTGAGGTGGAGAAGAGCTTTGAGCTTCCCAAAGACATCCGTTTTTGCCGGTTGGAACGGGAACTGCCCAATGCAGAGCTGATTGTCTGCTTCGGCGGTGACGGCACCATTTTACACACAGCCAAGGCTGCCACCCGGAATGGGATCCCCATTTTGGGGGTCAACATCGGCACTATGGGTTTTATGGCGGAACTGGAAAGCCACGAACTGCCCCAGCTTGCCCGCCTTGCCAACGATGACTACCACATCGAGAACCGGATGATGCTGGATGTGTCCGTGACCCGGGGCGGGGAGGAGATTTTCCACGATATTTCCCTTAACGATGTGGTGATCACCAAGGGGGCGGTGGCGCGTATTGTGACCGTCAGCGTCAAATGTGATGGGATCCAGGCCATGGAATGCGGCGGCGATGGCGTGATCGTCTCCACTCCCACCGGCTCTACTGCCTACAATCTGTCAGCCGGAGGTCCCATTGTGGAGCCGGATGCCCACAATCTGATCATCACCCCGATCTGTGCCCACGATATGGTCAGCCGGTGCATGGTGGCATCGGACAGGCGTACCGTTACCCTGTCGCTTTCCCGAAATGCCCGGAGAAATGCTTCCCTGTCCGTGGACGGAGGAAAAACAGTACGGATCTCCGTGGGGGATACGGTCACCGTCAGGAAATCCGATTGCGAGACCAAGCTGCTTCGCCTGAACGACCGCAGCTTCTACGACGTTGTCAATACGAAATTCAATCTGGTAAAGGATGCAACAAGATGAAGGAAAACAGACAGGCAAAGATCATGGAGATCATTTCCTCCCAGGACATTGAGACCCAGGAGCAGCTTCAGGAGCAGCTCCAGCTTGCCGGATTCACCTGCACGCAGGCGACCATTTCCCGGGACATCAAGGAGCTTCGCATCATGAAAGAGCTGACCAGCTTCGGCACCTATCGCTACACCACCTCCACCAAGGAGATCACCAGTACCTTTTCCACCCGGCTCAACAACATTTTCCGGGAATGTATTGTCCGATATGACTACGCTATGAACATCGTGGTAGTCCATACCATGCCCGGTCTTGCCTCCGCCGCTGCCTCCGCCATTGACGGAATGAAAATGAGCTTTGTCATCGGTACCCTGGCCGGAGACGATACGGTTTTCATCGTTATGCGGGATCAGAATGCCGCCGCGGCGTTCTGCAGCGAAATCAAAAACCTGCTGAGCTGACAACGGGAGGGATTTTCCGTGCTGAGTCTTCTTCACATTGAAAACATTGCGGTGATCGAGTGCGCGGACATTTCCTTCGATCGCGGATTCAACGTTCTGACCGGCGAGACCGGCGCAGGCAAATCCATCGTCATCGATGCCATTTCCGCCATTCTGGGTCAGCGTGCCTACCGGGATATGATCCGTACCGGCACACAGCAGGCCAGCGTCCGGGGGATCTTTTCGGAGGTTCCCAGGTATCCCTGGTTTGAAGAAAACGATGTTCCATACGATCCGGAGGTCACCGTGACCCGGCAGATCTTCCAGGACGGAAGGAATCTCTGTAAGGTCAATGGTGTGGGCGTGTCCGTTTCCACGCTGAATAAGCTGGGAATGCAGCTTATCAATATCCATGGGCAGCACGATTCTGCCGTTCTGTTCGACGAGGCAAACCATCTGCGTCTGCTGGACGAATATGCCGGAAACGAGGATATCCTGAAGGAATACGGGGAAAAATACCGGAAGATGGAGGATATTTCCCAGGAAATCCGAAAGCTTTCCATGGATGAAAGCGAAAAGCTTCGTCGGACGGAGACCCTGAAATATCAGATCTCTGAAATTGAAAAGGCCGGATTGCAGCCGGGAGAGGACGAAGAACTGGAGATCCGCAGAAAGCTCCTGCAGAATTCAGAAAAGCTGAGCAATTCTATTAATGAGGCAGTGGAATGCCTGTACGGAGATGACGAACGGGACGGAGCAGCCTCCCTGATGGTCGAAGCAGAGCGTGCGCTTTCACGGCTGAGCCGCTTTTCCGATCAGTTTGAGCCCCTGTATACGCTCATCTCCGACCTGAAATACCAGGTTCAGGACGCAGCGGAGCAGGCCATCGAATTCCGGGACAGGCTTTCCTTCAGTGCCGACGAACTGGAGGAGATCGAAAGCCGTCTGGATGTCATCCACAAACTCCGGAGAAAGTACGGTGCAACCTGTCAGGACATTCTGGACTATCTGGAACAGGCAAAGCGGGAGCTGGATGCCATTGCTTTCTCCGACGACCGGATCCTGCAGCTAAAGGATCAGCTGAAATCGGCAAAGGCTGCCGCCCGGGAGGAGGCAATGATCCTTCGCCGGCGCCGGACGGATGCCGCGTCCGAACTGACAAAGCAGCTTCTTTCGGAGCTGGAGCAGTTGGATATGCCCAAGGTGCAGTTTTCCTGCGAGTTTACGGAGGTTCCGTTGTGTCCCTCCGGAGCGGACGCTGTGGCATTTTATATGTCCGCCAATGCCGGAGAGGCCCTGAAACCCATGAATAAGGTGGCCTCCGGCGGTGAACTTGCCCGAATCATGCTGGCCATGAAAAATGTTCTTGCCGGCAGGGACCATGTGGATACGCTGATCTTTGACGAAGTGGATACCGGTGTTTCCGGACGTGCCGCTCAGAAGGTGGCGGAAAAGCTGCGCAGCGTTGCACTGCACCGGCAGGTTCTCTGCGTGACGCATTTGCCTCAGCTCGCTGCTCTTGCGCAGACCCACTTGCTGATTTCCAAGGAAGCCCGGCAGGGGAGAACCTACACCACGGTGACGCCGTTGGACCGGGAGGGCCGAAAGCGGGAGCTTGCGCGGATTATTGGAGGTACCCATATCACGGAAACCACGCTGAAGAGCGCAGAAGAGATGCTGCAGGGCTGATTCTTTGAAAAATGCTTGACAAAGTCATCCCCTTTTGCTAAAATAGCCCGGAAAAGAACGAAAAACGCAGTGATAGGATGAAGTAATCCGACCATAACCTTCAGAGAACTGCCGGTGGGTGCAAGGCAGCAGGGGCAGCGGATGAAATACCTCCTGGAGCGGCCTGCCGGAAAGAAAATAGGGCAGGACGGGTGTGCCCGATATCGCACAGGGTGTTGTCAGACACCGTGAGGGTATGCTCGTGAGGACATGCCGAACCAGAGGTGGTACCGCGTATTTTTCGCCCTCTGTCCCTGTTATGGGACAGAGGGCGTTTTCGATTCAGAAATCATTGGAGGTTACAGAATGAAGATGTATGACGAACTGGTGGCCCGCGGCCTGATTGCCCAGGTTACCAATGAAGACGAGATCCGGGAAATGGTGGACAACGGCAAGGCTACCTTCTATATCGGCTTTGACTGCACCGCCGACAGCCTGACTGCCGGTCACTTTATGGCTCTGACCCTGATGAAGCGGCTGCAGATGGCAGGAAACAAGCCCATTGCCCTGATCGGCGGCGGCACCACCATGATCGGCGATCCCTCCGGACGGTCCGATATGCGGAAAATGCTGACCCGGGAGGACATCGAGCACAATGCCCAGTGCTTCAAGAAACAAATGGAGCGCTTCATTGAGTTCGGCGAGGGGAAGGCCCGGATGGTAAACAATGCCGACTGGCTGCTGAACCTGAATTATGTGGAGCTGCTGCGGGAAGTGGGTGCCTGCTTCTCCGTCAACAATATGCTCCGTGCCGAGTGCTACAAGCAGCGCATGGAAAAAGGCCTGAGCTTCCTGGAATTCAACTATATGATCATGCAGTCCTACGATTTTTATTACCTGTTCCAGCACTACGACTGCAATATGCAATTCGGAGGAAACGACCAGTGGAGCAATATGCTGGGCGGCACCGAGCTGAGCCGGCAGAAGCTGGGCAAGGATGCCCACTGCATGACCATCACTCGGCTCACCGACTCCCAGGGCAACAAAATGGGCAAAACCGCAGGAAATGCTGTATGGCTGGATCCCAACAAGACCTCTCCCTACGACTTCTACCAGTACTGGCGGAACGTGTCCGATGCGGACGTGATGAAATGCATCCGGATGCTGACCTTCCTGCCTCTGGAGCAGATCAACGAGATGGATTCCTGGAAGGATGCACGGATCAACGAGGCCAAGGACATCCTGGCCTACGAGCTGACCATGATGGTACACGGTCAGGAGGAAGCGGACAAGGCCCGGGCAGCCGCCAAGGCCCTCTTCGGAGGTGAAGGCAGCGTAGATATGCCGGAAACCTCCATCGCTCCCGAACAGTTAAAGGATGGCAAGATCGGCATTCTGAGCCTGATGGTTGCCTGCAAACTGGCCTCTTCCAACGGAGAAGCCCGTCGCCTGGTGCAGCAGGGCGGCGTGTTCGTCAACGACGAGAAGGTTGCTGCCCCCGATTTGACTGTCACGGAAGCCATGCTCAAAGAAGGCGTCAAGATCCGCAAGGGCAAGAAAATCTTCCACAAAGCCATTCTGGGATAATACAATCAGGGCGGTCACAGACCGCCCTTTGTTTATTGCAGCAGGCTCTTCATTTCCCCTCTGTGGGCTTCCGAAAGGGAGGTAAGCGGCAGCCGGCAGGACCCGCAGTCCAGCCCCATTTCCTTCAAAAGGGCCTTTACGGGGATGGGATTGACCTCACAGAAGAGAAATTCGTTCAAGGGACGCAGCCCGATCTGCAGAGAGAGCGCCGTATCAAAATCTCCGTCCAGTCCGGCATCCGTCAGGTCCGATACTTCTTCCGGCATCACGTTGGACGCAACGGAGATCACGCCCTTTGCACCCAAGGCAAGATATGCCGCCGTCAGCTCGTCGCTTCCGCACCACACGGTGAAGTCTTCCGGACAGGTATCCGCGATCTCCACCAGCTTTTTCATATCGGATACGGTTTCCTTTACGCCGGCGATATTGGGAACCTCCGCAAGCTTTCGATAGACGGAAACGGGAATATCCACGCCGGTGCGGGACGGCACGTTGTAGAGGATTACGGGGATCTGCACGGACTGGGCAATGGTGCGGTAATGCCGGATCAGCCCTTCCTCATTGGCTTTGTTGTAGTATGGAGAAACAACCAGCAGGGCATCCGCGCCGTCCTGTTCCGCCTGCCTGCTCAAGGTGACGGCATGGGCCGTGTCATTGGAGCCGGTTCCGGCGATCAGCATTCCCCGGAAACAGGCACGGGCTTCCGTCAGAATCCAATGTTTTTCCTCATCCGTCAGGGTTGGGGATTCCCCGGTGGTTCCGAAAAGGACCACCGCCGGGATCCCGGCATCCTCCTGCCGATGCAGAAGGATTTTCAGCATGGGAAGATTCACCTGCCCATGGAGAAACGGCGTCACCAGGGCAGTGCAGGCACCGAAAAAGAGTGGTTTTTTCATGAAAGCATCCCTCCGTAACAGGCTATGCAGGAAAAGAAGGTTTTGTCTGTTGCAAAACAGGGGGAAATCCGCTATACTATAAGGCGGTTTATATGCGATGGAGGGCAAAACGTGAAAACACATGATTTCTGGTACGATCTGCCTCAGGAGCTGATCGCACAGACTCCGCTGGAAAAGCGGGATAACTCCCGGCTGATGGTGATGGACCGGGTGACAGGACAGATCGCTCATAGACACTTTTTCGATCTTCCGGAATACCTTCGTCCGGGGGACTGCCTGGTTATGAACGATTCCCGGGTGCTGCCTGCCCGTCTCCTTGGCCACCGTCCCACAGGCGGCGCCGTGGAAATCCTGCTGCTGCGGGATCTTGGAAATAAAAAATGGGAATGCCTCTGCAAGCCCGGCAGAAAGATGCAGGTTGGCAGCCGCGTCACCTTCGGTGACGGAGAATTGGAAGCCGAGGTCACAGAGGTCCGGGAGGACGGAAACCGGATTGTGGAGTTTTCCTATGAAGGGATCTTCCTGGAGGTTCTGGAACGGCTTGGCAAGATGCCTTTGCCGCCTTATATCACAGCAGAGCTGAAGGATCAGGAACGCTACCAGACCGTGTATTCCCGGGAAGTCGGCTCCGCCGCCGCTCCCACGGCAGGGCTTCACTTTACGAAGGAGCTGCTGGAGAAAATCCGGGATATGGGCGTAGACGAGGCCTATGTAACCCTCCATGTAGGTCTGGGTACGTTCCGGCCGGTGAAAACTCAGGAGGTTCTGGAGCATCATATGCACAGCGAACTGTGCATGATAAACGAGGAAACTGCCCGAAAGCTGAATGAGACCCGGGCGCGGGGAGGACGGATCATCTGCGTGGGAACCACATCCTGCCGGACTCTGGAGTCCCTGGTAAATGAGGACGGATCCTTTTCTGCAAAAAGCCGCTGGACGGATATTTTTATCTATCCCGGCTATGCGTTCAAAGCCATGGATGGTCTGATCACTAATTTCCACTTGCCGGAGAGCACGCTGGTCATGCTGGTTTCGGCCTTTTCCAGCCGTGAGAACATCCTCAGTGCTTACAGGGAGGCCGTCCGGGAGAAATACCGGTTTTTCTCCTTCGGCGATGCCATGGCAATTCTTTAGGAAAATGGGGGACAGCATATGAATGCACCTGTTGATATTTCGTCTGTTCGTTTGGAGACGCCCCGGCTGATCCTCCGCCCTTGGAGAGAAAGCGATCTTTCCGATTTTTACGAATATGCCCGGGTGGACGGCGTTGGGCAGATGGCGGGCTGGCTGCCCCATGACTCCATGGAAAAGTCCAGGCAGATCCTGCAGCTTTTCATTGAGGAAAAGAAAACCTTTGCACTGGAGCTGAAGGAATCCGGGAAGGCCATTGGCTCTCTGGGGATAGAAGAATACCGTCAGGAGGAAGCCTGCGTTCCGGAGGAGCTTTCCCTTCGGGAGATCGGATATGTGCTCAGCCGGGATTACTGGGGCAGGGGACTGATGCCGGAGGCTGTTCGGGCAGTCATCGATTACTGCTTTGGAACCATGCACCTGGATGCCCTTTTGTGCGGGCATTTTGAGCGGAATCTTCAGTCCCGCCGTGTGATTGAAAAATGCGGATTTCAGTTTCATCGGGAACTGATCTACCATACCCGGATGGGAACAGAAGAACCATCCCGGTTTTACATTCTATGGAATCCCAAGCGGGAGGTGAAGCATGTTTAAGCTGCTGAAGAAAGAGGGTGCTGCCCGTCGTGGAGAGTTTACCTGCGCCCACGGAACGGTCCAGACCCCGGTGTTTATGAATGTCGGTACCCAGGGGGCCATCAAGGGTGCCCTGAGTGCCAAAGACCTGAAGGACATCGGCTGCCAGGTGGAGCTTTCCAACACCTATCACCTCCATCTTCGCCCCACCGACGAAGTGGTACGGAAGCTGGGCGGACTTCACAAATTTATGACCTGGGACGGGCCGATCCTGACGGATTCCGGGGGATTTCAGGTGTTTTCCCTGGCTTCCCTGCGAAAAATCAAAGAAGAAGGCGTCACCTTTGCCTCTCATATTGACGGGCACCGGATCTTCATGGGTCCGGAAGAGAGTATGCGGATCCAGTCCAATCTGGGATCCGATATCTGCATGGCCTTCGACGAGTGCATCGAAAATCCCGCGCCCAGGGACTATGTCAGGCAGAGCATCGACCGCACCTACCGCTGGCTGGTTCGGTGTAAAACGGAAAATGCCCGGCTCAACAGTCTGCCGGACACGGTCAATCCCAAGCAAATGCTTTGGGGCATCAATCAGGGCGGCACCTATGCGGACCTGCGGGTAGAGCATATGAAGCGGATCGCAGAGCTGGATCTGCCCGGATATGCCATCGGCGGTCTTGCGGTAGGGGAGAGCACCCAGGAGATGTACGACATCATCGAAGCGGTGGAGCCGTATATGCCCGCAGACCGGACACGGTATCTGATGGGTGTGGGCACTCCCAGCAATCTTATTGAGGCCGTCGCCCGGGGTGTGGACTTTTTTGACTGCGTTATGCCTGCCCGTAATGCCCGGCATGCCCGACTGTTTACCTGGGAGGGCGCCATCAACCTGAAAAACGCAAAATACCAGTTGGATGATCGGCCCATTGATCCTCAGTGCGACTGTCCCGTATGCCGCCGCTACTCCAGGGCTTATCTGCGCCATCTGTTCATTGCCGAAGAAATGCTGGCCATGCGGCTTTCCGTGATGCACAACCTGTATTTTTACAACAAACTGATGGAGCGCATCCGCAATGCACTGGACAATGGAACGTTTTCCGCATTCCGGGCGGAGTATTCCGAAAAATTGGGCAGAAGGATCTAAAGTAGTGCTTGCAATTTACTCAATCAATGATATAATAATCTGGAAAAAACCTTAGAAGGAGAGTCTCTCATGCTTCATTTTTTAACATCTGCTGCAAATAGCACCGGCAGCCTGTTCTCCCCCCTGCTTCTGATGGTGGTTTTGTTCGCCGTCATGTATTTCATGATGATCCGTCCCGAGAACAAGCGGAAGAAAGAGCAGGAAGCAATGCGTTCTGCCGTGAAAAACGGAGATCATATCACCTCCATCGGCGGAATTATCGGTGTGGTGGTGAACGTAAAGGAAAGCAGCGTGGTCATGGAGACCGGTGCCGATCAGGTCCGCATTGAGCTGGCCAAGTGGGCGATTTCCACCAATGAAACTGCCGCTGCCGCTGCAGAGGCTGAGGCCAAGAAGGCAAAGGAAGCCAAGGCAAAGGCCAAGGCCGCCAAAAAAGCCGAGAAGTAAGCTTCATAAGCCAAAAAGGAGAGGCGATGCCTCTCCTTTTTTCATGGATTCTGTTTCTTATTTTCATAGGTCAGGATTTCCCGGGCAATATAGATGGGACGTCCCTTACTCTGCTCAAAGGTCCTGCCCACATACTCTCCAATGATGCCGATGCACAGAAGCTGCAGTCCGCCCAGGAAGAGAATCAGCACGATGACAGTGGCGTAGCCCGGAACATCGATTCCTACCGCCAGCTTTTCGATGATCACGGCAATCAGATAGAGGAATGCTGCAGCGGCGCTCAGACAGCCTGCGTAGGTGGCAAAGCGCAGGGGCGCGGTAGAGTAGCCGATGATCCCATCAATCGCGTAGTTCATCAGCTTCCGGAAATTCCACTTTGTCTCACCCGTCAGCCGGGGATTCGCCACATAGGGGATATAGCAGGTCTCATATCCCACCCAGGCAAAAATCCCCTTGGAAAACCGATGATACTCTCCAAGTTCCAAAATGCTGTCTGCCACGTTTCTGCGGAAGGTGCGGAAATCGCTGGCATCCGCCTTGAGCTTCACCGTAGACAGGCGGTTGATCAGGGAATAAAAGTTCTTTTTGAAGAAGGAAAGGATCCTGCTTTCGTTCCGGCGGTCCTGATAAGCCGCAACCATGTCATATTCCGGCTGCTCGTCCAGGATCTCCACCATTTTGCGCACCAATGCAGGATCCTGCTGCAGATCCGCATCGATGACGGACAGATATTGCCCGGAAGCGTTTGACAATCCGGCATAGATCCCCGATTCCTTTCCGAAATTCCGGGAGAAATTCACCACTTTTACCGGGCACTTCTGGGCCTCGAACAGCTTTCGAAGCTGGTACATGGTGGTATCTTTGCTGCCGTCGTTCACGTATACGATCTCGTAATCATACCCGCATCCCTCAAATGCGGAGATCACCGCATCCTGAAAGGGGGCAACATTTCCGCATTCGTTATAGCAGGGGACAATCAGTGACAGTTTCATAATCTGCTCCTCTTTTGAGTCATTGCGTCCATTATAGAACCAATCCCGCTGTCCGTCAAGAAGATAAGGAGGAAAGTTTTTTCCGCTTCTTGACAAAGCGGAAAAGATATGGTACTTTTATCAGGTACAAAGCGGAGATCGGGAGGTTCTGCCCATCTTTTTCCCCTCCAGAGAACGGATTCCTGGCTGAAAAATCCGCAGGGAAACGAGCAGAATGTCGCCCGGGAGCTGCCGGTCCGAAAAAATGGTAGGGCCGGTCGGGGTTCGCCCGTTACAGCGGTGAAAGTGCCCGCGCTTTTGCGGGACTTCAGGTGGTACCACGGAATTGTCAATTTCGCCCTGAGCAGATTTCTGCTCAGGGCTGTTTTTTATGAAAGGAAGATGAGAACATGAGCCGCGAATTGCCGAAGATCTACGAACCGCAGCAAGTGGAAGACCGCATCTACAGGATGTGGCAGGACGGCAACTACTTCCATGCGGAAAGAAATGCCGATAAAAAGCCATTTACCATCGTAATGCCCCCTCCCAACGTCACCGGCCAGCTTCACATGGGCCATGCCATGGACGCTACCCTGCAGGATACCCTGATCCGTTTTAAGCGCATGCAGGGCTACAACGCCCTGTGGGTCCCCGGTGTGGACCATGCGGGCATTGCCACCCAGATCAAGGTGGAAGAGGAGCTGCGGAAAGAAGGTCTTACCCGCTATGACCTGGGACGGGAAAAATTCCTGGAGCGGGTGTGGGACTGGAAACAGAAGTACGGCAACCGGATCGTGGAACAGCAGAAAAAACTGGGTGCCTCCTGCGATTGGGACCGTGCCCGGTTCACCATGGACGAGGGCTGCTCCAAGGCCGTTCGGGAAGTGTTCGTTTCCCTGTATGAAAAGGGCCTGATCTACAAGGGCAGCCGGATCATCAACTGGTGCCCCCACTGCGTCACCGCTCTTTCCGATGCGGAAGTGGAGTATGTGGATAAGCCCGGCCACCTGTGGCATATCCGCTATCCTCTGGCAGACGGCTCCGGCGAAGTGGTTGTCGCCACCACCCGGCCCGAGACCATGCTGGGTGACTCCGGCGTATGCGTCAACCCCAACGATGAGCGTTACAAGGACATTGTGGGCAAGAAGGTAATCCTTCCTCTGGTGAACAAGGAGATTCCCGTGGTTGCCGATGACTATGCGGAAATGGAATTCGGAACCGGCTGCGTGAAGATGACCCCCGCCCATGACCCCAACGACTTTGAGGTAGGTCTGCGGCACAATCTGGAGGTCATCCGGGTGCTGGATGACAACGGCAAGGTCAATGAATTCGGCGGTAAGTACGAGGGTATGGACCGCTACGAGGCCAGAAAGGCCATCGTTGCCGATCTTCAGGAGCAGGGCTATCTGGTCAGGGTGGAGGACTACTCTCACAACGTGGGTACCTGCTACCGCTGCCACAACGATGTGGAGCCCATCATCTCCGCCCAGTGGTTTGTGAAGATGAAGCCCCTGGCGGAAGAAGCCATCCGCGTGGTGAAAGAAGGGGAGACCCGGTTCGTTCCCGACCGCTTCAGCAAGACCTACCTGAACTGGATGGAAAATGTCCGCGACTGGTGCATTTCCCGACAGCTGTGGTGGGGCCATCAGATTCCGGCCTGGTACTGCGCCGACTGCGGCCATATCACCGTGTCCCGCCAGGATGCCTGCAAGTGTGAAAAGTGCGGCAGCACCCATATTGAACGGGATCCGGACGTGCTGGACACCTGGTTCAGTTCTGCCCTGTGGCCCTTCGAGACCCTTGGCTGGCCGGAAAAGAACGAGGATCTGGAGTATTTCTATCCCACAGACGTGCTGGTCACCGGCTACGACATCATTTTCTTCTGGGTTGCCAGAATGATCTTCTCCGGCTGTGAACACACCGGAAAAACGCCCTTCCACACCGTCCTGATCCATGGCCTTGTTCGGGATGACAAGGGTCGGAAGATGTCCAAATCTCTGGGTAACGGCATCGATCCTCTGGAGATGATCGAAAAATACGGCTGTGATGCCCTGCGGATGAACATGGTCACCGGCAACTCTCCCGGAAACGATATGCGTTTCTATGTGGAGCGCTGCGAGGCCATGCGGAACTTTGCCAACAAGCTGTGGAACGCCAGCCGGTATGTGATGATGAACCTGGGGGAGGGCGAAAGCTATACGCTGCCCGAAACCGATTCCCTGGAGATTCCCGACAAGTGGGTACTTTCCAGGCTGAACACCCTGATCGCGGAAGTTACCGAGAACCTGGATCACTACGAGCTGGGTGTTGCCGTTCAGAAGGTTTATGACTTCATTTGGGACACCTACTGCGACTGGTATATCGAGCTGACCAAGGCCCGTCTCTACGGCGAGGACGCAGAAAGAAAGAAGACCGCCCTTTCCGTGCTGGTCTATGTGCTGGATCAGGTCCTGCGTTTGCTGCATCCCTTCATGCCCTTCATCACCGAGGAAATCTGGCAGTCCATTCCCCATGAAGGCGATGCCCTGATTGTTGCAAAATGGCCGGAATACCGGGAAGATCTGGCATTTTTGACCGAGGAAGCCCACATGAGCTCCGTGATGAATGCCATTCGCTCCATCCGAAACCGCCGCACCGAGATGAATGTCCCGCCCTCCAAAAAGGCGGATCTGATCATCGTCACCGGCAAAAAGGAAGTGTTCCTGGAGGGCGCGGATTTTATCAAGCGTCTGGCCTATGCCGAAAACATCACTTTGCCTGACAAGGAGCCGGAGAATCTGGAAGGGATGGTGACCTGCACCACACCGGACGCCAAGCTCTTTATCCCCATGGGACAGCTTGTGGATGTGGCAAAGGAACTGGAACGGATCGGCAAGGAGCTGGAAAAGGCCAGAAAGAACCTTTGCAGTCTGGAAGGCAAGCTGTCCAACGAAAACTTTGTTTCCCGGGCACCCGAGGCTGTTGTCAATGCGGAACGGGAAAAGGCAAAAAAGGCACGGGATCTGATTGCCCAGCTTGAGCAGAGTGAAGCTGCTTTGAAAAAACTGTAAAACCGCATCTTTGCGTGGAGAGAACCGAAATTCTCTCCACGCAATTTTTTTCTGTTTCCACATTCCGACAGAATAATGGAAATCCCCGGATTATACTGATATGGAACCAAAACAAGGGGGAATCACCAATGCAACTAACCAGCTTTTTGCAGGAAGGGCGTCTGACCGTGGCACTCACCGGTGAGATCGACCATCACTGCGCAAAAACCTATATTTCCGCCATTACCGCGAAGATTGAAGCGTATATGCCGTCGATCTGCGTGCTGGATTTCCGGGATGTGTCTTTTGTGGATTCGTCCGGTGTGGCCGTGGTCATCAATGCCCTGCGGGCAATGACCCAGATCGAAGGACGTTTGGAGCTGACCGGCCTGAAAGAGCAGCCCATGCGGGTTTTCCGCACGTCGGGAGTGGACAAGCTTGTGAGCATTAAGGAGGCAGTGATATGAAATTTGAAAACTATATGATCCTGGAGTTTCCCAGCCGTTCCAGCAACGAATCCTTTGCCAGAAGTGCAGTGGCCTGCTTTGCTTCCCAGTTGGATCCCACCCTGGAGGAGTTGGGGGATATCCGTACAGCGGTATCCGAGGCGGTGACCAACTGTATCGTCCATGCCTATCCGGAGGAAATGGGCATCATCACGCTGCGGTGTCGGATTCTGAAAGACAGCACCCTGGACATTGTCATCAAGGACCGGGGCGTGGGCATTGCCGATGTGGAGAAGGCAAGGCAGCCCATGTACACCACCGGAGGCTCCGAACGAAGCGGCATGGGCATTACCATCATGGAGAACTTTATGACATCCTTTGAGATCCAGTCCGAGGTCGGGAAAGGGACTTCCGTACATATGCGGCGGAAGCTCCAGAGAAAACGATGACCCGGACGGAGGAGCTGATCCAAAGCGCCCAAGCCGGTGACAAAGCCGCGGCAGAGACTCTGATACAGGAGAATAAAGGGCTGATCTGGTCCGTTGCGCGGCGGTTTCTGGGCAGGGGTACGGAGTCGGACGATCTTTACCAGTTGGGATGTTTGGGCTTTCTGAAGGCGGTGGAGGGTTTTGACCCCCAGTTCGGCACCCAGTTTTCTACCTATGCCGTACCCAAGATCTCCGGAGAGATCCGGCGCTTTCTCCGGGATGACGGCTCCATCAAGGTATCCCGCAGCATCAAGGAACAGGCATTTGCCATCCGGGCCGCCCGCAGCCGGCTGACCAATGCCCTGAGCCGGGAACCGACGGTGTCGGAAATTGCCGAAGAGACCGGGTTTTCACCGGAGGAAATTGCCATTGCCGAGGCTGCAACCGCCGCCACGGAGTCCATTCACCAGGAAAACGGGGAGGAAGGCTTTACCCTGGAGAACATTCTCACCGATACGGAATCCGAGGACAAATCCCTGGAACGGATCGCACTGCGGCAGGCCATCGAGCGGCTGAGTCAGCGGGAAGCCATGGTCATCAACCTGCGGTATTTTCACGGTCTGACCCAGCAGAACGTCTCCCGGATCCTGAAGGTCAGTCAGGTACAGGTTTCCCGCATCGAAAAGAAAGCCATCTCCCAGCTTCGGATCCTGCTGTCCTGAGAAAAACCTCTTTACCTTTTGTTCGGTTTGCGATAAAATAGAACCATCTTGACAGAACAGACAGGGAATGCTATGAACGAGAAAATGAACCGCCGATTCTGTGCGGCAAGAAGAGCCTATATTGCAGGGCAGTTTGCCTCTCTGAATGACCGGCAGCAGGAGGCCGTGCTGACCACACAGGGACCGCTGCTGGTGCTGGCAGGCGCCGGAAGCGGAAAGACCACCGTGCTGATCAACCGGATCGCCAATCTGATGCGCTTCGGTGCCGCATCCGATTCGGATCTGGTGCCGGACTATGTTACGGAAGACGATGTGGTCTACCTGGAGAACCTTCCCAAGAATCCACAACCGCTGGATAAACGAAGAGCAGACTGGCTGTGCAGCCTGGATCCGGCGCCCCCCTGGAGCATCATTGCCATCACCTTCACCAACAAGGCCGCAACGGAGATGAAAAGCCGTCTGACCTCCATGCTTGGGGAGGATGCCCAGGATGTCTGGGCCATGACCTTCCATGCCGCCTGCTGCCGGATTCTGCGCCGGGACATTCAGAGATTGGGGTACGGCCGGGATTTCACCATCTACGACAGCGCCGATTCGGAAAGCGTTATGCGTGGTATTATCAAGGAAATGGGCCTGGACGACAAGACCTTCCCGGCCCGGTATGTCTTGGGCGTCATCAGCAAGGAAAAGGACAAGCTGGTTTCCCCGGACAGAATGCTCCGCAATGCAGAGGCACGAAACGATCTGGCAGCCATCCATATGGCACGGGCATACCTGAAATACCAGACCAAGCTGAAAGAAAACAATGCTCTGGATTTTGATGATATCATTCTCCGGACGGTAGAGCTTCTGCAGCAGTACGAGGACGTGCGGCTGTTCTACCAGCGGAAATTCCGCTACTGCCTGGTGGACGAGTATCAGGATACCAACCACCTGCAGTATCTGCTGACCTCTCTGCTGGCCGGCGGCCACGGGAATCTCTGCGTGGTGGGTGATGACGATCAGAGCATCTACCGCTTCCGCGGGGCTACCATTGAGAACATTCTCTCCTTTGAGAAACAGTACCGGGGAGCAGGCGTGATCCGTCTGGAGCAGAATTACCGCTCTACCCAGACCATTCTCAATGCCGCCAACGGCGTTATTGCCAACAACACCGGAAGAAAAGGGAAGCGGCTGTGGACTCAGAACGGCACCGGCAGCAAGGTGCTGGTGTACGAAGCCTCCGACGAAACCTCCGAAGCCAACTACATCTCCGGGCAGATTCTCTCCCTGTGCCGCAATGGAGGATATAAAGACTGCGCTGTTTTGTACAGGACCAATGCCCAGTCCAACGCTTTGGAATTCTCCCTGAAGCGCAACGGGATCCCATACAAAGTGATTGGCGGAACCCGGTTCTTTGACCGGGCGGAAGTAAAGGATATGCTGGCTTACCTCTGCATCATCCACAATCCCACGGATACGCTTCGGCTGGAACGGATCATCAACAATCCGCCCCGGGGAATCGGTGCCAAGACCATCGAAACGGCCCTTCGGCTGGCCGCGGCGGAGGATCAGCCTCTGTACAGCGTGATCTCCCAGCCGGATTCCTACGGCGCCCTGGAAAAACCGGCAGCCAAGCTCCTTTCCTTCGTTTCCATGATTGAAGAGCTGAAAAACCTGCTGGAGAACGGGATGAGCCTGACGGATTTCTACGATGAGCTGATGATTCGCACCGGCTACGAGCAGATGCTGCGCGCAAAGCCCACCCAGGAGAATGAAACCCGGCTGGAAAACATCCGCGAGCTGAAATCCACCATTCTTTCTTACATGGAAAACACGGAGAATCCCACCCTGGGCGGATTTTTAGAGGAAATCGCCCTGTACACCGACCTGGAACAGGTCAACGGAGACGATACGGTAGTGTTGATGACCATTCACTCCGCCAAGGGTCTGGAGTTTCCCCATGTGTTCCTGGCGGGATTTGAAGACGGGTTGTTTCCCGGGATGCGCTCCATCGGCGACCCGGAGTCCATGGAGGAAGAGCGCCGGCTTTGCTATGTGGCGATCACCCGGGCAAAGGAAACGCTGACCATTACCCACGCCAGAATGCGTATGCTCTATGGCAGAACCAGCGGCACCCTGCCGTCCCGGTTCCTGAAGGAGATCCCGGAGGAGCTGCTGGAAAAACGAGGAGGATATCAGAATGCCTTCGGTGCCAATCATTACCCGCCGGCACAGTTTTCGACCAGCCGAATCCGTTCTGCCGGAAATTCTCTCAGCCGGAACTCGACATACGCAGCGCAATCCAAGCCTGCCGTCCTTCTGGATCTTTCCAAGGGCGATATGGTGGTACACACTGCCTTTGGAAAAGGCATGGTCATCAGTGTGATGAAGATGGGCGGGGATGCTCTGCTGGAAATCGCCTTTGACAACATCGGTACCAAGAAACTGATGAGCAAAACCGCCTCTGCACATATGAAAAAACTGTCATAAAAGAATCCAGGGAGCATAGAATCAACCGGAGGGGATGCTATGCGCCGGTGGTTTTCACGGCTGATCAGGACACTGGTTCTGCTGGTGCTGATGGTAACGCTGCTGCTGATCCTGTTTCGGATCCGTTACAGCAATGTGATCCACGATCTTGCCCAGACCCAGATCCGCAACACCACATCCGATCTGATCAACGAGGCAATCGCCCGGCAGATCGCCTCCGGGGAGATTCAGTATGACCGGATCGTTTACTTTGAGAAGGATCTGAACGGACGGATTACCGCATTGAAAACCAACATCGGAGAGGTCAACCGCCTGAAGACCGCCACGCTGGAGCGGATCAACGGCGAAATCCTTGCCCTGGACACCTCCGATGTGGGAATCCCCGTCGGGAGTCTGCTCCTGCCGGAGTTTTTCTCGGGAAAAGGGTTTTTGATTCCGATCCGAATTCTGGCGGTACGAAATTCCGATGCCGCTTTTCAAAGCGACTTTACGGAGGCAGGCATCAACCAGACCCTGCACCGGCTGATCATGACGGTGCAGGTGGATATTGCGGTGCTCGTCTGGGGGGACACGGCCCAGTTTACCGTTGAAAGCTCTGTTGTGGTTGCGGAAACGGTGATCGTGGGGGAGGTTCCCACAACCTATTTACAGACCGGAGGAAATCATGGAAGCGAAAAAGAGAATGGATGAGCTGGTAGAACTGCTGAACGAGGCAGGCTACCGCTACTATGTGCTGGACGATCCTACCATGGAGGATTACGAATATGATCGGCTCCTGCGGGAGCTGGAAGATCTGGAAAAAGCGTATCCCCTGTTCTGTCGGGATGACTCTCCCACCCGCCGGGTAGGCGGGGAGGCCCTGAGCCAATTCCGGAAATACACCCATACCGTCCCGTTGATGAGCCTGCAGGATGTTTTTTCTCTGGAAGAGCTGAATGATTTTCTGGAGAAAACCCTGAAACAGTATCCGGATTCCCGGTTTTCCGTGGAGCCAAAGATCGACGGTTTGTCCGTGGCGCTGGAGTATGAGAATGGCGTATTCGTCCGTGGCGCCACCCGGGGAGACGGCATCACCGGGGAGGATGTAACGGAAAACTTAAAGACCATTCGTTCCGTTCCCATGACTCTGGAGAACGCTCCCTCCCGGCTGATCGTCCGGGGAGAGGTGTTTATGCCGAAGAAGAGCTTTGCAAGGCTCAATGCCCAGCAGGAAGAGGAAGGAAAGCCCCTTTTTGCCAATCCGCGAAATGCCGCTGCAGGCTCTCTGCGGCAGCTTGATCCGAAGATCACGGCAAAACGGGGACTGGATATCCTGGTTTTCAACGTCCAGTTTGCCCATGGACTGGAGTTTTCCAACCATGCCGAATCCCTGGAGTACCTGCGGCAGCGGAAATTCAAAGTCATTCCTTCCCGGATCCTTCAGAGCATCTCCCAAATCAACGAGGAGATCCTTGCCATTCATGAGAACCGGGGAGACCTGAGCTGCGACATTGACGGAGCAGTGGTGAAGGTCGACGATTTTGCCCAGCGGGAAACCATGGGCACCACGGCGAAATTCCCCAGATGGGCAGTGGCATACAAATACCCTCCCGAGATCAAGGAAACCGTGGTAGAGGATATCGTGGTCCAGGTAGGCAGAACCGGGGTGTTGACGCCGAAAGCGGTGGTTCGGCCCGTGCGACTTGCCGGAACCACGGTGACCAATGCCACCCTTCACAACCAGGATTTCATCTCTCAGCGGGACATCCGTATCGGAGACACGGTGCACATTCGCAAGGCCGGAGAGATCATTCCGGAGATTCTGGATGTAGTGCAGGATAAGCGTCCGGAAAATACGGTGCCCTACCTGCTTCCCCGGCAGTGCCCGGTTTGCGGCGCGGCTGTGGAACGGGATGCGGACGGCGCTTTCCTTCGCTGCACCGGCGCAGAATGCCCGGCCCAGCTTTCCCGGAATATTTCCCATTTTGTCAGCAGGGATGCTATGGACATTGACGGACTGGGATCCTCTCTGGTAGAAGCGCTGATCGAAAAGGGCCTTCTCCGGTCCGCCGCCGATCTGTACTACCTGAATGTGGAGGATCTGAAATCTCTGTGGCAAAAGGGAAGTACGGCAGCGGAAAAGCTCTATGCAGCCATTGAAAGCAGCAAGAAAAATGATCTTTCCCGTCTGATCTACGCCTTGGGAATCCGTCAGGTCGGTGCAAAAACCGGAAAGACACTGGCATCCCATTTCGGATCTATGGATGCTCTGATGGCAGCAGATCCTGCCGCGCTGACTCAGGTACCGGACATCGGTGAGGTCACCGCACAAAGCATCGCTCAGTGGTTTGCTGCGCCCCAGTCCCGGCACTTTGTGGAACGACTCCGCCAGGCAGGTGTGAATTTTGAAAGCACCCGGGATCTCTCCGATACCCGGTTTGCAGGAATGACCTTCGTTCTGACAGGTGCCCTTTCCTCTTTCACACGGGAGGAAGCCACGGAAAAGATCGAGCTGTTCGGCGGCAAGGTTTCCGGCTCTGTCTCCAAAAAAACCACCTATGTGGTGGCAGGGGAGAACGCCGGCTCCAAGGAGCGCAAGGCCAGAGAATTGGGAATTCCCCTCCTGACGGAAGCGGATTTTCTGAATATGCTGAACTGAAAAAAGGAACGGTACCATGGTACCGTTCCTTTTTTACAGGGTGAAATCCGCCTCGTCAAACTTGGAAAAATCCTGCGCTTTTGCCTTTTTGGGGATCCGTTTCAGTGGATCATACCGGAATCTTCTGCACTTATCCTTGGGCGGGGTAACACCGCATTTGCTGCAGAGAACCGTATTTTCTACCTCCGTCCCGGCAGAATGCCGGCAGTAAGCACAGCTTACCGGAATATCCTTTCGAAACAGCATGAGCCCCTCACTTCCTTTCTTCTGTCCATTATACAGGAACCGGACGGGAATATCTACCCTTTTTTCGAAAAAGATATAAAAATCCGGGAATCATCAGGCACACCAGAAAAGGCAGGGGCGAAATGCTCCATCGCAACTGTCCGGGAAACACTGCTGCCTGCAAAAGATATGCAAGAATCACGCTGAGGGTACCGTGAAGGAGCTTGCCGATCAGATAGTGGCGCTTTCTCAGTGCGCCGGCAACGGAAAACGCCTGCAACGTGACGCAAACTCCGCCGAATCCCAAAAACCCGGCTCCCATCACAAACCGAAGCCCCACATTCTGGATCCGTTCCAGCCCCAGGATCCCGTTTGTCAGCTCCAGAATGCCGGAAAAGAGGACCTGCCCCTCCTCCGGCAGCAGCCACAGAAACCATCGGGTAAGGAATCCCAGAAGCACCCGAAACACAATGACCCACCCGCACACTTTTGCCATTGCAGATACGGCCCGCACCATAAGATCGCCCTGTTTCCCGGCAGGAGTATTTCCCACGGTATCGTTTTTTCCGGGATAGCACCAGCCGATGAGAATCGCCGATAGAATGTGCACTGCCCACAAAAGCCAGATATATCCTTTCCCGGGAAAGCACGCTGCCGTCATTCCAAAGAGAAAGGACGGCCCGGCGAAGCTGGTAAAGGCCAGCATCCTCTCGGCGGATTTCCGGTCCAGACAGCCGGATCTCCACGCCGTTTCCACCGACTGCGCTCCCACGGGATACCCTCCCAGAAGTCCTACCAGCAGGATGCCTTCACATCCGGACGGTACCCCCAGTCCTCTGAATAAGGCAGATGCAAATGGCGCCCGCACCCCGCACAGGCACTGCGTCAGGGGAACGGAAAGGACAAAAAAGGGAAACAGGGAGGGGATTACCACATTCAGACACAGGGTAACGCCTTCCCTGCAGCCGGAAAGAGCCGTTTTGCTGTCCAGAATCAGGGCGATCATCCCAAGTGCACACACGGATAGCCGGACAATCTCTGTTTTTTTCTTCATGAAATCACCTCAGGGAATTCTATGCCCCGGCAAGTTCATTCATCCCAGAGCCGTCATAGAATGAATGAGGGGGTGGAGACATGAAGAATCGATTGGAGTGGGAGAATCTCATTGCCCAGAAAATGGATCTGCCGGGGGAGCCGATGCCCGGGCTGCCCATTGCGGAGCTGGCCGGTGACAGCCGGGTATTGGTAGAGCATCATATGGGCATCGTGGAATATGAGCCGGGGCAAATCGGTATCCGGATGGCCTACGGAAGACTTTGCATCCGGGGCAGCCGGCTGGAGATGGTGTGCATGACCCGGGACCAGTTGGTGATCTCCGGATGTATTGACAGCATATCCATCCTTCGGAGGTGCTGAAATGGGACTTTGGAAATCCCTTGCCGGACAGGTCCGGCTGGAGCTCACCGGTGCACAGCTCGGAGATACCCTTGCCCGGCTGAACGACCGGAAGATTCCCGTGTATGCAGTCCGTTTTTTGGATCCACTGACGCTGGAGATGACTGCGGATCTGCGTCACTATCCCTCCATCCGCAAATTAACCGGCAGCAGGGGAGACCGGGTCCGGATCCTGTCCCGTCAGGGGGTCATTTTTTCCATCCGGAGTCTGCTCTTCCGTCCGGTGCTTCTGGCGGGACTGATTTTACTGCTCTTTTCCGCCATCTATATCCCCCGCCATGTGTTCTTTTTCCGGGTGGAGGGGAACGACCGGCTTCCGGACCGCCTGATTCTGGAAAAGGCAGCCCAATGTGGCCTGACCTTCGGCGCAAACCGGCGGGAGGTCCGAAGCGAAAAGCTGAAAAATGCCCTTCTGGAAGCCATTCCGGAGCTGCAGTGGGCAGGCATCAACACCGCAGGCTGCGTTGCAATCGTCTCCGTCCGGGAGCGTACGGCGGAAGGCTCCGCCATCACGCAGACAGGAGCCACAAGAATCGTAGCCGTCAGGGATGCAGTGGTCCGGTCCTGTACGGTGACCCGGGGAATTGCCCTGTGCAAAGTGGGACAATCCGTTACCCGGGGACAAACACTGATCTCCGGCTTGACGGACTGCGGACGTGTTACCCTGCAGTCGACACCGGAAGGGGAAGTAATGGGGCAGACACTGCGGGATCTGACCGTGATTTTTCCCCGGGAAAGACTGTCTTACGGCATCGAAACCGGCTCTTTCCAAAAAATCGACCTGATCATCGGAAAAAAACGGATAAATCTCTTTCATACCCGTGGACTTTCAGGGGGTAGTTGTGGTAAAATAGTAAAAAACTATCCACTGGTTCTGTTCGGCAGATTTCCCCTGCCGGTAGCAGTGGAAGTCAGTCGGGAAACGACCTGCGAAATGCAGCCTTATTCGGCGGATGCGCCGGATCTGGAGGCTTTTGCCGGGGAGTATCTGCAGCAGCAGATGATCGCCGGATCCATTCTGGATTCTTCCGTTTCCCTGGAGGCCGGTTCTCAGGCAGCCGTTCTGCACGGTCGCTTTTTCTGCATGGAAATGATCGGCCGCGTACAAATAGAGGAGTTGGTTCAAAATGAGAACAATAGACAGGACCGTCAGCGCTGAACGCGTGGAAGATCTGATCGCCGTTTTCGGGTCCTTTGACGAGAATATTCACCGGATCGAAGAAGCCTTTGGTGTAACGGTGGTGAACCGGTCCACGGACCTGAAAGTCACGGGAGAAGAGGAATCCGTGGATAAGGCCGTACGGACCCTGGAAGGGCTTCTGTCCCTCTCTTCCAAGGGAGAACAGATCGATGAACAGCGGGTACGCTATCTCATCACCCTGGTCAGCGAAGGAAATGACAGTCAGATCCAGCAGATGGCAAAGGATGTTGTCTGCATCACCGCCAAGGGGAAGCCCATCAAGGCGAAAACCGTGGGACAGCAGAACTATATGCAGGCCATTGCCGGAAACACCGTCACCATTGGCGTGGGACCTGCCGGCACCGGAAAGACCTACCTTGCCGTAGCCGCTGCCGTGGCCGCATTCCGGGAGCGGACGGTTAACCGGATCATCCTGACCCGTCCCGCCGTGGAGGCGGGCGAACGTCTGGGTTTTCTTCCCGGTGATCTTCAGAACAAGGTGGATCCCTATCTCCGTCCTCTGTATGACGCCCTTTACGATATGCTGGGTGCGGAAACATTCCAGAAATACCAGGAGCGGGGATCCATTGAGGTAGCGCCTCTGGCATATATGCGCGGCAGGACTCTGGACGACAGCTTTATCATTCTGGACGAAGCCCAGAACACCACCAAAGAGCAGATGAAGATGTTTCTGACCCGTCTGGGCTTTGGCTCCAAGATCGTCATTACCGGTGACGTGACCCAGATCGACCTGCCGGAGGACAAGGTATCCGGTCTGAAGGATGCCATCCGGATCCTGGAGGGTGTGGAGGATATTGCCATCTGTCGTCTGACCTCCGCAGACGTAGTCCGCCACGCGCTGGTTCAGCGAATCATCAACGCCTACGAAAAGGCAGACAAAAAGTCCGAGATGAAAAAGGCTTCCCGGAATACCCAGGGAAACCGGCAGAGGAAGAACCGTCATGAATCATAAAATCCATATTCAATTCGACATGATCACTCTGCTCCGCGGCTCTGTGGAGCGTACCATCACCCGCTGCATCCGGCAGACCCTGGAAGAGGAGGGGATCACTGCGGACTGTGAGATCAATGTGCTGGTGACCAACGACCGGAGCATTCACGCCATCAACCAGGCCAGCCGGGGAGTGGACCGTCCCACGGATGTGTTGAGTTTCCCCATGTTTGAACTGGAGCCGGGGAATCCGCCCCGGGACTGGGAACCTTATCTGGACCCGGAGACCGGATTGTGTCCCCTGGGAGATATGTGCATCAGTCTGGAACGCGCCGTGGCCCAGGCAAAGGAATACGGACACAGCACCCGCCGGGAGGTAGGATATCTGACGATCCACTCCATGCTGCATCTTCTGGGTTACGACCATGTGGACGAAGGCCCCATGAAAGCGCAGATGCGGAGCCGTGAAGAGGCCATTGCCGGTCAGATCCGCGGAATGCGAAGGGATTAACCCATACAACCTACATTGCAGGAGAAGAAAATGAACACCAAAACCGCTTTGATAACCATTGCCGGACGGCCCAACGTGGGCAAGTCCACCCTGACCAATTACCTGGTGGGCGAAAAAATAGCCATCGTGTCCAACAAGCCCCAGACCACCCGGAACCGGATCTGCGGCATCGTAACCAGAGACGACTGCCAGTATGTTTTTGTGGATACTCCCGGCTTCCATAAATCCAAGTCCAAGCTGGGGGACTACATGGTCAATGTCACCAGGGAATCCATTTCCGATGTGGATTTGATCATGCTTGTGGTGGAGCCGATCCCCTCCGTGGGAACACCGGAGGAGAAGCTCATCGAGCAGATCAAGGCCAAAAAATGCCCTGCAGTTCTGGTCATCAATAAGATCGACACAGTGGAAAAGGAAAACCTGCTGGCGGTCATTGCCGCCTATTCCGAAACCGGCGCCTTTGATGCCATCGTGCCCGTCTCTGCCAAAACGGGTGACGGCGTGGAGGATCTTCTGAACGTATGTAAACAATACGCTGTGGAAGGCCCATTCCTTTTCCCGGCAGATGTCACCACCGATCAGCCGGAACGGCAGGTCATGGCCGAAATCATCCGGGAAAAGCTGCTGTGGTGCCTGGATCGGGAAGTCCCACACGGAACCGCTGTGGAGATCACAAAGTTTTCCGAACGTGACAACGGAATCATCGACATCGATGCCACCATCTACTGCGAAAAAGCCAGCCATAAAGGCATCATCATCGGAAAATCCGGGGCCATGCTGAAAAAAATCTCCACCATGGCCCGGGTAGACTGTGAAAAATTCATGGGCACCCGTGTGTACCTGACCACCTGGGTCAAGGTCAAGGAGAACTGGAGAGACAGTGATTTTCTGGTAAAGAACTTCGGCTACAGAGAATAATTTCCATGGGTAATCCCCGGACCCTCTGCGAAAACTACCGGCGGAGGGATGAGAATGCAGTCACAGGATTACTGGCAGATGTTTCTGGAAACCGGTGCTCCGGAGCTTTATCTGCTCTACAACCAAGCAAAAAGGACGGAAATGACCAATGTATCTGACAATCCAGGGACTGGTACTGCGCGTCACGGACTATAATGATCGGGATGCTCTTCTTACCGTTTTGAGCCGGGAGCAGGGAAAGCTGACGGTGAAAGCCAGGGGGCTGCGGCGAAAAAACAGCCCTCTGACCGCCTGCTGCCAGCTTCTTTCGTTCAGTGAATTCACGCTGTTTGAATACCGGGGAATGTTTACCATCCGCGAGGGGCGTCCCATTGAGCTGTTTGCGGCGCTTCGGAGGGACCTGGCGAAGCTGTCCCTGGCTACTTATTTTGCACAGGTGTCCGCTCTGCTTGCCCAGGAGGATTTACCCAACCCGGAGCTTCAAAGCTTGGTGCTCAACTGCCTGTATGCCCTTTGCAGTTTGCCCCTCCCGGAGCAGCAGATCAAGGCGGTTTTTGAGATACGCGCCATGTGCCTTGCAGGCTATTCCCCGGAGCTTTCCGGCTGCTGTGTCTGCGGAAAAGAGTACCCGGACCGAATCGATCTTGCCGCAGGCACCCTATGCTGCGGGAACTGCCATACCGAAGGGAAGGGGATCCGGATGCCCCTGTCGCCGGCTGCCCTGGATGCCATGCGCTACTGTGCGCTCTGCAGTCCCAAGCGACTGTTCTCCTTTCAGTTGAATCCGTCGGATCTCTCTCTGCTGGCCGATGCCTCGGAGGGATACCTGATGACGCAGCTCAGCCAGGGCTTTTCCACCCTGGATTTTTACAAATCCCTGTCTATGGCGGATCCTTCCGCAATTTAGGAGTCAATATGTTTGAACTATATGAAAAATCCATTCAAAAGCTGGAGCTGGATCAGATTTTGGAGCTGCTTGCCGGCTGTGCCGGCAGCGAAGAAGGAAAGCAGGCCTGTCGAAATCTGATGCCCACCTCCGATCTTGACGATGTGCGCAGTCTGCTGGAGCAGACCTCTGCCGCATCGGATCTGTGCACCCGGAAGGGTTATCCCTCTTTTTCCGATGTAAAAAACGTCTCCTCCTCTCTGGAACGGGCGGACCGGGGCGGCTGTCTCCAGCCTGTGGAGCTTCTGCACATTGCGTCCGTCCTTCGGGCCGCAAGAACAGTGAAGGCCTATTGTGCCGAAGATGAAAAGCCCACGGTGCTGGATCCGCTTTTCCACAGTCTGACTGCCAACAAATATCTGGAGGACCGGATCTTCGGCGCCATTCTCTCCGAAGAGGAGATTGCCGATACCGCCAGCCCCGCGCTGGCAGACATCCGGCGGCATATGCGGATCCAGTCCGGAAAGATCCGGGACAGTCTGCAGAAGGTCATCTCTTCTCCTGCGTATTCCAAGTATCTGCGGGAGCCTATCATCACCATCCGGGACGGAAGATATGTGGTTCCTGTGAAAAGCGAGTGCCGCGGAGAGATTCCCGGACTCGTCCATGACGTATCCTCCACCGGCTCCACCTTCTTTATTGAGCCTATGTCCGCCGTCAATGCCAACAATGAGCTGCGGGAGCTGGAGCTGAAAGAGAAAAAAGAGATCGAGCGGATCCTTTCCGAGCTTTCCGCGGAGGCTGCCTCCTACCGGGAGAGCATTGACATGGATGTGGTGCTTCTGACCCGGCTGGATGTGATCTTTGCCAAGGCCAGGTTGGGCTATCAGATGCGGGCATGGGCCCCCATCATGAACGATGAAGGAAAAATCGACCTGCGCAGCGCACGGCATCCGCTCATTGATTCCGCCAAGGTGGTGCCCATATCCCTGCATTTGGGTACGGATTTTGACTCCATGATCATTACCGGACCCAACACCGGCGGAAAAACCGTCACCCTGAAAACCATTGGCCTTCTGACACTGATGGCCGAGTGCGGCCTGCACATTCCCGCAGGGGACGGAAGCTGTCTCTCCACCTTCGACAGCATTCTGGCCGATATTGGTGACGAGCAGTCCATTGCCCAGAGCCTTTCCACGTTTTCCAGCCACATGAAAACCATTGTGGATGTGGTAGCCTCCTGCGACAGCCGGACCCTGGTCCTGTTCGACGAATTGGGCGCAGGTACTGACCCGGCAGAGGGTGCCGCCCTGGCGGTCGCGCTCATCGAATTCTGCCGGAAAATGGGAAGCCGTGTGGTAGCCACCACCCATTATGCGGAGCTGAAGCTGTATGCCATGCGGACCCCCGGCGTCATCAACGCCTCCTGTGAGTTCAACGTAGAAACACTGCAGCCCACCTACAAGCTGCTCATCGGCATTCCCGGCAAGTCCAATGCCTTTGCCATATCCCGAAAGCTGGGCCTGCGGGAGGACATTCTGAAGGAAGCTGCCGATCTGGTGGGAAAGAGTGACAAGGACTTTGAGGATGTGCTGTCCAAGCTGGAAAGCCAGCGGCAGCAGATGGAGGCAGCCCGTCTGGAGGCGGAACGGCTCCGTCAGGAAACCGCCAAAATCAAACAGCAGAGCGAAGAATACAATCTCCAGCTTCAGAAAGAGCGGGACAAGGCCATGGAGCAGGCCCGGAAAGAGGCAAAGGCCATCATTGACGATGCCCGGCGCACCGCCAATGCGGCCTCGGAAGAACTGAAGGCTCTGCGCAAGCAGCTTCAGGACTCCGCCGACACTACCGGCCTGAACCAGCGGCAGGCAGAGATCCGCCGCAGCCTGAACGAAGCGGAAGACCGCATGAAGGCAAAGCAGCCCCAGCAGAAGCGTCCGGAGCCGAAGCGTCCCATCATGATCGGCGACACCGTAGAGCTTTTGAAGCTGGGGACCAAGGCCAGTGTCATCGCCATCCACAAGGACGGCACCTATCAGCTTCAGGCCGGCATCCTGCAGATCAAGGCAAAGCCCAGCGAGGTTTACCTGCTGGAAAACGACAATCCCTATCAGGAAAAAGTCCGTCCTGCCCATTCCGGCAGGGAAATGCGGATGTCTGCCACGCCTTCCGAGGTGGATCTGCGGGGTATGGATACCGTGGAGGCAATCTGTGTTCTGGAGCGATATCTGGACGAGGCCATGCGGTCCAATCTCAAAAGCGTACGGATCATCCATGGCAAAGGCACCGGTGCTCTGCGCAGCGCCGTACAGCAGGAGCTTCGAAAGAACAAATTTGTCAAAAAATTCCGCCTGGGCGTGTACGGAGAAGGGGAGGACGGCGTTACCATCGCGGAATTCGATTGATCATCCCCCTTGAATGTGCCCGAAACATGGCCCTTTCGAAAAACTGGTTGACATTTCGTCTGAATTTGATATCATATATGTAACAAATTCTGTGGGGCATCCCACAGAGTAAGGAGTGGGAAATATGTTCAATAAGGAAGTCATCGTCCGTTGTGAGTCCGGTCTGCACAACAAGCAGGCTACATATTTTGTCCAGAAGGCCAATGAGTTTTCCAGCAGCATCTGGGTAGAATGTGACAACCGCAAAATGAACGCCAAGAGCCTGCTGGGCATTATGTCTCTCGACATCGTTACCGGCGACGAGGTCACCCTTTCTGCCATGGGTTCGGATGCGGAAGAGGCCGTGCTGGCACTGGAACTGCTGCTTCAGCGGGATGTGTACTGATATCGTTTGAACTGATTCGCCTCAATGCTGCCACGGCGGCATTGGGGCGCTCTTTTTGGAGGGAAACATGACCTTTGAAGAATTGAAAACCAAGGCGCTGTCCCTGCCTTACGAGCCTGGTGTGTATATCATGCGGGACAAGACCGACCATGTCATCTACGTGGGAAAAGCAAAAAAGCTGAAAAACCGGGTCAGTCAATACTTCCAGGATACGGCCTCCCACAGCCCAAAAACCCGGATGATGGTCAGCAAAATCCACCATTTTGACGTGATCGTTGCTGCGTCCGAGTTTGAAGCCCTGGTGCTGGAGTGTTCCCTCATCAAGCGTTACCTTCCGAAGTACAACATCCTTCTGAAGGATGACAAGGGATATCCCTTTGTCCGGCTGAATATGAAAGATCCGTATCCCACCATCACTTTGGTAAACCGCATCACCGATGACGGCGCGGAATACTACGGCCCCTACGGCAGCCGGGGTGTTACCTTTAAGGTGATCGAAACCGTAAAGCAGGCGCTGATGCTCCCCACCTGCGACCGGCAGTTCATCCAGAACTGGGGACACGGCAGGCCCTGCCTGAACTATCACATGAACCAGTGCAGCGGTTGGTGCGCTCCAGGAAAGACCCGGGAGCAGTACCTGGCGGTCATGGAGCAAGCCCGTCAGCTTTTTCAGGGAAAATACAAGCGTGTAGCGGATGACCTCCGGCAGGAAATGCTTGCCTGCGCGGAGAATCTGGAATTCGAGCTTGCCGCAAAACTCCGTGACCGCCTGAATGCGGTGGAGGCCCTGGGGCAGAAGCAGCTTGTCACTGCCGGAGCCCTGGCGGATACCGATGTCATCGGCTTTGCCCAGACCGAGGCAAAGGCCTGCTTTGCAGTGCTGCATTTTTCCGGCGGAAACCTGTTGGACAAGGATTATGAGATCCTTCAGATCCCCGACGATCCGGCTTCCGCCGTCAGCAGTTTGATCAAGCAGTATTATCTCAGCCGGGGATTTGCCCCCAAGCGGATCCTGCTGCCCTTTGAGACGGAGGATATGGAACTGTTTGCACGGCTTCTGGAACAGCAGTTCGGACGAAAGACAAAGCTCCTGGTTCCTCAGCGGGGGGACAATGTGCGCATGGTGGAGCTTGCGGTCAAAAACGCTTTTGAAGAGGCGCAGCGGATTACCGGCAAGGAAGAAAAGCTGCGGGGAACTGTGGCACTGCTTGAAAAAATGCTTTCCGTGGACTCTGCCAATCGGATGGAATCCTATGACATTTCCAATATCTCCGGTACAGATATTGTGGCCGGGATGGTGGTGTTCGAGGATGGGAAACCGAAAAAGAATCGTTATAAGCGGTTCAAGATTGAGGGCCTTTCCGATCAGGATGACTATGCCTCCATGCGTCAGGTGATCCTGCGCCGGTTTGCCCGGCTGAAAGCTGGAGATGCCGGGTTCGACGAACGTCCGGATGTCCTTCTCATGGACGGCGGCGCCGTCCATGCCCGGACCGCTGAAGAAGCTCTGAGGGAACTGGATCTGTCCATCCCCGTATTCGGTATGGTCAAGGACGACCGTCACCGCACAAGGGCGCTGGTGACCCCATCGGGCATGGAAATCTCCATTGACGGCAATCCTTCCGTGTTTGCCCTCATCGGCTCCATTCAGGAGGAGGTACACCGCTTTGCCATTTCCTATCATAGAAGCCTGCGCAGCAAGCGTCTGCGCTATTCGGAGCTGGACAGCATTGAGGGCATCGGTCCCAAACGGAAGCAGGAGCTGCTGAAAACCTTCCGCTCCCTCCAGGCCATGTCCGCCGCGACGCTGACGGAGCTGGAACGTGTCCTGCCCCGGGATGCGGCAGCCCATGTGTATGACCATTTTCATCAGAACAACCGGAAAGAAGAGGAATCCATATGCGAGTCATCAGCGGAAAAGCCAGAGGCATCGTCCTGAAAACCCCCAATGGGATGGAGACCCGTCCCACCATCGACCGGGTAAAAGAGGCGCTTTTCAGCATCATTCAGTTTGACATCCCCACTTCCAGCGTGCTGGACCTGTTTGGCGGCACCGGGCAGTTGGGTATCGAAGCCCTGAGCCGTGGAGCAAAACGGGCAGTCTTTGTGGACAATCGGGAGGAGGCCTGCAGGCTGATCCGGGAAAATCTGAAAAAAACCGGGATGGAGCAGGATGCTCAGGTCATTCGGGCGGATTATCTGGATTACCTGAACCGCTGCCGGGAAACGTTTGATATTGTTTTTCTGGATCCGCCTTATGCGGAAGTTTTTCTGGAAAATTCCCTGAAGCGGATAATTGAAATTGACATTTTGAAGCCTTCTGGTATAATAGTTACCGAAAGGCCCTTGGGAAAGGAACTTCCTGAAAGATTTTCCGGTTTTTCCAGATCAAAAGACTACCGATACGGAAAAGTCCTGCTGACCATATTCCGGAAAGAAACCGAATGAAGGGGCGTCCCACAGATATGAAAACAGCGATTTATCCCGGCAGCTTTGACCCGGTTACCAGCGGCCACCTGAACATCATTCGCAGAGCCGCAAACATCTTCGATCATCTTATTGTTTGCGTCATGGTGAACGCAGGGAAGAATCCCCTTTTCTCTCTGGAGGAGCGGGTGGATCTGATCCGGCGGGTCACCTCCGACATTCCCAATGTGGAAGTGGACGGTTCTCAGGAGCTACTGGCGGAGTATGCCCGAAAACGGGGGAGCTGCGTCATTGTGAAGGGACTTCGTGCCGGCTCCGACTTTGAGAACGAATTCCAGATGGCCCTGATCAACCACAAGATCAATCCGACTCTGGATACCATGTTCCTTACGGCCGAGCATCAGTATATGTACCTGAGCTCCAGCACCGTAAAGGAACTGGCCCGTTATGATGTGGACCTTTCCGACTTCCTGCCGGAAGAGATTATTCCGGATTTTAAAGAAAGAATTCGTAACAGAAACCTGAAATAGGAGGAGAAATATGGAAAACTCGAAAGTGGAAGAGCTGTTAAACGAGCTGTACAGCATGATTCAGGATGCCCGTTCCGTCCCTCTGAGCCAGGAAAAGTGCATCATTGAGCGGGAGCACGCCCTGGATCTCATGGAAGAAATCATGGGCAAGTGGCCGACGGAGGTCCGGGACGCCCAGTCCATTCTGGCTGCCCGTACCGAGCTGATTTCTCAGGCACGCCGGGAGGGCGAGGGCATCATTCGCGGTGCCAAGGAGCAGGCAGACAAGCTGGTAACAGAGGAAGCCCTGTATCAGGAGTCCAAGCGCAGATGCGAGGAAATGGTGCAGCAGACCAAAGCCGAGATGACCCGGATCCAGGCCGCTGCTTACCAGTACCTGACCGAGTCCCTGAAGGAGACCGAGAAGGCCATTTCCGATTCTCTTGCCACTGTTGCGGGAACCCGCGAGAAGTTCCAGGCTCTGGTCGGTTCCAAGCAGGATTCCAAGGAATAAGTATGCATTTTGGCAGTCCAAATATCCTTTGGACTGCTTTTTGATGGAAAAGGGGAGATTAAAATGAATTATATGGATCGATATTCTGTATGGTGTCAGGCTGATCTGACAGAGGATATGAAGCAGGAGCTGGCTTCCATCGCCGGTGACGAAGAAGAACTGAAAAGCCGCTTCGGCAGCGATCTTCAGTTCGGAACCGCCGGAATGCGGGGCATCATGGGTGCCGGCAGCAACCGACTGAACCGTTACACCGTCCGCCGGGCTGCCCAGGGCATGGCTTCCTGGCTCTCCGGCACAGATCTGCCCAAAAAAGCAGCCATCGGCTACGATTCCCGTCACAACTCCCGGTTGTTTGCCGAGGTATGCGCCGTGGCTTTTGCGGAGGCCGGTATTTCTGTTTGGCTGTACGATCGGCTGGCGCCGACTCCGATGCTTTCCTACGCCGTTCGTGAGCTGGGCTGCGGCTGCGGTATTGTCATTTCCGCAAGCCACAACGCCGGTGCTTACAACGGTGTCAAGTGCTACGGGCCTGACGGCTGCCAGATGACCGACGAGCCTGCCGCCGTGGTGACTCAGAAAATCAGCCAGATCGCGTTTTTCCTGCCGGAGCAGAAGTCCTTTGACCAGTTCCTGCAGGAGGGGATGATCTCTTACATCCCGCAGCAGTTGTGGGAAAAATACTACGAAACCGTCATGGCGGAAGCCGTCAATCCGGAGGTGCTGGGCTCCGCCGGTTTGAACGTGGTGTATACACCCTTGTGCGGCACCGGAAATGAGCCTGTCCGCACGGTTCTGGGACGACTGGGTGTGAATATCACCGTAGTATCCTGCCAGGAGCAGCCTGACGGCGATTTCAAGACCTGTGAGTACCCCAACCCGGAGACCGATGCCGCCCTGAACGAAAGCTACAAGGTGGCAAGAACGGCTCCCTGCGACGTGATTCTGGGCACCGACCCGGACGCAGACCGTGTGGCCATCGCCGTACCCTCCGGAGACGGCTTCCGGAAGCTGTCCGGCAATGAGCTGGGCTTCCTCCTGTCTGACTATATTCTCCGTGCCCGCAGCGCCCGGGGAGATCTGCCGGAAGGCGCAGAAATCGTGCGCAGCATCGTTTCTTCCCCTCTGGCAGACAGGATCGCCGAGCACTACGGCGTGGCTGTGAAAACTGTCCTCACCGGATTTAAGTACATCGGTGGTGAGATCCTGGAGCTGGAGGAAAAGGGCCAGCAGAACCGGTTTGTCTTCGGCTTCGAGGAGAGCTGCGGCTATCTGAAGGGCACCTACGCACGGGACAAGGATGCCGTGGTTGCCTCCATGCTGGTGTGCGAAATGGCTGCCTGGCTGAAGACTCAGGGAAAGACCATTCTGGATGCGCTGAACGAAGTGTATGACACCTACGGTTACTACCTGGCACACGTGCAGAGCATCGAACTGACCGGTGCCGATGCCATGGAGAAGGCTGCCAATCTGATGACCAATCTCCGCACCAACCTGCCGGAGACCATCGGCGGCGCCAAGGTCACCGGTGTCCGGGACTACCAGTCCGGCATCGCACGGGACCTGGTATCCGGAACGGAAAGCACCATCGATCTGCCCCGTTCCAACGTGCTGGAGATGCTCCTGGGCCAGTCCGGAAGCGTGATCGCCCGTCCCTCCGGAACCGAACCCAAGGTGAAGTTCTATTACACCGCCGTCGGCGAGAGCCGCGAAGCCTCCCAGGCGCTTCTGGATGCCATGATCCGCCAGATGTCCGCCCAGTAATACTCTATCGAGAATGTGATACCCCCCTTTTGCAAAACCGCAGAAGGGGGGTATTCTGTTATCAGAAGGAATCTATGATCTCCTGACTCATGGAGCGAATTACCTCCACGGCAAGATTCACCGTGGCTTCAAAATCATAATAGGAGGCAATGCCGTAATGGGAGTGGATGTAGCGGACCGGTACGCCGATCACCACTACAGGTATTCCGTCCAGGGCAGTGTTGATGATGGCCCCGTTGTTACCGCCGCCTTCCCGGACGGAGGCCTGTACCGGGATCTGCTTTTCTTCCGCCAGATCCAGCACATAGCGCTGGTACCGAGGGGAGCAGATCACGGAAACATCCATAAACCGAAGCATGGGACCCTTTTTCAGCGCGGTCTGAATGGCATACGGCTCGGTAAAGGTATCATCTGCCGGGCAGCCCTCAAAGCAGATGGCGATTTTGGGCTTGACTCTGTTGACACCCACACGGATACCCCGTTCTCCCACTTCCTCCTGGGCGGACATCAGCCCCACCAGATCCACCTTCAGATCCTCCTTCTCCAGGCGACGCAGAGTCTCCAGCATGGCGGCACAGCCGATACGGCAGTCAAAGCCCTTGCCGATCATCACATCCCGCTTATCGTCATACCGAAATTCCACATCGGACACCACAGGCTCTCCGATCCGGATACCGAAAGCATTCACCGCTTCATCATAGCTGGTGGCACCGATGTCTATGACCAGGGAGGAAAGGGACGGCAGCCTGGTCCTCTCCTCCGCCGTCATGAAGTGAACCGGCTTGGCAGCAATGACTCCGGGGATGAACTCTCCCCATTTGTTCCGGACCAGTACCCTGGAGGATGGCAGAGCAGAGAGGTTCCAGCCTCCCAGCGTCACAAAGCGCAGGGTGCCGTTGGGTTTAATGGAATGCACCATGAATCCAACCTCGTCACCGTGAGCATCCAGCAAAAACACGGGCTTGTCCCCGGTATTGGCATTGCGGTATAGATAGAGGTTCCGCAGACAATCCTCTTCCAGTCTGTATTCCCCGGGTGCATATGCTCTGGCAGCAGCAACCGCCTGATCCTCAAACCCGGAGGGGGCTTTTGCGTTGGACAGCGCCTCGATCATTTTCAGAGCTTCTTTCATATGGATACTCCTTTCCCAATCCACTCATGTCAGAATATGGATTCAATGCAAATTATAGTGGAAAAACGGAGCAAGTCAATGAAAAAAAAGAGAAAAGGACGAAAACACAGAGATTTGCTCTTTTTTCCCTGGTCGGTTGTTTCGGCTCATAATGCTCCCACCGGCGCATAGGATGTGGCAGGAGTGATGCAAATGAGGTGTGCATGGGATGCATTGATGTCCATTCTGCCTGTCTCCTTCCGGGCGGAGGTGGATAAGCAGGGAAGGGATGGGCTTCGGGAACTGCGGCTTCGGCTGGACAAGCCACCGGAGCTTGTGTTTGCCGGCAGGCGGCAATGGCTGTCCGGCAGGGTGGAAAAGGACGACCTGGAATACTGTGTCAATGTGGCGGGGAAATACTCTCCGTGGGCTGCGGCAGGAATCGGAGAAGGCTATCTGACCGCAAAGGGCGGTCACCGCATCGGGATCTGCGGGGAAACCGCCGAAAGCGAAAGGGGAAGGGTGAATTTTCGTTCCGTTTCTTCCCTCTGTATTCGAGTCGCCCGGGACATCCCCGGAATCTCTGCCGGAATGGAGGGGCTTCAGGGGAACATTCTGATCCTGGGAAGGCCCGGAAGCGGAAAAACCACCCTCCTGCGGGACTACATCCGCCGGGAAAGCGAATGCATGGGAGCCCACATGGTCGTAGTGGACGAGCGATGTGAGATCTTCCCTTCATACGATGGCGTCCCGATGATGGACACCGGAAAAGCCACGGATGTACTCAGCGGCTGCGGCAAGGCCTGGGGCGTCGAATGTGCCCTGCGAACCATGAGCCCCGACCGGATCGCCGTTGACGAGATCACTGCAGCCGGAGACTGTGACGCGCTGCTGAAGGCTGGTCGCTGCGGCGTTCCCATCGTGGCCACCGCCCATGCCACCTCCATAGAGGACCTGCGGCTTCGTCCTGTTTACAAACCGCTGTATGAGAGCCGGCTGTTTGACTATGCTGTGATTCTGCAGCCGGATTCCGCCTGGAAAGGAGCGTACATTCGATATGATGCATAAACTGCTGGGAGCAATCATGATCCTGCTGGGGTGCGGAGGGTTTGGCTTTTCCATGGCTGCACGTCACAGAAGGGATGTGCGGTGCCTGCAGGTCTTTCTGGCCTCTCTGGACTATCTGGAGTGTGAACTGGAATACCGTCTGACTCCTCTGCCGGATCTGTGCCGGAAAGTGGTGCGGATCTGTCCGGGGGCAGTGGGGAAGGTGTACGATCGGCTTGCCTCTGAGCTGGAGGGACAGGCCGTTCCAACGGTAGAGCCCTGTTTTCGTCAGGCACTGCTTTCCGACGGGGAGCTTCCTCCCAACACTCGGGCCGTTATGGAACAGTTCGGACAGACGCTGGGGGCATTTGATCTGAGCGGACAGCTCCGGGGCATTCAGAGCGTTCGTGAATCCGGGATGCGAACGCTGAAGACCCTGTCGGACAACCAGTTTCGCCGGATCCAGAACTACAAAACCCTGGGCATCTGTGCCGGCGCAGCCCTTGCCATTCTGCTGATCTGACCATGGATATGGATTTTGTGTTCAAAATCGCCGCCATGGGAATTATTGTGTCCATTCTCAACCAGGTGCTGAGCCGTTCCGGCCGAGAGGAGCAGGCTACCATGACCACTCTGGCAGGACTGGTGGTTGTTTTGATGATGATTGTTCAAAAAATATCAGATCTGTTTGATCTGGTAAAGGCCCTCTTTGCTTTCTGATGGAACTCTACTTAAAAACCGCAGCCGGGGTCCTGCTGGCGGTGCTTCTGATCATGACGGTACAGAACAAAAATATGGCAATTGCCGCTGCTGCAGCGGCCTGCTTCTTTCTGGCCGTTCTGGGCCTGGAATACCTGGCGCCGGTGGTGGATTTTCTCCGGGAGCTTGAAAATCTGGGAGAAATCAGCGGGGAAGTGGCGGGAATCCTGCTGAAAATCACAGGCATTGGCATCGTTACCCAGATCGTTGTCCCCATCTGCGCCGATTCCGGGAATCAAGCCATGGGCAAGGCGCTGCAGACAGCCGCCACCGCACTGACGCTCTATCTGTGTCTTCCGTTTTTTCGGCAGTTTCTGTCCCTGCTGACGGAAGTACTGGGAAAGGTATAACATGGAACCATCTTTTACCGCACCGACGGTGCCATACGGCGCAGCGGACATCTTCCCGAAGGACACCGAAAGCTTTGCCGCAGGAATCTGGAGCATCTGGAAGGATGTTTCCGGATATCTTGCTCCCAATTTTTCTGCAGCACTGTCGGTCTGTGTGTCCGTACTCGCTGTGGTGCTTTTGATCTCCGCAGTCAATTGTCTGGAGGAGCATCCCGCTTCCGGGCTTATCGGGACGGCTGCGGTGGCGGTCCTGCTGCTTCAGCCTGCCGGAACTCTGATGGAGCTGGGAGAGGCCACCATCATGGAACTGCACGAATACTGCAAGCTGCTGATCCCCGTTATGACGACCGCTCTGGCGGCTCAGGGTGCAGCCGGAACCTCTGCCGCCCTGTATGCAGGCACCGCCATGCTCAATTCCGTCCTTTCCGGATTGCTATCCGGTGTTCTCACCTCTGCGGTTTGCGCATATTTGGCCGTTTCCGCCGCAGCTTCCGCCACCGGCCTGTACCCGCTAAGAAAAACGGCGGATTTCATCCGGCAGATCAGTCAGTGGTTTTTAAAAGCAACCCTGTATGTTTTCACCGGCTTCATGGGACTTACCGGTGTCATCAGCGGCAGCGTGGATGCCGCTGCCCTGAAGGTGACCAAATTCGCCGTTTCGGGAGCGGTCCCTGTGGTGGGAGGCATTCTGTCCGATGCGACGGAGTCCGTTCTGGCGGGGATCGGCATCATGAAAAACGCGGCGGGGATCTATGGAATGCTGGCGGTGGTGGCCATTGCCATACGGCCCTTCCTTCGGATCGGGATCCAGTATCTTCTGCTGAAAATCACGGCAGGTCTGGCCGGGATCTTTACCGAAGGCGGCGCAGCCAAGATGATCGAGGCCTTTTCCACCGCCTTCGGATGGATCCTTGGCATGACAGGCACGGTGTGTCTGCTGTTTCTCATCAGCATCGTTTGCTTTCTCAAAGGGGTGGGGTGATCATGCGGCAATTTTTTCTGCACCTGATCTGTCTGTCTTTGATCTATTCCATCTGCCATATTCTGCTTGAGAAAAACTCCTGCATTCAGCGGGTCCTGAAACTGGCATACGGAATTGCGGTCGCATTTGCTGTGCTGTCGCCGATGATGCAGGTTCTGCCTTTGTCTTTTTCGCTGTCTGAGATTCATGAAGAGTCCGGGAGGATCCAGGCACAGGCAGCAGAGATACGGGATGCAGCCATTTCGGAAGGAATAATCCGCCAGACCAGGGCATATATCTTGGACAAGGCGGCTGGTCTGGGCCTTGCACCGGAAGTGACCGTCTGTTTGTCGGATGACAATCCACCGGTGCCGGAGAGCATCCTTCTGCAGGGCAGCGCCTCTCCCGGAGATCAAGCGGCACTGACTCAGATCCTCAGCACCGCGCTGGGCATTGCAAAGGAGAAGATACATTGGACGCAATCAAATCCCGTATCCGGGACTTCCTGATCAAGTACCGCTTTGTACTGCTGGTCCTGCTGCTGGGAATCCTGCTGATGACCCTGCCCACAGGTTCTATAAAAAAACAGTCGCCTGCTGTCTCATCCCCTGGGGAACCTACCACGGAGGAGAAGCTCTGCAGTATTCTCAGCCGGATCCAGGGAGTGGGTAAGGTGGAGGTGATGCTCACCACGGCATCGGGTGCGGAAACCGTCTACCAGACCGACCAGACAGGATCAGACAACTCCTCCCGGACGGATACGGTCGTGATCACGGATTCCGGACGGAATCAGACCGGTCTGATCCGCCAGATCAATCCCCCGGTCTATCTGGGCGCCGTGATTGTGTGTCAGGGAGGCGACAAACCGGCCGTTAAACTGGCGGTGGCGGAGGCTGTGTCCAGGGTGACCGGCTTAAGATCCCATCAAATTGTTGTTTTGAAAATGAAATGAGTGGAGGAATGGATATGGAAGTCTGGAAAAAGAATCTTGTCGCACTGGGACTGCTGATCACCGTCTGCACCGGGATCTATCTGAACTGGCTCTACAGCGGGGGAGGGAAAACGCCGGACCTGGTGGATACCCTCAGCGCCGGAGAAATCCAGGGGGAGGATCTGGAGGTACTGGGAGATAATCTGGAGGATCCTGAGAATACGATGACAAACTACTTTGCCGCAGTGCGTCTTTCCCGTCAGCAGGCAAGGGACAGCGCCGTATCTACTCTGCAGGAGGCCATGGCCTACGGCGACGAGGAGGAAAACATTTCTTCTTCCCAGCAGTTGGAGCAGATCATCCAGACGGCACTCAGCGAAGCGCAGATCGAAAGTCTTGTCATTGCAAAGGGTTATGCCGACTGTGTTGCCTACCTGTCGGAATCCGGAATCTCCGTAGCGGTGGCCGCCCCGGAGGGAGGACTGCAGAAGTCCGATGTGGCCCTCATCGCCGACATCGTTATGAGTCAGTGTGATCTGACTATGCCCGACATCCGGGTCGTGGAGGTACAGTAGGGGAGGCATCTGAAAGAAAACAGTTGTATTTTCCGGGATTTGTGTTACAATAATCAAAATGGTTGTACTGTGCGCAGTATGATTCTCAAACAGGAGGTTTTGATTATGGCTGATAATCGGCAGAATGTAACACAGATCCTGGAAAATGGCAGCGTCGTCATCTCCGAGGAGGTTCTCTGCACCATTGTTGAGCAGGCTCTGAAGGATGTGGAAGGCATTATCGGTCTGAGCTCCAAGCCCGGTGCGGATATTGCAGAAGTCATCGGCAAGAAAAACTGGGGAAAGGGCCTGAAGATCACCGTCAACGAGGACGAATCCCTCACCGTGGATGCCAACGTCCTGGCGGAATATGGTCAGAGCGTGGTTTCCGCTGCATCTGCCGTGCAAAGTGCCGTCACGATGGCTCTGGAATCCATGACCGGCTGCAAGGTCAACACCGTGAACGTCAACGTCTGCGGCATTGCCCGGAAGTAAGGGGAGTTTATGACGAGAGCAAATGCCAGAGAACTGGCTGTACATTTGATCTACGCCAGAGAGATCACCGGGGAAGAGCCGGAATCGGTTATCGGCACCCGGCTGAATAAGGATTACTATCCAAAACTTGCTGAGGAAAACGAGGTGTATTCCGAACGTCCCAGCCGCGCCCAGCTCGGCTATCTCGACGGAGTGGTCTCCGGTGTGGCTAACCGCACGGAGGATCTCAACGCCCTGATCCGGCAGTATTCCATCGGCTGGGATGTGAACCGCATTTCCCGGCTGAGCCGTGCCGTCCTGCAGCTTGCCCTGTATGAAATCCAGTTTGTGCCGGATGTCCCCACAGGTGTCGCCATTTCTGAGGCGGTTCGACTTGCAAAGAAATATGACGGCGACGAGGCAGGCTCCTTCGTAAACGGCATCCTGGGCTCCTATGCCCGGGCTTCTCAGTCTGCCGCCGAGGAAACAGACCATGTGTGTGATCGGCTTTGATACCAGCAACTACACCACATCCATTGCCTATTTGGATGGGGAAAGCGGTGAGAATTGCTCCCGCCTACTGCCTGTAAAGCAGGGACAGCTTGGCCTTCGTCAAAGTGATGCCGTTTTTGCCCACGTAAAAAGCCTGCCGGAGCTATCCGGCAGGCTGTTTTCCCATGTGGACATTCATTCGGTCACCGCTGTGGGTGTCAGTACCCGCCCCAGAGACGTGGAAGGCAGCTATATGCCCTGCTTTCTGGTAGGCTATACCCACGCTAAAATGCTTTCTGACCTGCTCCGGGTTCCTCTGGTGGAGTGTTCCCATCAGCAGGGTCATGTGGCGGCGGCCTTGTGGAGCGCAGGCCGGCTGGATCTGATGGACAGGCCCCACCTTGCCTGGCACCTGTCCGGCGGCACCACGGAGCTGTTGCTTGTGGAGCCGGAAGGGAAGAACGTCCGCTGCACCCGGATCGGCGGAACCACGGATATCTCCGCCGGCCAGCTCATCGACCGCACCGGTGTCATGCTGGATCTTCCGTTTCCCTGTGGGAAGCACCTGGACGCTCTGAGCCGACAGGCCCAGGGAAACGACTGTTTTCGGGTAAAGTGTCCCGGTCTGGAATTCTCCCTGTCCGGTGTACAGAACAAGGTGCAGCAGTATTTTGGGGCCGGTAACAATCCGGCGGAGACCGCGTCCTATGCCCTTCGCAGCGTATGTCAGGCAGTCCTGTCGGCCACACGAAACGCCATCCGGCAATACCCGAATCTTCCCGTGGTGCTGTCCGGCGGCGTAGCCTCCAATTCCATGCTGCGATCAGAGCTGGCAGCACTGGATCCCGTTTTTGCCGAGCCAGCGTTTTCCACGGATAACGCCATGGGTGTGGCAATCCTGGCTTCCAGATTGTCGAGAGGATAATATGACCCAGAATGTTTTGACCATCACCGAGCTGAGCACCTATCTAAAGACCATGATGGACCGGGATGACCTTCTTTCCTCCATGGCCGTCAGAGGAGAGATCAGCAACTACAAGGTTTATCCCTCCGGGCACCACTATTTCACCCTGAAGGATGAAAATTCCGCCCTGAAATGCGTCATGTTCCGGGGCAGTGCCATGAGCCTGCGGTTCCGGCCTGCCAACGGCATGAAGGTCATTGCCATGGGGCGGATCACGGTCTATCCCAGAGACGGAGTCTACCAGCTTTACTGCAGTGCCCTGATGGTGGACGGGGTAGGGGACCTCCACGCCGCCTTTGAACAGCTCAAGGAGAAGCTTTCCAAGCAGGGACTGTTTGATCCTGCCCACAAGAAGCCCATTCCCCGGTATCCCGGCGTCATCGGCATCATAACCAGCAGCGCCGGAGCAGCCATCCACGATATGCTGCGGATCCTGGCAAGGCGGTATCCCATTACCCAGGTGAAGCTCCTGCCGGTACGGGTTCAGGGAGCGGAGGCTCCGGAAGAAATCGCCGCCGCCATCCGCTATTCCAACGCCCATCGCCTTGCCGACGTGCTGATCGTGGGCAGGGGAGGCGGCTCTATTGAAGATCTTTGGGCCTTTAATGACGAGCGGGTGGCCTACGCAATCTACGAATCCCGGATTCCGGTGATTTCGGCTGTGGGACACGAGCCGGACGTGACCATCTCCGATTATGTGGCGGATGTTCGGGCAGCTACGCCCTCCAACGCAGCGGAGCTGGCAGTGCCGGATCGTGAGGCCCTTTCCCAGCAGTTGGACGGATTCTGTTCCGCCATGATCTCCAATCTGTCCGGAAAAATCCAAAGCGCCAGGCGGCAGCTTGGTGCATTTTCTGCCAGCGCGGCGCTGCAAAGCCCCGAAAGCTACCTGAAGCTGCGGCGTCGGGATCTTTCCTATCTGCAGGACCGACTCTCTTCCGCCCAGCTCCGTCTGATACAAGGGCAAAAGCAGTCCTTCATTGCCGCTGCTGCCAAGCTGGATGCCCTGAGTCCGCTGAAAGTGCTGACCCGGGGATACGCAGTGGTCTCCGGTGAGAACGGCAGCCTGATCCGGTCCGCCGCTCAGGCGGAAATCGGTCAGACCGTCAGTATCCGCCTCAACGACGGCAGCTTCCGGGCTGTCGTATCCCAAAAGGAGGTTGCTCCATGAATCAGGAGAACGAAACATTTGAGAAATCCATGCGGCGTCTGGAAGAGATCGTCCGCACCATGGAGCGGGGAGATGTTCCTCTGGAGCAGTCCCTCGCCCTGTTTGAGGAGGGAACCGCCCTGGTTCGTGCCTGTGGAAAGCTGCTGGATACGGCAGAGCTTCGGATCAAGCGTTTGACCCAGGCTCCGGATGGCTCCCCCATAGAGGAGGACTTTTCCGATGGAACAGCAGTATAACGAATACCTGGCCTATATCGAAGCATATCTGGACAAGACCTGCTTTCGATACCCGGATGAGCCTCAGCAGACTCTGTTTTCTGCCATGCGATACAGCCTGCTGGCCGGCGGAAAGCGGCTGCGGCCCATTATGGTCTTTGAATTTTGCCGTATGTGCGGCGGGGACTGGAAAAAGGCTGCCCCCTTGGCCGCTGCCATTGAAATGGTCCATACCTACAGCCTGATCCACGACGATCTACCCTGCATGGATAACGATGATCTCCGGAGGGGGCGGCCCACAAACCACAAGGTCTACGGAGAAGCCTTGGCGGTTCTTGCCGGAGACGGTCTCCTGACCGCTGCCTTCCGTTTTCTTGCGGAGGCGGACCTGGATGCCGAAGCCCGAATCCGGGCGGTAGAGGTGCTTTCCCGCTGTGCGGGAGAGCTGGGTATGGTAGGCGGCCAGGTGCTGGACATCCAAAGTGAGCAGCGGCTCTGCACTGAGCAGGAGGTGCTGGACATTCAGGCCCGGAAAACCGGCGCGCTGATCCGGGCAGCCTGTCAGTTGGGCGTGATCGCCGCCGGAGGAACGGTACGTCAGTACGATGCCGCCGGAGTATTTGCCGATCATCTGGGCCTGGCCTTCCAGATCCGGGACGATATGCTGGATGTCATTGGAAGTAAGGAAGAAATGGGCAAATCGGTTGGCTCCGACGAAACCAAAAACACCTTTGTTCGGCTGTACGGTGTGGAAAACTGCGGAAATCTGGTGAAGGAGCACACAGCTCTTGCTCTTTCCGCTCTGTCTGCCTTTACAGATTCCCGTTTCCTGACAAGTCTCGCTATTAGCCTTGTGGAAAGAAGAAACTGAAAAAAACTGCTGCCTGTTTGATCACAGGCAGCAGTTTTTTTCACTTCAGTTTGACGGCGGTACCGTAGGCAATGACTTCGGCGGCACCCTGCATGACGGCAGAGGAACCAAACCGGATGTTGATCACCGCATCGGCACCCAGGCTGTTGGCCTCGTCTACCATCCGCTTGGTGGCAATCTGACGGGCTTCCACCAGCATTTCGGTATAGCCCTTGATTTCACCGCCGACCAGCGTTTTCATTCCGGCCATAAAGTCCTTTCCAAAGTTTTTGGACTGGACCACAGTGCCCTTCACCAGGCCCAGGGCCTCCACTTCTCTTCCGGGAACATGATCAATATTGAGCAGCAGCATCTTCTTCTCCTCCTTCAATTTCGGTAAGACGGTTTTTCAGTAATATCCAGACAGGGAGCAGACTCCCCAGTTCCAACAACGAGAAAATCAGCAGCACGGCGCCCCAAAACCCATCCACATGGTAGAAGCCCCGCAGCAGCAGCTTGATTCCGGCAGAAACCAGAAGAAAAACGGACGCAAGAATCGCACTCTGGATGGCACCTTTCCGCCGTTCTGCCTGGGCATCAGTATTGTTTGGCATCTTCTTCCTCCCCGCCATCAATTTCCTTGAGCCTCTGGCGCAGAGCCAAAAGGACGCCGATCAACACTGCGATAACGGGAACGCCGTAAATCACGATTATCAGAACTGCCGCGGGGATTCCGGGCATTTCTCCTCTCATTGCCATGATCAGAACGAGCAGATAGGCAAGAATGCCAGCCAAAGCAAGCAGCGCACAGACCACCGCGGGGATTTTCTTTTTAGTAGTTTTTTGCATCGTTCATTTCTCCCTTCTTGATTTCTCCGATCCGCTGCAAAAGCGCCAGAACCGCTCCAAATCCGACAGCGGCAAACAGCCCTACAATCAGCAGAAGAAACCATCCGGGAGGGGACGCCTCCGGCGATGTTCGATAGGCCCAGAAAAGGAATGCACTGAGGCAAACCATCAGGACAACCACCCCTGCGGTGACAACCACCGGGGCAATGTACAGCACTCGGATGTCCTCCTCCTGCCTGTTTTGGAAGGACACGCCCTCCTCTTCCAGCTTTTCCATGCGGTCAAGGATCGACTCCGCATCCAGAGAAGACACCGGGATCTCCTGATTCTGCAGTTCCCGGCACAGCGTCATGGACTGTTCCAGATTACGCTGCTCCCGTTCCAGGCTGATCAACTGGCGGCGCATTCCGTCTCCTACGGTATGTACCCCTGCGAACATCTGCCGGATCTCCTCAATGGGAAACCCCATCTTCCGAAAAAGCTTGATCCTGCGGAGGATCCGCACATCTTCCTCGCCATAATCCCGGTATCCGTTTTCGGAGTTTCTGGCAGGGGAGAGAAGCCCCTGCGCTTCATAAAAACGGATATTCTTTTTTGTGATCCCGGCAAGAGTCTCAACCTCGTTGATTTTCACGGCTTCACCGCCTCTCTGAGCCTCAGTATAAACCATCCACAAAGGGGAAAGTCAATAGTAAAATCAAATATTTGTCATTTTTTATCAGAATTTACCATGTCCGCCACCGTGCCGAACGCCTCCGCTGCTGCGGTGCACGGAGCTTCCGCCTCCAGAGCGTCCGCTGCCGCCGGAGGAACCGGTGGAACGGGGTGTCCGGCTGGTGTGACTGCCCACCAGGATATCCATATGAGAAGTGATGTTTACATTTCCCTTCAAATAGCTCTGTGCGCCGCGCTGGGGAACGGCGGTATTCATACTCTTTTTCAGTCCTGCAAGGGTAATTCCTCCGGCAGCCGCTCCGATGCCCAGGGCAATCAGAAAACGGATCAGATAATCCGTCCATGAGGACCGGTCCTCGCCGTAGTGGATCACTTCTTCTGCCGTGCCGCCCTCATAGGATCCGGGTCCCACATATTCCGTGGTAAACCCGTCCACCGGGGAGCCGTTTTGGAAGGCCTTCAGATACCCCTCCAGACTGCTCAGATAGATACAGAAGGCATCATAGTAGTTCCCGTCGGAGAGCTCTCCGGCCATATCGGAAAACACAGACTCGATCCCGTAATCCGTCAGGGCATAGATGCCGTCACCGCAGGTGCTGATGGCCCAATCCCGGTATTCCATGGAGAGCAGAAACAGGATTCCGCTGTGATCCTCTCCGATGCCATAGCCGTTTTCATCGTAGTAATCGTCTGCATATCCTTCCGGATCCTGTCCGTCCATGCTGTAGACGGTATAGATCACCACATCGATTCCGTATGTCTCCGCCAGTTCCTCCGCCTTCTGCTCCAGGGATTCCTGCTGGGAATCGGACAGCAGGCCTGCATCATCCACCACCTTGGGCGCAGCAGCAAAAGCTCCGGGTGCCATCACCAGTACCAGAGCCAGGATCAGCAGAATTGCACTGACTTTTTTCATCCTCTTCATCTCCTCAGAACAGAAGCTGCAGCAGTGTGACCGCCGCCGTGACCGCGCCGCACACTCCCCAGAACCAGGCGGCACAGCGCTGCCGGGAAACGGGGAAGGAGCCGGTCATCTTGCCGGTCTGTCCATTCATGGCAAAGGTGTAGAGCTTGCCCTCATACCGGGTGGTCAGCAGCCAAACCGGGAAGAGGACGTATCTTGCCCTTCCGTGGGTCACGCCGGTCTTTACGGAGGTTCTCGCCACTGCGCCGTAGCCCATGCAGCTATTGCGAAGGTGTGCATCCATCGTCTCCTCCACCCGCTGACGGATCCGCTCCCGGCCAATCTCCGCCTCCACATCGTATTTGTCCGCAAAATAGCCGGACAGATACGCCGTATCAAAGGGGATGATCTGGGATGCATCAAAGGGCTCGATGGACTCCATGATGGCATTGTCCAGCTTGCTGGATCCGTCCATGGGAATCCCCTCGAAGTCCGCCTCTCCGTTCCGCACCAACAGGTACTGATCCGTTTTGGTATAATGATATCGGCTGTCCGACCATGTCATGACCCGGGTTCCGGTATACCGGGCATTTTCCTTTCCGGTGCAATCATACAGCCAGAACGGTGCATAGATGCCTGTGATCCGTTCGATCCGCTGCTCCTGAGTAAAGAACTTCGGCAGCAGTTTTTTCGTTCCGCACAGCTTCAGGAACGCCTCCTGGGCTTCCTTTTTGCTTTTTTTGAAAGGGATCAATCCGTCCGGCCGGAGGCCTCCGGAGAGCCGCTGGGGCAGCACAGCCGGGTTTTCACAGAAGGGACAGAAGGTTGCCGTGGTCTGTGCATCCGTCAAAAGCTCACCGCTGCAGGCCGGGCAGACAAACACCTGTACGGCATTCTTCTCCTCGCTGTCCCATTCGGCAACGGTTCCGTCCTCCCAGACAAAGGCATCCTCGCTGCCTTCCAGGATGGAGTCATTGTATGCCTGTACATCCGCCACGTCGAAGCTGCTGCCGCAATACTCGCAGGTCATTTTCTGGTTCTCGCTGCCGAACACCATAGGTGCATCGCAGTTCGGGCATTTGTATTCCAGGATTTTTGCTTTCTCTTCCACGGTTACCACCTCTTTCTATGTAATTCTACCACGGGAGCCTGGAAAAATCAATCCGCCGCAGGACAGAATAGCGGAAACCGTGTCAAAACGACACGGTTTCCCAGAGGATTACAGATCGAAAGCCGGATTCATGAAATATACATTCTTTTGATTCAGCTTTTCCCGAAGAAGCTCCAGCGCTTCGCCGAATCTCTGGAAATGAACGATCTCCCGCTCCCGCAGGAACTTGATTACGTCGTTCACATCCGGGTCATCGCTGATCCGAAGGATGTTGTCGTAGGTCACCCTTGCCTTCTGCTCTGCTGCCAGGTCCTCCGTCAGGTCTGCAATGGGATCTCCCTTTACTGCTATGGTGGCGGCGCTCCATGGGGTTCCGGCGGCGGAATTGGGATAAACGCCGGCGGTGTGGTCCACAAAGTAGGGGGCAAAGGCCGGATCTTTATACTGTTCATCCTTCATATTCCGGGTTAACTGGTGAACAATGGCGCCGATCATTTCCAGATGTCCCAGCTCCTCAGTACCGATATCGGTCAGGACCCCCTTCAGCTCGTCAAAGGGCATACTGAACCGCTGAGAAAGGTAGCGCAGGGAGGCTCCCAGCTCACCGTCGGGGCCACCGTACTGGCTGATGATGATCCGGGCAAGGCGGGGATTGGGACGGTCGATCTTGACAGGATACTGCAGCATTTTTTCATATTGAAACATGATTACACCCCCCGATTTGCCGCATATTCCCAAGGCCACGGGTCACAGATCCAGGTAAATCGGTCGGATTCCTCCGGCGTGGCATGGTCTATGGGTCCGTGGCACTTCACATACTCCTCCCGGGCATCGTGGAATTCCCTCTGCATTTTCCGGTATGCATCCAGAGCTTTTCGATCCTCCCGGTGGGTATTCAGATACAGCCCAAGCTCCGTCAGCGCAAACCGAAGCTGCTGGAGCTGAACCATAGGGGACTGCCTTTTTTCGCAGCGGTTGACCATCCCCATGAAAGGAAGATCCAGCCCCGGGTACAGTGTACCCCGGATCAGGGCTTTTCCCTGTGAATACGTCGGAGGATCCTCCAGTTGAAAGGGAACATAGGGGTTCGCCAGGGGAGCGGGACATGGCAGCCGCCCCATATTCGGCGATTTTTCGTGGTTTCCTGAATTCAAGTTTCATTCCTCCCGTCATTTCTGTTTGGAACAGTCGTTCCGGGTAATTCTATGCCGGAACCTGACAGAAAGTTCAAACAGAACTCCCGGGCGCATAGAATGCACAGAGGTGTTGCCTATGAAAAAAGCCGGGACCATATTTCTTCTGTGCATACTGTATCTCGGAACTGCGTTTGTGTTTTTCCTCCTCTGCGCAGCGGGGAACCGGGTTGTGACAGTGGTTTCCGATCAGATCGAGGATTCCCGGCGAATCTGCATCATTCTGGATGCCGGACACGGCGGTGAGGACGGAGGTGCCATTTCCTGTACCGGAAAACCGGAAAGCAGCTACAACCTGCAGATCGCCCTGAGACTGGAATGCGTGCTCAATCTCATGGGATTGAAAACGGAAATGATCCGCCGGACGGATACCTCCGTATACACGGAGGGCGCAACCATCGCATCCAAAAAAGTGTCCGATCTGAAAGCCCGGGTGAAAACGGTCAATCAGACGCCCGACGGACTGCTTGTCAGCATCCACCAGAACACCTTTCCCGACCGTCGCTGCAGCGGCGCGCAGGTGTTCTATGCCTCGGATGAAGGCAGCAAGGCTCTTGCAAAGGACCTGCAGGATGCCATTTGCCGAATCCTCAATCCCGACAGTCACCGGAAGGCCAAACAATCCTCCGGCGTTTACCTGATGGACCGGATCACCTGTCCGGGAATCCTGGTAGAATGCGGTTTTCTGTCCAATCCGGAAGAGGAGGCCCTGCTGGCAAGTCCCGCCTATCAAAAGAAAATCAGCGGTGTCATTGCTGCCGCTGTCAGCACATATTGTGCAAAGAAGGATTGACCCGGGCAGCGATTCTTTGGTATAATAGCAAAAAAACAAAGGAGCAGGGAAATGGCAAAAGCAAAAATGGTGTATTTCTGCACGCAATGCGGAAACGAAACGCCCAAGTGGCAGGGCCGCTGTCCTGCCTGCGGCGCGTGGAATTCCATGGAAGAACATATTGAAAAGCCCAGTGCGCCGGGCCGGAGTACCTCTTCACCTGTGGGTCTCAGCCGGCAGCCCAAAAGCCTTCGGGAAATCGGAACGGATCAGGAGATCCGCTTCACCACCGGAATGGCAGAGCTGGACCGGGTGCTGGGAGGCGGCGCTGTGGAGGGGTCCCTGGTGCTGGTGGGAGGCGCCCCGGGCATCGGCAAATCCACCCTGCTGCTGCAGATCTGCTCCTGCCTGTGCCGGGAGAGGAAGGTGCTGTACGTTTCCGGCGAGGAAAGCGAACGCCAGATCAAGCTCCGGGCTCAGCGGCTTCAGGTGACTACGGACGGCCTTCTGATCCTGTCCGAAACCCGGCTGTCGGACATTCTGGAATCGGTGGAGCAGTCCGCGCCGGATATTCTGATCGTGGACTCCATCCAAACTCTGTACAATGAAAACAATGAGTCCTCTCCGGGAAGCGTTTCCCAGGTGAAGGATTGCACCATGGCCCTGATGCACCTGTCCAAAAGTCGGGGAATTACGGTATTCGTTGTGGGGCACATCAACAAGGACGGTGCCATCGCCGGCCCGAAAGTCCTGGAGCACATGGTGGACTGCGTTTTGTATTTCGAAGGAGATCCCAACTCCACCTACCGGCTTCTGCGGGCCGCAAAGAACCGGTTTGGCTCCACCAACGAGATCGGCGTCTTTGAAATGGCCGATGCCGGCCTGGAGGAGGTGCCCAACCCCTCCCAGATGCTTCTGGAAGGACGGCCGGAAAATGCCTGCGGCACCTGTGTTGCCTGTGTGATGGAGGGGACCCGTCCGGTTCTGGCGGAAGTGCAGGCGTTGGTCGCCAAGACCACCTTCAATGTGCCCAGACGCGCCGCAGACGGCTTTGATTTCAACCGGGCCGTTCTTCTCCTTGCGGTTGCGGAAAAGCGGGCAGGGATGAAGCTGAGCCTTTTCGACGCTTACATCAACGTCATTGGCGGTCTGCGGCTGGACGAGCCGGGGGCGGACCTGCCGGTGATCCTTGCCGTGGCGTCCTCCTATCGGGACACCGCCATCGACAGTCATCTTGCCGCCATCGGGGAAGTGGGTTTGACCGGAGAGATCCGCGCTGTCTCCCACATGAACCAGCGGCTGGGAGAGGTGGTCCGCCTTGGCTTCCACAAAGTCATCATTCCCCGGGTCGGAACAGAGAAGCTGGTAATCCCCCAGGGATTGGAGGTCTTTCGGGTAAGAAACATCCGGGAAGCCATCGAGACGGTGCTGTAAAGCAGAAATACTGCACGATAGAATAGAGAAGGGAGGACGTATTGTCCTCCCTTATGTACTCCACTTGGTGAGTGTTCTATTCATAGTCCAACTTGGACAGGGGATTGGCCTCTGCGGCGATTTTCAACTCCGTACTCTCGATATGGGTATAGATCTGGGTGGTATTCAGGTTCTCGTGACCCAGCACCTCCTGAACGGTTTTCACATCCACACCTCCGGACAGCATCATGGTGGCAGCTGTGTGCCGCAGCTTATGGGCGGAAAACTGGGAAGCATCCAGGCCGGCCGCCGTCAGATATTTCTTCACAAGCCGGTGTACCGCCGTCACACTGATCCGGTTATTGTCCCGGGAGATGAACAGCGCCCGGTTGTCCGGAATCACCTTTTTCCGGCGTTCCGGAAGATATTCGTCCAGCGCTTTACGGCAGGAGGAGCCGAAATAGACCACCCGTTCCTTATTGCCCTTGCCGACGACGCGGATCCTGTCCTCGTATACATCGGTAATGTTCAGTCCCACCAGCTCACTGCGGCGGATCCCGCAGTTTAAAAACAGCAGCAGGATCGCCTTGTCCCGCTTGGCATTGGGGCCGGAAACCGCCTTCAGCAGCGCCGCAGACTGCTCCATGGTCAAGTACCGGGGCAGACTTTTGCGAAGTTTGGGATACTCCAGGTCAGCCACAGGGTTTTCCTGCAATTGCTTGGTTCTTACGGTAAGGTATTTATAAAAGGACTTGATGGCCGACAGCTTCCGCGCCCTGGCAGTAGGGGAGATGCCGTAGCTGGGGGAAGGGGAGTCCGGGTTGGGTGTCCGGTCACTGGCAAGATACGACAGGAAATCAAAGATATCCGATGTGGTGATGGATCGGATAAATTCGATATCCACATCCCGGATGTCGATTTCATCCAGGCGGGTGTGGACCGGCATATCATGGCGCATCAGCTTAACAAAACGCAGAAACATCCGCAAGTCCAGATAGTATTCGGAGATCGTTTTCTGAGACTGGCCTTTGATGGTCTCGTGATAGGCCAGGAAATCCCGTAATACGATGGGACAATCTGTAAACCGCTGCATAATGGAACCTCCTAAAGAATGATAAAATATACAAAACTAATGTGAAAATATGTGCAAAATGACGAATCTGCATGATTGGGCATTTTATAAGGATTTAACTCCAATCCGGATTCCGTTTTATCTTCCATCAGAACGTGCGCAATGTTGTTTTACCGATGATCGTGCAGAGGTCGATTCCGAAAGCAAGTTACGCCTTGTCCATAATCTGACAAAACAACCGGAAAGAGAATGTTGACGAAGTGATCCAGCAAGGCGTTGGATTCATCGAAGCGAGGCGAATACGCTTCCAAATGATTCCAAAAATCATATGGTTCATACACACACTGGCAAAGATTCTGGTTCTGAAATGCGCATTCCACACGCAGCCAGAATACGTTGGAAAAGGACAGATTTGTTGAAACCCACGTCGGCAGAATGTTTCATTCGCTATTGTATCGAACCGAAAACCATCAAACGAACTATGCTGCGGAATAATCCATCTTTGCTTTCATACTCATATTGTAGCATATATCTCCTTCTAACGCAACAAAATTTTTATTTTGTTGCGTTCGGTTTCTGTACGGCTCCGGCTCTGCAAGGCCATGGTTTCCGGATATCTTCGTATGTCCCTCCGGAGCCTCCGGAAGCTCCTTCCCTCCAAAGGCGGGAGGTTTCTTCGTCCCGGCGGCAGATCTGATGTCGGCTGGAAACAGCAAACCGGGGTTCCCTTGTGGGTTCCCCGGTTTTTCGGTTACCAACCGGTGGTTTCCGAAATCAAAAAATGGCTCTGTTCTCTTGAACAGGGCCATTTCATGTTTTCGGAAGAAGTCATTTCCCATCCGTTGGGCATTCTTTTTTCATTCCATTGGAGAACTCCTTCGAAGCATACCGCATGTCAGGCTCTGAGCGCCTCTCTGATGCCGTGAATCCAAATCCCATCGCTCTTCTCTTTTGAAGTCCTTCTTCGCGGCTCTGAGCGCGTTATATAGCACCAGAATACCCTTTACTTCCCGCAATAGATTCGAATTGCCTCTGCCATAAACCTGGCAGTTCCGATACCGTGCACATCGATGTTGTCCGTGAACCTCTGATCGGAAACGTACATCTCCCCCAGACCTGCAAGGATCTCGTCCGTACAGGTATAGTAATGGTCTGTGATATACTGTTTCCATTTGCCCACAAGCGCCTGTGCTGCCTCCTCCGACGGCTTTCCTCCATCGCGGTCACACCGGGCAAAGGCTTCCATCAGAGCATTCATTCCGGCGTCCGCTTCTCTCCGATTCTCTTTCGACATGGATGCCATCTTTTCCCGGCTTTCCCGATAGGCATCCGTATGCCCCCACCGCTGCCTTGCCTCCTCCGCATATTGCTTCCGGGCAGTTTCATACGGTTCATTGTCAAATGCTTTCATATCCATCATAGGATCTCCTTTCTCCTCGGCCTCCAGAGCAGCGATCAGCCGTTCCAATCGCTCTTTTTTCAGAATCAGCAGCCTCTTCTGCTCTATGAGTGCCTTTTGCTTGTCATAGTTTGGAGAAGAAAGAATCTCAAGAATGCTTTTCAGTGGAAAATCCAGCTCGCGGAAAAACAGGATCTCCTGCATGCGTTCCAGAGAACTCTCGTCATAAAACCGATAGCCGGTCTGCCTGTCCACACGGCACGGCTCCAGCAGCCCGATTTCATCGTAATAATGCAGTGTGCGCACACTGACACCCGCCAGCCTGGAAAACTCCTTGATCTGCATGTTCATTGGGATTCCCCCTCTCTGCCTGTGAGTATACGCTATGACGCAGCGTCAGAGTCAAGCGTTTTTTGATACTATGGTTTTATTTTTTCTTAGGATTCTTCGGTGGTTCGTGGGGCAGATCATCCGGAAGGCCCAGGAAATAATCCGCACTGATATGATAGTACAGACAGAGCTGGCGAAGCCGCTCAGCAGGCAGCGGGATCTTCCCACTTTCGTATTTTGCGTAATAAGACTGGCCGGTCTGAAGGTATTCCGCAATCTCCGACTGCGTCTTATGCTTCTCCTGCCGTAATTTCTTCAATTTTTCGTGCAATTCCATTGGACGTGCCCCCTCTTTCCGGCGGATTTTGAATATTATATCATATATGATATAAATACGCAAGTATTATTCCACATATGGCATATTCCATATTTTATGCCATATATGACATACTGCATTTTGAAGAATTACCTTTACTTTTTGGGCTTATCCCGCTAAAATATTGTTGTCGGAAATTATCCGAAATCGAATCGGAAAAGGTCCGGAATTGTATCGGAATGTTTCCGAGTTTGGAGGGAATACATATGAGTGTAAAACGAATCGGTGTCCTTACCAGCGGCGGCGATGCCCCCGGCATGAATCCCTGCGTTCGTGCAGTGGTCCGTACCTGCCTGCACCACGGGATTGAGTGCTTTGGCATCCGCCGTGGATGGAACGGATTGATTAACGGTGATATTGTCCGTATGGACGAAAAAAGCATCGCCCATATCATCAATCGGGGCGGCACGATCCTGTATACCGCCAGAAGCAGCGAGTTTATGACGGTAGAAGGCCAGAAAAAAGCCGTCTCCACCTGCAAATTTCTGGGTTTGGACAGCATTATTGCCATCGGCGGCGACGGCACCTTCCGGGGTGCTCAGGCGCTCTCCCGTCACGGCATCAATGTGATCGGGATTCCGGGCACCATTGACAACGATATTGCCTGCACAAACTACTGCATCGGCTTCGATACCGCCGCCAATACTGCCATCGAGTGCATCGATAAGCTCCGCGACACCATGCAGTCCCACGAGCGCTGCTCTGTGGTGGAGGTGATGGGCCGGAATGCCGGTTATCTGGCCATGTATGTGGGCCTCGCCGTGGGTGCAACCGCCATTTTGGTCCCCGAAGAGGAGATCGATTTTGAACGGGATGTGATCGAGAAGATCCGGCAGGCCAGATTCAACGGATTTACCCATTATATGATCGTTGTCGCCGAAGGCGCAGGCCGTGCCATCGATATCGCCGCCCGAATCAAGGAAACCATCGACCTGGATCCCCGGGTTACGGTGCTTGGACACATTCAGCGCGGCGGCACCCCCACCGGTCGTGACCGTGTCAACGCCACCAAAATGGGCTATCTGGCCGTGGAACTGCTCCGTCAGGGGAAAAATAACCGTATAGTGTGCACCCATGACGGCGAATTCACCGATGTAGACATCGAAGAAGGCCTGAACATGAAAAAGAGCATCCAAAAAATGGAAGTGGATCTGCTGGCAGCCATGACCGGCATTGAATCCGCCCCCTCGCTCTATACGAACTGATCCCCTACCCTATCCGATTGCGTAAAAAGGGCTGCCTCAATTCTGAGGCAGCCCTGATCGTGAAAGGATCTTCCAACCAAAAGCTCCGGCCAGTTTTGCAAAATTCAAAAAGGAGCAGAAATGATCACCAGACGAAAAATAGTCCACAATTTAATAGCGTATGCGCATCCAAAGATTAGAACCAGCTTTCCTCAGACCATAAGTGGTAAATTGTAATAGATGGTGACGAACATTTCAATCGCAAACGCCAAGAAAGGATGATTACGATGAAAGTTAAGATTCTGATTACTGTTATAACAGTTTGCGCCTTGCTATGTAGCTGCGGAATGCCGCCCTCACCACAATCTGCCACTACGGATACGTCTCAATCAAGCGTGGAAACTACGTCTTCTCCTATTCCGGAAACAACTACCGAGTCGTCGGATATCCCGTCGTATGAAGTTTATTTTTCAAACGATGATTCAAGAATTTTTTGGAATGAAGAACTATGCTGTTGGGCGTTGCAACGGGATGATTATGATACTTTACCCTACCTGGTTTCTGTTGAAGACGGCAAAGAAATTGTTGTAATTGACAGAGAATCCGGGACACAAAGCACTTTATTCTTGGATCCTTTCTCCAGAATAGCACCAGAGATTGATATATGGGGGGATTGCGTATTCTTCCTCGCTGCAGTGAATGAAACTCATGACGGGATTTATCGAATCTACTTACCTGATGGCACGGTGGATCCTTTATTCACGGATATTCCTGTGAAGGATTTTGTAACAGGCTTTTTTGCCTCATCAAACCATGGAGTGAATTGGACTGTCTGGGATGAAGACTTTCTAATACTGTGTGAAGAAAAATGGGATTCGGAAATAACCTTTCTCGATAGCAAGACCGGACAGACAAGAGTCACTACAGCCCGAGATGTGATTGGAAATGGAAGGGACTACAGTTTTGAACTTGCCCAAAAATCCAACATCTATTTCAGCATGATTTGCAGAGATTACTATTCGGAACAACCCTTTACCACAAAGTACCATTATGATGCAATGACAGGAAACCTGTATTCCATCCGGACATTTGCCGCAGATTCAGATGCACACTTTGCGATTTATCCAAATGGAGAGACGAGAACTGCCGAAGAGTATGATGAAAACGGAATGGCCTGGTGGGATGATTCCTACTACGGATCGTAACTGCTGCTTATAACAAATCGAGGCGCTGCCCAAAAGGCAGTGCCTCGATTTGTTATAAGCAGAAAAAATGAAAAAGCGGGAATTGTCAGCATACTGCCAAACGATAAGTGGGAAAAACGAAAACTACGGTTTTATTGAAAAGCATACTTATTACGCAGCCGTCATAATGCGTCCCGAGTTTGGGCTGCCTCAATTCTGATGCAGCCCTTTTACCATATGACTGTAAACTTGTGTGGAGGACCTTCCGCTGTGACCCATCAGCTCCTGCAGGGAGCGAAGATCATCTCCCTCTTCCAGACGATGTACGGCAAAACTGTGGCGAAGGGTATGGGGTGTCAGCTCTCCGGGGATCCCCGCATCCTGCTGGTAGCGTTTCAGCAGTTTCCAGAAGCCCTGACGGCTCATCCGGATGCCTCCCACGTTCACAAACAGGGCCTTCTCCCCTTTCTCCAGGAGCATATCCCCCCTGATTTTGGCCAGATATGTGCGAAGAGCCTGGATTGCAGAAGTTGAAAGAGGAATTTCCCGAACTTTTTTTGCGTGATTACTCAGAAGAACCCCTCGATTCAGATTGATATCCTCAACATTCAGGTTGAGAAGCTCTGTGACACGCAAACCGGTGCAGCACAGGGTCTCCAGCATCGCCTTATCCCGGATCCCCTTGGCATCCGTGGTGGCCGGCTGCGCCAGCAGTTGGCGGATCTGGTCCCGGGTCAGGATCTGCGGATCCTTTTTTTCCCCTGCCGCAACCTTGATTTCCTCCAGCGGAGACTCTTCCAGGAAACCGGAGGAGATCAGATATCCGTAAAAATTACGCAGTCCTGCCACCGCACGGGAAATGGTGGCATCGGACTTGCCGATGGCCTGAAGATTTTCCACATAGGTACGAATATTCAGTTGGGTCGCATCCTCTACCTCGACGTTTTCCTGCTCCCGGAGCCATGCGGAGAAGCTCCGAATGTCCCGCATATAGGACGCCACGGTGTTTGCAGATGCTTTTTTTATCTTTGTCAGATAATTTTCATATGCATCAATGAATCCAAGCATGAACGACGGTACCTCAAAATCTTTTAAAATACTATGCGTGACAGCAGCGGCGCCATCACCCAGGCATCTATTGCCGCGATCGCCAATTCAGCAAGCATACACCCTCCCAGGTCTGCCCACAATCCCTCTTCCCTGTTGCCCGCGTGCCGGAACCAGAAGAAAAACAGCACCGGAAGATTCCACATGGAAGAAAACAGAAACAGAGATCGGACAAGCCATCCGGCATCCCCGAATTGCCTTTGCAGACAGGTCCCGAAATAGGAGAATCCGGCAGCCTTGCAAAATGCTACAACGGGAAAAAGCCAGGAGGCGCGAACGAGAACCGCGAATGCGGAAAAGATCAAAGGTACGGACAACACAGCAAACGTCAAAACGATCGACACCGGGACATCAAATGCCCGGCGCATCAAAAGAGCAATCTCCGGTGAATTACCCGTAGGCAAAATGCCGAACAGAAATCCACCCATCATTCCCAAGATCAGAGCCAAACACTGCCGATTCCTGGGGCAGCACGCCCGCCGTGTCATTTCAAGTACATCCATCATCGCTACTCCATCGCCTGCGGAGTATGCCGGATGCCAAATGCATTGATTACAAATTGCAACCTAACTATACTCCATTTTTCCTGAAAATGCAAGTTTATTTGTGGTTTTCATCAATTTTTGTAAAAACTGCTGATTTTTATGTATATCAGCCCTTTCGATGTATTTCGAACCCTTTTCCGGTTTTGCCCAATATCTTGCGTCCCGGCTCCTAAGAAAGACTACATTCTGTGTTTTTATGTCAATTCGACTTTATGTGCATTTTGTACAAACTAACGATATTTTTTCCTCGGTTTTTTCATTGCGGGCATCGCTGCTCCCAAACCGCCAAGCAGAATGGAGGCCGCACAGATCCCCACCCGCTGATAGGCTCCATCGAAAACCAGTGCAGGAATTGCCAGCAACACCAGCCAGAATCCCAGCGCGCTGACCATACAGACCACCAGTCTCTGACGTCCCACCTTCTGATAGCCGCACATGGCACCGACCCATCCGGCCAGTGCAAGAAGCCACGGTGTCAGCTTCCCGAAAGACTGCTGGGCAGTCTTTCCGATGTCCAGAAGCCAGGCACACAAAACAGCTTCGGCAAGCATCACCGCAAGAGAAATGACAATTCCAAACAGCACCCCTGTGGGAAGGGACCAACTCGGCCGTCTGGAAGAACGTCTTCGATTCTTCATGATGATCTCCTCCTTTTGTTTCAGCCTATGGCGCCCAACCGCAAGTTAGAACGGACAAGCGAAAAAATATGCTTGACATTTTCCGTTCTTATGCTATAATACTAACTGTTCCGGACAGCGGTTCTGGATAGGGAGGCATAGCTCAGCTGGTTAGAGCGCATGCTTCACACGCATGAGGTCACAGGTTCGAGTCCTGTTGTCTCCACCAAATAGCCACCGAAAAGCATTGCTTTCGGTGGCTTTCACTTTATGAGAAGGATGGTTCCATTTGAACTATAAAAAAGTGGTTTCGGGGATCTTTTTACGCCGTCCCAACCGGTTTCTGGCGGAGATCGCCATTGACGGGATCCCCAGGGTATGTCATGTAAAAAACACCGGACGGTGCAGGGAGCTTCTTCCCCCAGATGCGAAGGTATGGTGTGCCGAAAGCGACAATCCGGCACGGAAAACGAAATACGACCTGATCGCAGTACAGAAAGGCAGTCGTCTGATCAACATGGACTCTCAGGCTCCCAACGCCGCTGCCGCCCAATGGCTCCTGCAGGGAGGTTTGGGCAGCATTGAGGCTCTGCGTTCGGAAACCGTCCATGGAGATTCCCGGTTTGATTTTTCCTTTACCAAAGATGGCATCCCCTGTTTTTTGGAAGTCAAGGGCGTTACTCTGGAAAATGACGGAATCTGCGCCTTTCCCGATGCCCCTACGGAGCGCGGGAGAAAACACATCCTGGGGCTGATTCAGGCAAAAAGAGCGGGCTTTGGTGCCTATGTCCTGTTTGTGATCCAAATGCAGGATGTGCAATCCCTCCACCCCAACGATGAAACCGACCCTGCCTTTGGCAGGGTGCTGCGGCAGGCTGCTCAGGAGGGCGTCCGCATTCTTGCGGTGGATTGTCGGGTTACTCCCGACTCCATGGAGATCCGCAGCCCCGTGGAGATACGCCTGTAAAGACCGATACTGCAGCCAAACAGCCGGCATGACCTGAATCGATCATGCCGGCTGTTTTCAAAGGATTTACTTCTTCTCCTCTTTCATGTGGGCCTGCAGATGCATGGACAGCACCGCAAGGGAGGTTGCCATGTTCTCATTCTGGACCAGAATATTCTCCGGAACATCCAGATGAGTAGGTGCAAAATTCCAGATTGCCTTGATTCCGTTGGCAACCAGCAGATCACAGGCATTCTGCGCCTGGGCTTCCGGTACCGTAATAATGCCCATCAGCACCTTATTGGTACGACAGAAAGCGGGAAGATCATCCACGTGCAGGATAGGTTTTCCGATTTCCGATACTCCCTCTTTGTGAACCACGTCAAAAGCCGCCAGGATATTCAGGCCGTAGGCAGAAAATCCCTTGTAGCCCAGAAGCGCCCTTCCCAGTTTTCCTGCGCCAATCAGAACCGCCTCCGTGGCACTGTCATATCCCAGGAATTGCTCAATATCGTCGATCAGCCGCTCCCGAAGGTAGCCAATCTTGGGCCGACCCCCATCGGAAACCAGCGCCAGATCCTTCCGCACCTGTACCTCACCCATGTTCAGCGCATTTGCCAGCGCTGTTGCGGAAATATGGACCATGGTTCCCTCCGGAAGGCTTTTCAGATATGCCAGATAACCCGGCAGCCGCTTCAAAACGGATTTTGAAACCTCTTTTCGTTCCATATGTTACCCCTGTCTTTTTTATACTTCGCATCGTGATAGCGTTAATGTTTATTATATCATCGCTTCTTTGGAATGTAAAGGGTAAAATCAGGTTATGCGTAATTGATCTGTCGTTCCATTTCTGTTTTCAACCTGCGCATGATCTTTTTTTCCAGTCTGGAGATGTAGGATTGTGAGATCCCCATGTTTTCCGCCACTTCCTTTTGGGTCAGCTCCTTTCGACCATCCAGTCCGAAACGCATATTGACAATCTCCATTTCCCGGGTATTCAGGCAGGACAGGGCATTTCGCAGGAGATGCTTCTCCTCGATGTCCTCCAAAGGCCGCATCACCGTGTCCTCCTCCGTACCCAGAATGTCGGAAAGCAGCAGTTCATTGCCGTCATAATCCATGTTGATGGGCTCATCCAGGGAGATCTCCGCCTTCTGACCGGAGATTTTTCGGATATGCATCAGGATCTCGTTTTCGATGCACCGGGAGGCATAGGTGGCAAGCTTGATGTTCTTGTCCCTGCGATAGGTCTCGATGGCTTTGATCAGGCCGATGGTCCCGATGGATATCAGGTCCTCTATATTGACCCCTGTGTTTTCGAACCGTTTCGCAATGTACACCACCAGGCGGAGATTGCGTTCCACCAGTCTGGAACGGGCAGATGCCAATCCCCTTTCCAACTCCTCCAGAGCCTTTTGCTCCTCTTCGCCCTTCAGCGGCGGCGGCAGGATATCCGAACCTCCGATATAATAGAGATTCTCCTCCTGGAGAAGCCCAAACCACAGCATTACCTTTTGGATCATCTTCATAACCATTCCCCTCCTGCCAACAATGAAAAATCCTCTCCCAGCCTGTCCGACGAAAAAGCCACCAACGCACTGCATGTATGGTGACCGATCGTAATCTCATCAATCCGTACCGCCGGAAGCATCCCCCCGCTCTTTCCGATCACATGGTATGGGATCAGTCTGCTGCCGGGAATGCAGGACACCGCCGTTACCGGATCCAGAAGCAGATCCACCCCGATTCCCAGAAGTCGCCTTGCAAGATTCCGGTCCCCTACCAGTACCTGCTGTCCGCTGATCGGATCCCGCAGGGTGTTTCCGGTATCCACCAGCGCTATGGCCTGCACCGTCTTCCCCCTATGAGTCAGGCGGCAGGGGATCCGTCTTTGAACCCCGTCCCCCATCCGAAAGCCCATCCTGCAAAGCAGCAGAATACCGCCAACCGAAAGCAGCAGCCCGGAGCATCCAGGTTTTCCGGCAGAAACTGCCACCCCACCCAACGCAAAACTCAGCAGGCAAAAGAGGACCGATCTGCGGATCGCCGATCTGTGGAAGCCAAAGGCCAGAATGCAAATCAGAAAGAGGACCACGGTTTTCCAGAAAACGCCGGAAAGAAAGGAGAACCCCGGGATCAGGCAAACCGCACCGTAGATGCCTCCCAGCACTGCGCCGGGCAGGAGCTGCTTCCACCCCGCGGTGCTGCCGGTAATCCGGTCGGCTCCCAGCAGAAGAAGGTAATCCACCAGAAAGTTCAGGAGTCCCGCAAGATCCAGATAGACCGTCAACGACTCACCTCCGAAGACCAGTATAACGCTAACCTCCGAAAAAGACGGTCGTATCCAAGCCCTCTGCCGCCGCAAGTTCCTTCAGGATGCTCCTAAAATCGAAAAATCACCGGCAGTTCATACGCTGCCGGTGTTCTTTTTCCGTTATTCAGGGCATCCGTTCAATACTACGGATGTTTTTTTCCGCCTTTCCTCTGGGGATCATGATCTCGTGGCCGCAGCCGAGACAGCGCAGCCGAAAATCCGCCCCAACGCGCAGAACCTTCCACCGCTTCTCTCCGCAGGGATGCTCTTTTTTCATGGTTAAAATATCATTTAACTGTATATCCATGGCGTTATCCTACTTTTTGATTTTCTCCCAGTACTGCTTTGCAGCCTGTTCAATCTTATTATCGCCGTACTCATAGTATTTCGTACCGGCCACCACATCCGGAAGGTACTGCTGGTCCACCCAATGATAGGGATAATCGTGGGGATACAGATATCCCTGCTCCCGTTCCATGGTATAGGTATCCGCATGGACATTCTGCAGGTGCCGGGGGAACTCCCCCACTTTTCCCTTTCGGATATCCTGCATGGCACTGTTGATGGCATTGTATCCGGCGTTGGATTTGGGAGAGGTGGCCAACAGCACAGCGGCATCCCCCAACGGGATCCTGGCCTCCGGCATTCCCAGCATCAGCGCCGCATCCACACAGGACTTCACAATGGGAAGGATCATGGGATACGCAAGGCCGATGTCCTCTGCCGCCGTAACCATGAGTCTGCGGCAGGCAGACTGCATTTGTCCTGCTTCCAAAAGGTATCCCAGGTAGTAAACTGCCGCATCCGGATCGGATCCGCGAATGGATTTCTGCAGTGCAGACAGGAGATCATAATAATTATCCCCTTCCCGATCTGCCCGCATAGAGCTTTTCTGGGTAACCGCCTTCACATCCTCCAGAGTAATGGTAATCTTCCCTTCCTCCGCCACCGCCGCGGAAAACAGCACCTCCACGGCATTCATCGCCTTTCGGATGTCTCCTCCGCAAGCCCCGGCGATATACTCCAGGGCACCTGGCTCCGGCTCTGCAGCGAGCGCAGTACGGTTTTCCATATAGGCCACCGCCCTGCGGATGGCCTTCAGTGCGGCATCCGCCGAAATCTGCTTGAATTCAAAGATGGTGGACCGACTGAGAATGGCGTTGAACACATAAAAATAGGGATTTTCCGTTGTGGAAGCAATGAGCGTGATCTTCCCGTTCTCGATGTACTCCAGAAGGGACTGCTGCTGCTTTTTGTTGAAGGACTGGATCTCATCCAGATAGAGCAGCACACCATTGGGCGCCATGAAGGTATCCAGTTGGGCAACGATCTGCTTGATGTCCGCCGTGGAAGCGGTGGTTGCATTCAGCTTGAATAGTGTGCGGTTGGTCTGCTTGGCGATGATGTTGGCAACCGTGGTCTTTCCGGTACCGCTGGGCCCGTAGAAGATCATATTGGGGACCTTCCCGGAATCAATGAGGCGGCGCAGAATGGCACCCTTTCCCAAAATGTGCTCCTGCCCGTAAACGTCGTCCAGAGTCTCCGGACGCAAGAGGTCCGCAAGAGGTTGATACATACCGTTCTCCTTATTCCAGCATTTCTACTACCCAAGGCCGATTTTCTGATCCTGTGGAAGGAGGGATCAGAAAAATCACTTAGAAAGTAGCCACATCCGGATCTGCCGGCTGAGCCTCCCGAACGGAGATCGCCGTCAGAACAGGTCCAAGATCGCCCTTGTAAAGGGCGTGCTTTTCCGCAGAGATCTTTGCCGTCACTTCCACCCAGCTTCTGGATACCAGAGACTTGGCTGCCTCATAACGGCAGGGAATGCCGCAGAACTGGATGTCCTCCACGCAGCAGGTCATTACAAACCTGCCAGGGGCAAACATCTTGTCCTTTTCTCTGCGGAGCATTGCCACCTGGCCCTTGAAGCAAACGGTCTTTCCGGCATACTTTTCCGGTTCCTCGGTCACATCCCGGTACCACAGGGCAAAATCCTCGTCTTTCACCTGGATCACGGGAGCGTTGATGTCAAAAGGAAGCGGATCCTGGACATCATCAAAAGCGGTGGTTCCATCCGTGTAGTCATACAGAATATCGATCCGTCGGCTGGCAGCCCGGGCCAGCTTGTGCAGGGGCATGGTGTCTTCCCCTTTTGTCACCCGGTTGAAAACCACCATTTGAGCGCCCATCAGCTTGTCCATGACCAGATTCCTCATGTTGGAATTGTAGGCCATGATAGTGGTGGAATCGGCAAACATAACCTCCTGGGCAATGACCCAGTTTTCCGGAAAACGGGTGTACAGATCCCCAACAAGCTGCATGCCGTTCAATTCTGCGACAACCCGCTCTGCCCTGTACTTCTTGGCAAGGGCCGCCAGTTCCCTGGTGGTCACACTTTGCTGATCCAGAACCTCCAGGTATACATTTTTGTGGGGATAAGCGGAAATGTCATATTCCTCCTCCCCCTCTTCAAACACCAGAAGAAGGGTCTTCTCCCCGGCATTGAACCGGGGATCCTCCAGCGTCTCCTGAATAAACTTTGTCTTTCCGGAATCCAGAAATCCGGTAAATGCATATACGGGAATATCCTGCATGACAAACTCCTCTTACACACCGAACAGTTCCGCAATGCCCTTTTCATCCAGCTTGGAGCCGATGACGCACAGCTTTCCGATAACGTCGGAAGTGCCTTCCCGGACCTGCGCTTCCTCCGGCACAAAATCAAAATGCAGCCAGGTGCCGGAAACACCGGAGACAATGCCCTTTGCCCGGAGCACACTGCCGTACTTTCCGGAGTTCAGCTCCTGCAGAGCATGAGAAATCTCCTCGGGAGTATACTTCTTTGTGGTTTCCACACCCCAGGAGGTGAACACTTCATCCGCATGGTGATGACCGTGTTCGTGGCAGCAATCGCCGTCCTCATGATGATGGTGGTGCTCATGCTCCTCGTCGTGGTCATGATGGTGACCGCAGCAGCACTCACCGTCCTCATGATGATGATGGTGCTCATGCTCCTCGTCATGGTCGTGATGGTGGTGCTCGTGTTCCTCGTCATGGTCGTGATGGTGACCGCAGCAGCACTCGCCGTCCTCGTGATGATGATGGTGCTCATGCTCCTCGTCATGGTCATGATGGTGGCCGCAGCAGCACTCACCGTCCTCGTGATGATGGTGGTGCTCGTGTTCCTCCACCATTTTTGTCAGCTCCGCTGCCAAATTGGTCTGGCCCTCCATGGCATCAATAAGCTGCTTACCCGTCAACTGGTGCCAGGGAGTGGTGACCATGGCTGCCTTCTCATTGTGCTCCCGCAGCATGGAAACGGCGGCATTCAGCTTCTCCTGAGAAATAGAATCGGTCCGGGACAGGACGATGGTAGATGCAGTCTCCACCTGGTCGTTGTAGAACTCTCCGAAGTTTCGCATATACACCTTGACCTTGCCGGCATCCACCACAGCTACGGTATATCCCAGGGTCACATTGTCACCGGTAACCTTTTTCACGGCAGCAGCAACATCGGATAGCTTGCCAACGCCGGACGGCTCAATCAGGACACGGTCAGGATGGTACTTGTCAATAACCTCCTGCAATGCTTTTCCGAAATCTCCCACCAGGGAGCAGCAGATACAGCCGGAGTTCATCTCGGTAATGTTGATGCCGGAATCCTGCAGGAAGCCGCCGTCAATTCCAATCTCGCCAAACTCGTTTTCAATCAGCACCAGGCTTTGACCGGCATATCCCTCCGCGATCATTTTCTTAATGAGAGTGGTCTTACCCGCACCCAGAAAACCGGAATATATATCGATTTTTGTCATATTACGCACCTTCTGTACATAGATTTTCTACTATATTATACCACCGTTTGCAGGGATTGACAAGTCCGATTTCACTGTCCTTTCGACTTCTTTCCCTTGCATTGTCCCGTGAAGAATTTTATAGTATAGTCCAGCGGTTCTATTCTTCCCAGCGACAAACCGCCAAACCGCCGTCCTGATCTCCCACAGGACGGCGGTTTTTTACAGCACCGGAATCAGGAGCATCCGATCCTCCCCCGGTTCCTCTTCCAATCGGTTTGCTTTTCGGATGGCATCCACAGTAGAACCGTTTTTCTTGGCAAGGTGCCACAGTCCCTCGGTTCCGGCACGTTCCAATATCATGGAGGGACGGTCCGGGTCCCTTTCCTGCTTCTCCCCGATCCTGGCCGATTCGATCACCCGGAATCCCCGCCGGGACAGGACCTGGGTCTTCAGCAGCAGGTCACATCGCAGCGTCAGATTTCCGTTGGGATTGTACTGAGGCGCTTTGGTCATCTCTAAGGATGCGGTCATCAGTCCATTTTCGTCCATGGGAACAGACAGATCCTGCTGCCAGCGGTAGGTGCCGGACTGCAACATATTCTCGCTGTCGTAATACAACACGGCATAATTGCCGCCAAGCTGCACCTGGACGGCCTCGGGCAGGGTTCGTATCTCCGGGAGATCCGGCCGGAATACCACATCCGCAACCCGTACATCCGAAAGCTCCGCGGATTGCTGAGAGCAGATCACTTCCTCGGTCTGATCCAGAATCAGCGGCAATTCCAGCTCCCGTGTCTGAAACGATGCCTCACAATCCAGGCAGTAGCCGTCCTCCGGCAGTTCCAAAACCTGTTCTTCCAGGATTCGGTACTGGGCAACCAGACCGCATTTGAGATGGATGCTCCCATCCTCCCGGGTATCGGTTTCCAGACTGGTCACACAGCACCGTGTTTTTCCGCAGGAACCCTGTCCATAGTCCCGGTCCAGCTCCGTGTACTGGGAAAACGGCAGCTCCTGATCTTCCGAGAAAAGCCGGCCTTCTTCATCCCGGCAGAGCATATGGATCCAGGTATTTCCACGGAATGCCAGTTTGTTCCCCACAACCTTTTCTTCTGTGACAGCCGTCTCCAGGGAACAGGCGATGAGTTTTGCCATCTCCGCGCCCCTTTTGATCTCCACATCCTCTTCTATGAGGAAGTTTTTCTCCCCTGCCTCTCTGGGGATCCACACCGGATACCGATTCGTGAGGATCTCCAGACCTTCTTTTTCCTGGGGCACCAGAGGAATGGGGACTTCCGCAGGCATCATGGCTTCGCCCACGGCGCCCACATTGACCCGAATCATCATTTTCCGGGCGGACAATGTACGGGCATCCACATTAAGTACCATAGGGTACACATGAATGATTCCCTCACGCTCACATTTCGGAAGATCCCATTTTAGCTGGAACGGGATCCACGTCTCCATGCTCCGGATCTCCGAGTTGTCCTCCGGAGCATATACCACCCAGGCCATGATTCCTCCGGTGATCTGCATGGAATCGCTGTTCCACTGCTTGCTTCGAAGGATGGGCTGTCCCCATGCGCCAAGGGTTCTTCCGATATCCGGCATCCCGTCGCTGAGTTTGATTTCCTGGGTCTCCTCCGTGGTCTGGGACTGCCATACCACACGCTGCAGGCAGGGACAGCCGTAGGTTTCAAATTGCAGTTGCATATGATCACTCCTTTGTCAGCATTCCCTATATCCTATTCCGCCATGGACAGGTTTATTCCACTTAGATCCTGCGAAGCAGCAAAAATCCAACGCAAAGGGCTGCGGTACCGATGAGGCAGCACAGCACCCTGGAAGAAAAAAAGGATCCGAAGATCAGCCCGATGCCAAATGTAAGCAGCATACAGCCGCAGATCCCGTTCCGTCTGCACATAAAAACACCCCCTGCAAATCATATGCAGGAGGTGTTCTCTTCTTAACCGCCCAGATAGGCTTTTTTCACGTCATCACTGTTGGCCAGTTCGGCACCGCTACCGCTGAGGGTAATGCTGCCGGTCTCCAAAACATAGGCACGGTCAGCGATTTCCAATGCCTTGCTGGCATTTTGCTCCACCAGCAGGATGGTGGTACCGTTTTTGTGAAGGGTGCGAATAATGTCAAAAATCTGATCCACAAGGATGGGGGCAAGGCCCATGGAGGGCTCGTCCAGCATCATCAGCTTGGGATGACTCATCAAAGCACGGCTCATGGCAAGCATCTGCTGCTCGCCGCCGGACAGTGTGCCTGCGACCTGACGCCGGCGTTCTTTCAGCCGGGGGAACTGCTCAAAGACCATATCCAGGTCATCCTTGGATACATCCTTCCGGGTAAAGGCACCCATTTCCAGGTTTTCCTGAACCGTCATCTGCAGGAAAATCCGCCGTCCTTCCGGAACATGGGCCAGTCCCTGCTTCACCAGCCTGTGGGCTTCCATGTGGGTAATGTCCTGCCCCATAAAGGAGACGCTGCCGGAGCGAGGATGCATCAAACCGGAGACGGTTTTCAGGATGGTGCTCTTTCCGGCGCCGTTTGCACCGATCAGAGCAACCACTTCCCCTTCGTGGACTTCAAAGGAAACACCCTTGATGGCATGGATGGCGCCGTAATACACATGAATATCATTGATTTTCAGCATGGCTTACCCATCCTTTCTTCCCAGATATGCCTCAATAACCGCAGGATTATTCTTTACCTGATCCGGCGTTCCCTTGGCGATGATCTTGCCGTAGTTGACCACCGCGATGGCCTCGCAGACATTCATTACCAGGTTCATATCGTGCTCAATGAGGAAAATCGCAATGTGGAAGGTATCCCGGATCCGGCGGATCTGATCCGTCAGCTCTGCCGTTTCACTGGGGTTCATGCCGGCGGCCGGCTCGTCCAGCAGGACGATGGCAGGATCCGTTGCCAGTGCACGGACGATCTCCAGCCGGCGCTGAACGCCGTAAGGCAGGCTGCCTGCCTGATGATCTGCTACGTCCGCAAGACCCATAAAGTCCAGAAGCTCCATGGCTTTTGCATTGGCGGTCTTTTCTGCCTTGTAATAAGACGGAAGATGCAGCATGGAAGAAACAAAGCTATAGGGAATCTCGTAGTGCATTCCCACCTTCACGTTATCCAGCGCGGACATATTGCCGAAGAGACGGATATTCTGAAAGGTTCTGGCAATGCCCATTCTGGCGACCTGAGCAGTGGTTTTTCCCTTGGTGTCAATGCCCTTAAGCAGAATGGAGCCACGGGTAGGCTGGTACACACTGGTCAGAAGATTGAAAATGGTAGTTTTTCCGGCGCCATTGGGCCCGATCAAACCGGAAATCTCGGTGGGACCCATGGAGATGGAGAAATTGTCCACGGCAGTCAGTCCGCCGAAATCAATGCCCAGATTCCGCACGTCCAACACAGGCTCCTTGTGGGCATCCTGCTCACGAAGAAGGGTGACCTGACTGACCTCCACCATTTTTTTGGAATAGTTACTCATGGCTCACTTCCCCCTTTCGGAACAGACCCGTGATCTTCTCCTTGATTCTTGCAGAAAATGCGGTCATCTTGGGAGACCAGGTAAAGAGCATCACCAGAATCAGCACCACCGCATAGATGATCATACGGTAATCCTTCAGTCCACGCATGGCCTCCGGCAGAATATACAGCACCGTTGCGGAGATGACGGAGCCCAGGATATTGCCCATGCCACCCAGCACAACGAATACCAGAATATTGATTGAGGTATTGAAATTGAATTTGGAGGCGGTGATGGAAGAATAGTTCAGGCCGAACAGCGCGCCGGCCATACCGGCCAGCACGGCAGACACCACAAAGGCCTTCATACGGAATGCCGTAACGTTAATGCCTACAGATTCCGCAGCGATCCGGTTATCCCGCACAGCACGGATGGCGCGGCCCTCTTTGGAGTTGATAAGATTCTGCACCACAAACAGGGTAAACAGGATCAGCACAAAGCCTGCCGCAAAAGTGGACAGCTTGGTGACACCGGTCGCACCTCTGGGACCGGAAACGATCATCACACCGCCCTCGGCAAGCTTCAGGCCGCCGGAGCTCAGGGTCATATGCAGTCCTCCGGAGTCCATGCCCACATACAGGTTGCTGATGACATTTTTCAGGATTTCACCGAATGCCAGCGTAACGATGGCAAGATAGTCACCCCGGAGGCGAAGCACCGGGATTCCGATGAGAAAGCCCATAATGCCGGCAATGACACCGCCGACAATCATGGCAGCCGCCAGACGGACCGTACCGTTGGGAATGACATCCGCAAGCAAAGCCGCCGTAATGATACCCGCAAACGTACCGATGCCCATAAAGCCTGCATGACCCAGGCTCAGTTCACCGCAAACACCCACAAGCAGGTTCAGAGACACGGCAAGAACGATGTAGCTGCACACCGGGATCAGGAAGCCCTTGGTGGAGCTCTTCAGCATATCGTTTGATGCCAGAGTCTGCATCACGATAAAGGCAACCGTTACCAGAAGATATGTTAGGAGATTCATTCTTGTGGATTTTTTTGTAAGCAGTTTTTTCATAGCCGCCACCTCACACCTTTTCCTGTACCTGCTTGCCCAAAAGTCCGGCAGGTTTTACCAGCAGAATAATGATCAGCACGGAAAAAACAATGGCATCGCTGAACTGGTGGGAAAGATATGCCTTGCTGAAGGTTTCAATGATTCCCAGCAGAATGCCGCCCAGCATGGCGCCGGGAATGGAGCCGATACCGCCAAAAACTGCTGCGGTAAAGGCACGAATGCCGGGCATGGAACCGGTGGTGGGCTGCAGCGTGGGAACCGTGGAGCAAAGAAGTACACCGGCAATGGCAGCCAGGGCAGAACCGATGGCAAAGGTTGTGGAAATGGTGCTGTTGACATTGATGCCCATAAGCTGTGCCGCGTCCCGATCCTCGGAAACGGCACGCATGGCTTTGCCGATCCGTGTGCTGGAGGTAAACCAAGTCAGTCCTGCCATAATGACCACGGATGCAAGAATGGTGATGATCACCTCGCCGGTAATGACGATCCGGCCGTCCGCCAGGTGAATGGGATCAAACGTCACAATGCTTGTGAAATTCTTGGGGCTGGAAGACCAGATGAGCTGGGCAGCATTCTGCAGGAAATAGCTGACGCCGATGGCCGTAATCAGAACCGCCAGGCTGGGGGTGCCCCGCAAGGGCTTGTATGCCAGCGCCTCAATGGTGATGCCAAGAACGGTACATACGACCACCGATGCAAGGATGGATACAATTACCGGCATGCCCAGGTAATTTGTGACGCAGAAAGACACGTAGGCGCCCACCATGATCACATCACCGTGGGCAAAATTCAGCATCTTTGCAATTCCATAAACCATGGTATATCCAAGGGCAATGATGGCGTAGACGGAGCCAATACTGATACCATTGATCAAATACTGTAATATCTTCATAAATAACCTCTCTTTCTCGACAACCTATGACGGTGGCGTCACGCACTCTCATGGATTGTCGATATGAATTTGGGATGGGAGGTATTGCCCTCCCATCCCTGATCAATCAAGCCATGGGTACGTAAGCGCCGTTTTCAACAACCACAATCGCGGGAGTCTTGGAGATCATACCGTTGGCATCCCAGGTCATGCTCGCACCGGTCAGGCCGTTGACGGTCATAGAGCCGAACTGTGCGATCATAGCGGCGGTGATATCCTCGGTGGACTCGTTACCGGTCAGACCGGCAGCGGTGATGGCATCATAGATGGCATAGATGACGTCGTAGCCGTCAGCAGCAAACTGGTTGGGGATCAGGCCGTTCATTCTGTCCTGGAACTTGGCCACGAAAGAGGCAACCGCAGGATCGGAAGAGGTGGCATCAAAGGGGGTCATCAGCAGCAGTCCTTCAGCCAGCTCGGTGTTGAAGCCTTCCACGCCCAGGATACCGTCCATACCGTCGCAGCCAAAGAACTTGGGAGCGTAGCCCATCTTGTTGGCGATGGTCAGGATCTGTGCGGCTTCGGTGTAGTAGATGGGCAGGAACACCAGGTCAGCGCCCATTTCCTGGCACTTGGTCACCTGTGTGCTCAGGTCGGACTTGTTATCGCTGGTGAAGGACATCTCGCAGACAACCTGGATGCCCAGCTCGGTGGCTCTCTTCATAAAACCGTTGTACAGGCCGGTGGAATAGTCATCGGAGGAATCATAGATAACACCCACGGAGGTGCCCATATTGTTGGAGGAAACCTGCTCAGCAGCGGCAGCGCCCTGGTTGGGGTCGGTGAAGCACATCTGGAACACATTGCTGCCTGCCAGAGCAATAGACTCTGCGGAGGCGGAGGGGGTCAGGTTGAAGAAGCCGTCAGCCACGGTCTCGGGAGCAACTGCGTTGGCTGCACCGGAAGTGACGTTACCGGCGAAAATCTGCATACCCCAGTCCTTCAGGGCATTGTAGGCATCCACAGCCATGGTGGGGTCTGCCTGATCATCCTGAGACATGAACTCGATCTGTACGCCGCCCAGCGCATTGATCTCTTCCACGGCAATCTCCATACCGGTCTTCACGGCAATGCCGTAAGCGGAAGCGCCGCCGGTCAGAGGGCCGGACATACCGATCTTGATGGTTCCGGCAGCGGCCGGAGCAGCGGTGGTCTCATCGGGCGCTGCAGTGGTCTCTGCAGGTGCTGCAGTGGTCTCTGCAGGTGCTGCTGTGGTCTCGACAGGTGCTGCTGTGGTCTCGGCAGGCGCCTTGGTGCCGCAGCCTGCAAACATCATGATGCACATTGCTGCAACAAGAAGAAGGGAAAACAACTTTTTCATTTTTTTAACTCCTTTTCTTTTCGGTTATAAAAAACAGTCACGGTGAATTCCCCGTGACCGTTTTTTCACAAATTCGGTCATCGGTTATCCGTGCAGGATCCGTACTACAAGAAAAATGGACACTGCCAGCAATACGACAGCGTCCATCTCCAAACCGATGCGGGCAGGGGCAAAAGCAGCGGTAGCCTGTGCGCCGCTGTTCATAGAGCTGTATGCGTTGTAAAAACGGTTGCTCATTTTCGCTGCCTCCTGTTAAGAACTTGTGCCTATTGTATCTCCCAGCAGGACATTTGTCAACGAGTGAAGTATACTAAATAATCTGTTAACACTTTCGTAAATTCTGTGCACTTCCCACAAGATTTTTCACCTGTCCAAACAGGACTTACATTCCTCCAGGATTCTGCCCATGATAGGAGGACATACCATCCCTCCGTATCCTCCCTGTTCCACCACAATGACAAACGCCAGAGGGTATTTTTCGTCTGTCACAAAGCCGGCAAACATGGCATTGGATGCCTGTCCGTTGTCCGACTGACTGGTTCCGGATTTGGCACAGACCGTAAGCCCCGGGAAATAGTAATCTCCATAGTTGTTGACCACATTATTCCGCATATACTCCGTCAGCTTTTCCGCTGCTGCTTCCTCCAGCATCATCTCCGTTTCGGTTTTCTGTGCCCGGTAGGTCCGGCGTCCTCCTGCCGTGATGTCCTTCACAACATAGGGAACCGCAGCCTTCCCTCCCCCGGCGATGGCTCCCATAAAGACCATATACCGGCAGGGATTGATCAGATCCGTGTATTGCCCGATGGCACTCCAATCCACCTGGACCTGCTCGGCCCGGGAAATGTCGAAATTTCCCGCCGCAGTGGTGATACCGTCAAAACGAACAGGCTCCGTCAGACGGTACCGGCTGATGCTCTCCGTCAGCACACGGTTTCCCAGCAGTTCTGCCAACTGTGCATAGGCACAGTTACAGGAGTTGCACATTGCCTCCTTCAGGCTCTGCTCTCCGTGGTATGCTTCGCAGGTCACCATGTCGGCACCGACCTCATAATAGCCATTGCAGGAAAACCGGTAGTCTTCGATATCCTGCAGGTTTTCCAAAGCGGCGGCTGTGGTGGCGATTTTGAAAATGGATCCGGGGGTATAGGTGCTCTGAACGAACCGGTTGACGAAGATCCCGTCAAGAGAGCCGGTTTCATCCTCTTCAAAGTCCGGTACATTGTCAGGATCGTAGGACGGCTTGGTGACGGCACAGAGGATCTCCCCTGTTTTATAGTTATATACGCCTACGGTGCCGTTATAGTCCCCCAGTGCCTCCATGGCGGCTTTCTGAATGCTGCCATACAGCGTCAAAGCTGCGGTTCCTCCCAGATTTCCCGAATAGGAATACAGGCCGTTCCAAAGAGAATACCCCACCAGATCCTCCGTATGGCTTGCCACCGCAGGGGCGCTGACATAGCCATACCGGTCTCCGACCCAGTGCAGTGTACTCTCCTTCAGCACCGGATCGGAAGAATAGGTCCTTCCGTCCGTCATACTCAGCAGAACGTGTCCTTCCGCATCGGTAATGGTGCCGCAATCGATGTTGACACCGTTGTAGATATGGGGATTTCCCTGAAACACCGCCCATTTGGCAGCGCTCATAATATACTCATACAGGAAAATCACCATTCCTCCCGTCAGGATCAGCGCCAGCAGCGCCGTAATGACGGTTCTTCTCGCAATTCTATTCATCGGTTTCCCCTCCTGTGCGGGAAGTTCTCACGGCGAAGCTGGCATTCTGCCGGGTATCTGCCGCCTTCAGAAAAGCCAGCAGACCCCAGGAGGCGACCATACTGGTTCCGCCGTTGGACACAAAGGGGAAGGTCACGCCGGTCAGAGGCAGTACGTCCACAGTGCCCAATACATTCAGGATTACCTGCATCAGCAGGATGGATGCCGCCGTGCAGGCTCCGATGGTATAAAAGCTGCTTCTGGCAACCTGAGCGGTACGCAGAGAAAACAGCGCCAGGGTCAGCACCGTCCCCACCAGCATCACCACAACCAGCAGCCCCCATTCTTCTCCCAGCGTGGCAAAGACCATGTCGGAATCCGCTGCGAAAACATACTTCATCCACCCCTTGCCGATCCCAACGCCCAGCATTCCACCGGAAGCCAGGCACATCAGCGCCCGGGTCTGCTGGTAACCGGCCCCCAGCGGAGACTCCCAGATATGACGCCAGGTGGAGAATCTGCGAAGGGCATGGGGAGCGATCTTCAGGATCACCACGCCGGCAAACCCCACGGACGTCAGTGCCAGGCCGATGGTGCCAACGCTTCCGGAGCGCAGATAGGCAATCACCAGAAAGGCGGTAAAAAAGATCAGGGCAGTTCCGAAATCGTTCATCAAAGCCAGGCAACCGCAAATCATGGCAGAATACGCAATGAAAAGGATCAGATTACGCCGGTTCAGCAGCCGGTCCATGGTGGAAGCGCCGGCATACACAAAGCAGACCTTGGCAAGCTCCGATGGCTGCAGGGAGTATCCGCCGATCACCAGCCAGTTTTTGGCACCGTAATATTCCTTTCCGAAAAGCAGCGTAATAACCAGAAAGCCCAAGCCGGCAGCCGTGGCAAGGTATCGGATGACTTTTGCCCGTTCCAGATCCCGCAGCGACCATCCAATGACCAGAAAGATGAAAACGCCCAGCACAACTGCCGCAAGCTGCTTTACCGCCTCTCCGGGATCCACCGTGGCAATGGCAGCCATTCCCATGGTGGACAGGAAAAAGGCAATGGTTTCGATTTCAAAGGAGGTCCGGGAGATACAGGCATAAAAAATGAGCACCACCCACTCCAGGGCGATGAGTCCACCGAAGCCCATGACGATACCCTTCCCTTCCGAAGGATCTCCCCCCAGCAGAAAGCCCAGCATACAAAGAAGCTGGAACACACTCAGAAGCAGCAGATTGGCCGCGCCGGTAAAGCCTCCCGGCGCTCGGGTCCGAAGCTGGGCAAGTTTCTGCTCCTGCCTCCGGGAGATGGGCTGAAGCTGCATTTCCACCCCGCCGATATCGATGATATCCTCCGGATTCAGAGCGCAGATCTGCATCTTTTTCCCGTTGACCCGGACGCCTTCCTTGGAATTGGTATCCGTAACCGTCCAGCTTCCGTCGTCATACCGGGTAAAAACGGCATGGTTCCGGGAGACAGAGGGATAATCGATAACAATATCGCACCGACGGCTTCTTCCGATCACATTTTCCCAGTGGGTCACCGGCAGGCGATTCCCGTCCGGGAAGCAGAGCCAGGCCCAGATCTCCGGCTCTCGCCGGAAGGTCAGCAGGGTTCTGGTGCACCGGATCAGCAGAATCATCAAAATCAGGGGCGCAAGATAACGCATCAGCGCCGTATAGACCTGGATATACCGGCTCTCTGCACCGGAAAGGGCATCCAAAAATGCGTTCACACGCTCACCTCCAAAAAAGAAAGAAAATCAGTGTTCTTCCAGGGATCGCAGAAGGGCGATTTCCGCCGCATAGCCGGGAAGCTCGTTGGGGGTTTCCAGGATCATGGGCTTTCCCTTCAGCGCAGGATGGTTCACAACCGCCCGGAAAGACTCCACTCCCAGATGCCCCTGTCCGATCTTGGCGTGCCGGTCCTTGTGGCTGCCCCGGACATTGAGGGAATCATTCAGATGCAGCGCCTTCAGCCGGTTCAGCCCAATCACCGCGTCAAATTCCTGCAGACAGGCATTCAGATTCTCCACAATATCATAGCCAGCGTCCCACACATGGCAGGTATCCAGGCATACCCCCAGATCCTCCCTGCCCACCGCATCCAGGATCGCACGGATCTGGTGAAAGTTGCCCCCGATCTCACTGCCTTTGCCTGCCATGGTTTCCAGCAACACGGTAACAGGATAGTCCGGCGCCATAGCCGCCTTCAGCGCATCCGCAATCTGGGTGATTCCCACTTCCGTCCCCTGTCCCACATGGCTGCCCGGGTGAAAGTTGTAGAAATTCCCAGGAAGGGATGCCATCCGCCGCAGGTCATCTGCCAGAATCTCCGCCGCGAACTTCCGGGCCTCCCCATCTGCCGTGCACAGATTCATGGTGTAGGAGCCGTGCGCCACCAGAGGGCCGAATCCCTCCTGTTTCAGCATGGACAATGCGGCGGCAATATCCTCCGGATCCTCCGGTTTGGCTTTGGAGCCACGGGGATTCCGGGTAAAAAAAGCAAAGGTATTGGCACCGATCTGCTGTGCGGTGCGCACCGTCTTTCGGTATCCTCCCGTGGTGGAAAGATGACATCCGATATACTGCATCAGGGACCCTCCCGTCGGTTTTTTCATACCATACCACAAAACTGCGAAAAAAGCAAATTAACAGTTTTGAAATGGAAACGGATATGATATAATGACCGCATACAGAAGGGGGCGGTTATATGCCGAAATCAGAGAATCAAAAACTGCGGATCCTGTATCTTTTGGATTACCTGCAAAAAAACTCCCACGAGGAGCACCCCGTGAGAGCAAAAGAGCTGATGGATATGCTGATGAGCCGGCATGACATCCGCTGCGACCGAAAAACCATTTATTCCGACATCGCAGCCTTACAGGAGTACGGCTATGACATCGCCTCCACTCCCGGGAAAAATGGCGGATACTACATGGTGAGCCAGATTTTCCAGCTTCCGGAATTGAAGCTGCTAATTGACGCTGTCCAATCCAGCCGGTATCTGACAGAGAAAAAGTCCCGGGAGCTGATTGAAAAGCTGTGCAGACTGTGCAACGAGCATGATGCCAACCTGATGAAGCGGAACGTTCTGGTAGCAGGCCGTGTCAAAAGCATGAATGAATCGATTTATTATAATATTGATGCCATACAGGAAGCCATTTCCCGGAATCGGCAGATCACCTTCCGGTATTTCGACTGGGATCTTCAGGGAAAGCGCCGTTACCGGGACCGGGAATACAAGGCAAGCCCTTACGGATTGATTCAGGACAACGAAAACTGTTATCTGCTTGCCTATTCTGTCCGCCACGGCGTGACTCACTACCGGGTAGACCGAATGAGCAACATCATTTCCCTGGAAGAAAAGCGGCTTCCCTGCCCGGAGCTGACCGGAAAAGCACTGAATGATCATGCCAGAAAACAGTTTCAGATGTTCTCCGGCGAGGAAGCGCGGGTGCGCCTTCGTTTCCGGAATCATTTGGCAAATGTGGTGTTTGACCGTTTCGGGCAGGAGATCATGCTGGTGCCCGACGGAGAGAATCACTTTGTCATCACCGTCTCGGTGGATGTCTCCCCCATGTTTCTGAGCTGGGTCATTGGATTTGGGGACGATGTTCAGATTCTGTTCCCGGAAAGCGTAGCCCAGCGGTGCCGTAAGCTGTGTCAGGAGGTTGCCGCACTGTATTCTCCCAACCCGACAGAGTGAAACAGCGCATCCCAGGCATCGGCATACTGTCCTGCGTCCTCACTGTCCGCCATGACGCACACGGCATAGTGGTAATTCCCGTCATCCAGGATCTGCGCTTTGCACACCTGATCGCCGGATTCCCCGGCGCAGGTCCAGGCACAGTGGTAGCGGGTGAAAGCATCCTCCTCCGTTGCCAGCACCGTCAGGGCACTGCGAGGAAAGCCGGTAAGCCATCTCAGGGTGGCATCCAGATCACCCGACTCTCTGGATGAGACCATAACCTCGTATCCATCGCAAAAATAGATCCGGTATTCCTCTCCATCCGCAATGACAGCCTGTGCAGCCTCCTCGGGAAGCGCAAGACAGAGGTTTTGCTTTGAAGCATTGTCCCCTTCGACGATACGATCAGACACAGTCTCCCATGCCCCCTTCCTGCTGCATCCTACAAGAAGCAGCATTGACAGCAGAATGACTCCGATTTTTCGCATAAATTCCCCTCCCGGAAAGGATCCATATGAACGGTTTTGTCCTTTATCTTATTATAATGAATGCACTGGGCTTCCTTCTTATGCGTGAAGACAAGCAGCGTGCCGTGGAAAAACGTTACCGCATCCCGGAGTCCACCCTGCTGCTGATTTCCGCTCTGGGGGGAAGTCTTGGAGGCTATCTCGGAATGAGGGTCTGTCATCATAAGACCCGCCGCCTGAAGTTCCGCTGGGGTCTGCCTGCCCTGCTGCTGATCCACGCTGCCCTGATCGCAGTCATGCTCCTGCGGGATGGTTCGTTTTTTCTCCCAGGCACTTGACAAACCGGGTGCGGTATGCTACTATATTCGGGCAAACAAATATGTTCTTTTGATTCGGAGTGATACCCAAGAGGCCGAAGGGGCTCCCCTGCTAAGGGAGTAGGCGTCCAAAAAGCGCGCGAGGGTTCAAATCCCTCTCACTCCGCCAGCCGTCCTGTGTTTGGGCGGCTTTTCCATATGGTACGGAGAGATGTCCGAGCGGTTTATGGAGCCAGTCTTGAAAACTGGTGATACGGCAACGTACCGTGGGTTCGAATCCCACTCTCTCCGCCATAATAAAAACACCGAATTTCTTTTAGATTTTCGGTGTTTTTGTTTTATTTGCGAAACATACTTGATTTTTGTTATGAAAATCATAATACCTCTGTTCCGTGGTAAACCACGCGGAGATTCCCATCCTCGTCCCGCACCTTGGAGCCCTTGAAGTATTCCTGCTGTGCTTTGGAAAGAGCGTTTCCGTCGGAATCGCGGGTGGATTTCAGCTTGACAGAATCGGCGGGATGTGGTATGGTATCTTTGATTGGAGATGTTGAGCGTTTAAGCCCATGCTCCAGTTCTTCTATTGGATATGCCTCATACACAAGTTTTTCTCCATCTTCGGTATTTGCTATTTGAAGCGTTACTCGATAGATGGAGTTATTTTTATCTTGAACGATGATGCTCCAATACTCCCACTTGTTTTTCCCATCATTGTCTATTTGTGTTGCCAGAAAACTTAATGTTGACAGGATATCCAACATCGATTATACTTGCAAAATAGCCATTAGACGATGTGAGACGCCCAGGCAATTGTAGCCCGGAACCTCCACACCATCTTGCGGCTTTTTTTGTATCAATGTAAAAAACTGATGTCAAATGTGGTATCTTTGTATTGGGTCTTGACAAGCTGACGGAATCGTGCTAAATTGTCACTATAGTCAGATGACATAACGCCCTTGGAGAATTGGACTCCAACGCCGTTATTGCTCGTCTGACTTTTTTCGCATAAAGAATAAGGACTTGATCTTGCCCCATAGAGTCTTATCCGTTTTCTTCCGTTGAGAAGACAATTTCTGAAGCGCATTGGTGTCGGTGAACATGGTCTCGCACATCTCCGCCACAACCTACGCGTAAGCAATATCCCACAGATCACTCTATTGATGGGAATGTACCAACATAATACCACACAGGACTCCCGCCTGCGGCCTGCCTGTACGAGCGGAAAATGTCCTGTGTGATTTTTTCTATTCATCTTATTTCATCCTGCATTCATTCTTTCCTGCTCTTGCTGTATTTTGCGCTGGAAATGCCCAGGACTACCCCAAGAAAGGTGTCCACAGCGGTAATCGTGCCCACGATCTCCTCGGCATAGGGAAAGCCCCAGATGCCTGCCAGGGCAAAATAGAGGGTCCCGGCTGCCGGAAGCAGGATCAAAGCGATCCACTTGAGAACATCATATACTTTGTCGCTCATTTTTTCACCTCCCGGCAAAGGATCCGTGTGCAAGTCAGAAACGCCGCACACTGCATCTTATGCCCGGACGGAGAAATGATTCCCACATTTGCAAAATCGCCGCCCTGCATTTTCCTGCAGAGGCGGCGATGCTGTTTACTTCTTTCTCTGTACCTTTTCCTTCGTACCGTCAGGACGGAGAATGTAGGTATTGTCAAGCTGACCCACAAGATTTGCCTTGACGGAGTCGATATAGATCCTGCGCAGCTTGTCCCGCTCCGCCGTTTCCTCCTCTGTCAGGCCTTCATTTTTTGCTTTCCTTGCCAGAACATTGATTCTTGCCACAACCTCATCCATTTTCATAGAATCACCTCATAGATAGCGGTGGATTTCCACTGCAATTCTCCCTTTTTTTGTTATTCCGCCAACATGGTACAGGCAGATCTTCCCCAAGCCCCGGACGGAGATCTTCATCCCCTCCTCCACGGTCTTATCCGGCTTTTCACAGGGCAGGCCGTTAATGGCTGCTTTCCCCGCAGTTACATATTGGGCTGCCAGACTTCTCCCGATCTGAAATCCGGAGGAGATCACGCCATCCAGCCGAAGAGATGCCAGGGTATCCCGGATCTGTTTGGTCTCCGGTTCCGGAACCACCGCCTCCGAAAGAGGAATCCTCTCCAGGTGGATCCGGGTTCTGCCGGCGCTGACAAAGTTTTCCAACAAATACTCCGCCAGTTCCTCCGTCACAAAGAAATCACAGAAGCCCTTTCCCACACAGATGTCCCCCACGGACTCCCGGCTGATTCCGCTGGCCATCAGCGCACCCAGGAAATCCCGGTGGCTCAGACTATCACCCTGAAAAAATGCCGCATGCAGACAGATCACCGGGCTGTCCTCCCCCATCAGGTCGGATTCGTCCATGTATTCCGGCAGGAAGCAGAGCATTCTTCTCTCTGCCTCCGGATACCCTCCGAAAGCAACCAGCCCCGGCGCCTGACCGAACAAAAAGCGTGCCATCTCCTGCTCTCTGGGACTGAGATATGCCGTATTGGCCGGCACCTGCCGAACCATCCCCCGCTGAATCTTATCCCAGATCTTGGCAAGGAGCATCCGGTCCTCCGGGGTTTTTGCGATCTTATCGATGTTGTCTCGATTCATTCTATCACCGGAACTCAGTATACCACAGCTTTTTCCGGTTCACAAGAAGTTTTTCTTGTGGAATGAACGGATATCGAGTATAATACAGAAGAAAGCAGGTGAAAAAATGGTCATCGGAATCATCGGGGCCGGCGCCTCCGGCATGGCTGCAGCCATCCGGGCATCCCAAAACCCGCAGAATCAGATTCTTCTTTTTGAACGACAGGCCAGAGTGGGACGAAAACTCCAGGCAACCGGCAACGGAAGGTGCAACCTCACCAATCTTCACGCAGATCCCAGCCATTACCACGGCGCAGAACCCCTGTTCTGCGCCCCTGCCCTGGAACGGTTCTCCGTGAGAAAAACCCTGAGCTGGTTTTCCTCCATGGGCCTTTTCACCACCGTTGAGGACAGCGGAAGGGTCTATCCCTATTCCGACCAGGCCAATTCCGTCGTGGATATTCTTCGCTTTGCCCTGGAAAAACCGAATATCTCTCTCATATCCGGCTTTGAAGTATCCAGGGTCCAGGTTTGCCCCCAGGGCTTTCTGATCCGCGGCTCTCAGGACTACCCCTGTGACAAACTCATTGTTGCCTGTGGAGGCCTTGCCAGTACAAAACTGGGAGGATCCATATCCGGCTATCAGATCCTGCGTTCATTGGGACATAAAATGACCCGCCTGCGCCCCAGTCTTGTACAGTTGAAAACCCGTTGGGACGGAAATACGTCCCTGAAAGGTGTCCGCGCCAACTGCAAAGCAGAGATTCTGCGGGTCGGAGCACCCTTTGCCGAAAGCACGGGAGAGATCCAGTTTACCGAATACGGGATCAGCGGCCCGGTGATCTTTGAGATCTCCCGGGACGTTTGTGAAGGCCCCGGCCCCTGGGAATGCCGCCTGGATCTACTGCCCGAGGTTACGGAAGAGGCGCTGTATTCCGCGCTGACGAAAAAAAGTACCGGAAACCTGACCTGTGAGAATCTTCTGACCGGGATTCTTCACAACCGGCTTGGCAGGGTCCTTTGCCAGCAGGCCGGCCTGAATCCCCATGTCCCCATCCATAGCCTTTCCGAAGGATCCCTTCATACGGTATGCCGACTGGTCAAAAACCTTACCATCCCCCTGACCGAGCCTTTGGGAATGGAAAGCGCTCAGGTAACCGCCGGCGGCATGGTCACCTCACAATTCGATTCCAACACCATGGAAAGCAGGCTTCTGCCCGGACTGTATGCCTGTGGAGAGGTTCTGGACATCGACGGAGACTGCGGCGGATTTAATCTACAGTGGGCATGGAGCTCCGGCAATCTGGCCGGCGCCTCCGCCGGAGGAACAAACCTATGATCCGAATTCGTGATATCTCCATGCAGCCGGGATACACCCGGCTGCAGCTTATCCAAAAAGCAGCGAAAATGCTGAAGATTTCCCCTGCCGGAATCACAGATCTGAACCTGGTGAAAAAATCCGTAGATGCCCGAAAAAAACCGGCTGTCTGCTTCGTCTGCACTGTGGATGTGTCCGTTTCGGGAAACGACGCTCAAATCCTTCGCTCCAGCGGCTGCAAAAATGCATCCCCTGCTCCCCGGGAAGGCTATACACCGCCGGAAAGCAGTCCTCCCGGCACATCCCGTCCGGTGGTCATCGGTTTTGGTCCGGCAGGGATGTTTGCCGCGCTGATCCTTGCCAAAGCAGGGCTGAAACCCATTGTGCTGGAACGGGGCGAGGATGCCGCCACCCGTCACCGGAAGGTCCAGGCCTTTTTTGAAAGCGGTACACTGGATCCCCGCAGCAACATCCAGTTTGGAGAAGGCGGCGCCGGAACTTTTTCCGACGGCAAGCTGAACACCGGCATCCACAATCCCCGGATCTCCTGGATCCTCCGGCAGTTTGTGGCCTTCGGTGCCAGAGAGAACATCCTGTATGATGCCAAGCCCCATGTGGGAACGGATGTACTTCTGACCGTGGTGCAGAACCTTCGTGCGGAGATTCACTCCTTGGGTGGAGAGGTTCGTTTCCTGTCCAAAGTGGATTGCCTTCTTCAGCAAGACGGGCACCTTAGTGGAATCCGCCTGGAAAACGGGGATGTCATCCCCTGTGATCGGGCGATCCTTTCCATCGGGCACAGCGCTCGGGATACTTTTTCCATGCTTCACGCATCCGGAATCACCATGGAGCCAAAGCCCTTTTCCATGGGTGTCCGTATCGAACACCCCCAATCCATGATCGACTTCTCCCAGTATGGGCAGCAGTCTCCCCTGCTTCCCCCTGCGGACTACAAACTGGTGTGCCATCTGCCGGACCGGACGGTATATACATTCTGTATGTGTCCCGGCGGATATGTGGTCGCTGCCGCCTCTGAGGAGGGTGGAGTCGTCACCAATGGCATGAGTTATGCGGATCGGGACGGAGAAAACGCCAATTCCGCCCTTCTCGTTACCGTCAATCCCTCCGATTTTCCGTATGAGGGCGTTATGGGCGGTGTGAAATGGCAGCAGGAAATTGAAAAACGGGCTTTTTCCGTCGGAGGAAGCAATTACTGCGCTCCCGCACAGACCGTAGGAGATTTCTTAAGCGGAAAATCCGGCACGCCTTCGGCTTCCGTGACTCCCACATACCGTCCCGGTGTCCGGTGGTGTGACCTGCATACGGTGCTGCCCCCGGTCATAGCCGATGCACTTTCCCGTGCCCTGCCGGAACTGGACAGACGTCTGTCCGGATTTGCCTCCCCGGATGCCGTTCTTACCGGGCCGGAGACCCGAAGCTCCTCCCCTGTCCGTATCCTGCGGGACGAAAACCGGTGCAGCAGCCTTGCCGGCCTGTTTCCGGCAGGCGAAGGGGCCGGATATGCCGGTGGTATCATGTCTGCTGCGGTGGATGGCATTTGCTGCGCAGAATCGCTGATTGAATCGCTGAGGTGATCCTATGAAAAAACAACTTCGGAAACAGTTCTCCAGTCTGGGATGGGCATTGCTCCTCTATATGCTGCTGATGAATCTTTGTGTGATCGTTTCCTGCATTACGGAGCTGATCGGCGCAGCAGCGCAGCATGGGATGCAAGGCAGAATCTCCAGGGACACGCTTCTTTCCCTGCTTTCCGATATTCTGTACGGCAGCGGAACGGGATACCTGATTTCCTGCGTTGCGGGGCTGCTTCTCCTCCGGATCTGGAAAGGCAGGGATTTCTGCCGCCACACCTTGTGGAAAAAGGGCAGACCCATGACGTTTTCTGCCTTTTTCAGCCTGTTTACGCTGTTTATGAGCTGCCAGTTTGTCTTTACCCTGCTGGCCACCTTCCAGGAAGCCATTCTGAATCTCTTTGGCTTTTCCGCCATTTCCGCCTTGGAAAACGCAACCTCCAATGCCGACACCTTCAGTATGTTCCTGTATGCCGGTCTGGCTGCACCGGTATGTGAGGAGATTCTTTTCCGTGGACTGGTCCTGCGAACGCTGGAGCCCTGGGGGAAGCGTTTTGCCGTGATCCTGTCCGCCTTCCTGTTCGGCATTTTCCACGGCAACATTGTGCAGACTCCCTATGCCTTTATGGCGGGAATCATTCTGGGCTATGCGGCACTGGAATTCAATATTTTCTGGGCCATGGTGCTGCATATGTTCAACAATCTGGTATTCTCGGATATGCTGAACCGGATCCTTCCTGAAGGATTGTGCGATTTTATCCCGATCTTCCTGATGATTCTGTTTGCCGTTATGGGCATCCTTTCCCTGATCCTGAACCGGAAAAAGATCCGTGCCTACGTCCGGCAAAACCCGGTGAACAATCGGTATGTGTCCTGGTTTTTCTCCTCTTCCGGTGTCATCGTACTGATTCTCTTTATGCTGTATTCCATCGCCCAATCCATTATCCGGATCTGAAAAGACCACCTGCTTTCAAATAAGAAAGCAGGTGGTTTTCTTATGATGTGATTTTTCCTTTCACAGACGGATACCGTTCCAGATCCGTATGAGGAATGGCCAGAGCAGCGGTCATTCGACTGACAAAGTCCGTCACGGCGCCAAACTGGATATACTCCATAGCAGAAAGGTATCTCTGAATATCCGAGATCCGATCCATGTTCATAAGCAGCTTCTGGGCGCCTTCCAGGGAAGAGTTTCCGGCATTCACAATCCGGTCTCTGGGAAGATCGGGATACAGACCAATGCTCACGGCGCTTTCCTTATCCAGGTGGGTGCCAAAGGCTCCGGATACATAAAATCGATCCACCTGATCCATGGGGATCCCGGCGTATTCCAGAATGTAATCCACCATGGTATTGGCTGCTGCCTTGGTTCTCAGAAATGCATCCACATCACTCTGCCAAAGCACCAGACCTTCCCCGTAGCAGACACCTCGCTGTCCGTCCTGCTCCACATAGTCCCAGGCCCCGTCCCGGAATTTGCCCATGCGATCCAATATGCCTCCGAGAAACAGCACGGAAAGCAGATCCACAATTCCGCTGCCGCACAGTCCCTCCGGCTTTGTGTCTCCGATGACATGGAGCCGGAGCTTTCCGTCCTCCATGGTCACCTTGCTGACGGCACCGGTTTTGGCCCGCATTCCCGTGGAGACCGAGCCCCCTTCCAGGGCGGGTCCTGCAGCACCGGCTCCCGCCAGCAGGAAGTGGCGGTTGCCCACCACCAGCTCACCGTTGGTGCCTATGTCCAGAAATACAGAAATCTCCTCCCGTTCCGCAAGACCGGTGGCAATCAGGCCGCTGAGAATGTCGCCACCCAGGTAATTGGCACGGCATGGCACGCAATACACATATCCGGGGATATCCAGACCCAGAGAACTGCCGGAATAAAAATCAAAATCACAGGCATGGGGTGCATAGGGAGAGGCAAACACCGCAAAGGGATCCAATCCCAGAAACAGGTGGATCATGGTGGTATTTCCGGATACCACCATGGCGGAAAAAGCCTCCGCCGGGATTCCGGTCCGGTCCGTAAGGGCATCCATGACTTCCCGGAAGGATTCCAAAGTCGCCTGACGAACCTCCTCCAGGTGCTCCGGATGGTTCCTACAATAAAACACCCGGTTGAGGATATCCTCGCCGTAGGCGATTTGCCGGTTGAACCGGCTTTCCGATGCCACAACACTGCCGGATTGCATATTCACCAGGCGCATACACACGGTGGTGCTTCCCAGATCCACCGCAACGGCATAGTGTTCTGCGGTAGTATTCCCCTTTTCCAGACGGATCACTTCCCATCCGGCTCCGTCATACCCCAATGTGGCGGTAATCTTCCACGCAGCATCCGGCAGAACGACTGCAAGCTGCCGGAGCACCGAAAGAGAAAAGCGCACCGGCTCTCCCAGAGCATCCCGGATCCGCTGTGTATCCGGACGGGGATCCTCCTCAGTGGGAGGATTCATCTCCAGGTAGATCTTTCTGCTCATGGTCCGCATGTTCGTCTTCCTCCAAAACCTGGGGAATAAACTTTTTGGCGAAAACACCTTTCTCCCCGGTTTTCACATACACATAGCCAATGATCGAAAACACGGTTGCTCCGATGAAGTTCACCAGCAGGTCCTTCATGGTGTCAATCAAACCGATGTCCAGGTATCCTCCAAGCCCCATGGATCTGGAAGTACCGTCTGCAAATACCAGGATCGTGTCGGTGATGTTCCGCACCTGATAGGCCACGTTGTGCCCGCCGGGATCCAGATTCACGGTGCTCAACGCCATGATCACCGTATCTTTCTGCATATCGGTGCGGAAAATGGTATCCATGCCCCACTCAAAAAACTCCCACAGAACACCGATGGTCATAGAGAAGCAGAAGGCTGTGACCGCCATATAGAAGGGAGACAGCTTTACAGGCACCCGATCCTCCCGGTTCAGCAAATGAACCAGGGAGAAGCCAATTGCCGCAAACAGGAATCCGTTGGTGGTATGGAGCAAGGTGTCCCAGATGGGGAAAATCAGGTAGTATTCCCGGATCTCTCCCAGGATCTCCGCCGCGAAAATAAAAATCAGAATGATGATTTCCAACGTGTCCGGCAGGATGATGTGGAGCCGCCGCTCCAGCAGGCTGGGAACCGTAAACAGAAACAACGTCAGGATGCAGATGAACACGTTTTCAAAATTCCGGTTGATAATCTGCTCGATCATGGCGGCAATAACCAGAAGACGCAGGATCAGATAGATCACCAGGACTTTTTTGGGGGCATTGGATAACAGAGACTTCCATTTTTTCATGTTGATACCTCCTGAATGCAGAAGCCGGCCGCCAAAAACAAGGCAGCCGGCCAACCGATTTTATGCAGGGAACACGTTGGTTACCCAGATCAGAAGCGGCAGTGCCAGGGAAAACAGGCTTACCACCCAGGGCTGAAGGGTTTTTTTGGACGCAAACATCAAAAGAAGACACAGCACCGTCAGACCCACCGGGCCAAAAAGGGCCAGTTCCCGGCTGACGACGGCAGCATATTCCCCGTTATTCTGCAGTCCGATCCCAACCTGTGCGGGAAGCTCCCGGAGATTTTTATATGTCAGATAGGCCAGACCCCAAATTACAGGAACGGCCATCAGCAGTTTCCGAAGCTTGAATATGCAGGAACAAATCCCGTGAATCACAGCCGATGCTCTCGCAAAATACTCCTTCGTCTTTTCCCAGGCAGGGCTCCCTGTCCCCTTCTTTTCGGCAAATTTCGACATAAGCACTTATCCTCCTGCGGAAATACTTATTTTATGATACCATATTTTCTCCCGATTTGCAAGAAAATACTAAGACAAACAAAAATTTGAAAATCATATCAATTAGTCCGTTTTATTTCCCACATACTGTTGTACAATTCAGTCATCAAACAACAAGGAGGACAACCCCATGAAAAAACAGCACCGAGAAAACCGAACCATCCGGCAAAGGATCGCTTCTCCCCGTTTTCCCAACCAGGCAGAGCACAACCTGTTTCTGCAGAAGATCATGGATACCGCACTGATGTTTGCCTGCTGCGTAGGCACCGTGTCCGTCATGTCCTTTCTGATGGCGGCACTTTAAGGCTTCATCCGTCTGGTATTCTCCCGATACAGGATAGCCAGTCCTTTCAGGATCAGATCCTTATCGTAAAGGATCTCATGGCGGCACAGCGGTGTGACAAACTGCGCCATACTGCCGGTGGCGACCACCGTTGTGCCGAAGCCCAGCTCTTCTTCGATGCGGTCGATCATCCCGTCGATCATACAAGCCGTTCCAAACATCACTCCGCTGCGCATAGCTTCCGCCGTATTCCTGCCGATGACCCGCTTGGGTCTGTCGATCTGGATGGCAGGAAGCAGCGCAGCTTTTTCCGTCAGTGCATTCAGAGACACCCGGATTCCCGGACAAACACAGCCTCCGATATGTGCTCCCTTCCGGTCGATCACTCCGAAGGTGGTGGCGGTTCCCATGTCAATGAGAATCAAAGGCGGGGTGTACTCCCGCAGGGCAGCCACATCCGCAACTACCAGATCCGCACCCATCTGTGCCGGGTTCTCCAGCAGGATGTTCAAACCTGTTTTGATCCCCGGTCCCACAGTCATGGCAGACTTTCCGGTGTATTTTCGGACGGCAGACTGCATAGAGTTCAGGACCTGGGGCACTACGGAAGCGATGATGGTCCCTTCCACATCCTGTCTGGAGACGCCGTATACATCGCACAGGTTCTTAATATCCATCATATACTGATCCGAGGTCTTGGTATCCTCCGTGACCAGTCTGGCGCGAAACAGGATCCGACCGTCCTGAATGCCGCCGATGACGATATGGGAATTCCCGATATCCACTGCCAGTATCAAGATTGACCCTCCTTATCGAATGATCCGCATATCCGCGATTTTTCCGTCTTGTATCTCCATGATCCCGGCGCTGGAATGGAAGTATCCGCAGGTTCCGGGGTTCATGATCCACATACCGTCGGAAAGCTGCCTGCATTCCGGCTCGTGCGTATGGCCGTACAGCACTGCCTGTGCCCCAGTCTGGGATGCCGCACGGATCAGAGAGAACCGCTGCAGCTTAACGTGGTGCAGATGGCCGTGGGTCATATAAATCCGAACACCCCCGATCTGCGGCACCAGTATGCGGGAAATATACCCCGAACACCGGTTTTCGTCACAGTTTCCGGGAACCTGATACATCGGGATTTCCGGAAAAAGCTCATGGAGCTTCTCTCCGTCCCCATAGTAGTCACCCAGATGCAGGATTACATCCGGCTTCTCCGTTTCCACGCACGACTGCATAAAGGCAATATGCTGATGAGAATCGGACAAAATTAGCACTTTCATTGGACACACCTCTGTTTCGTCCGGCATATACTGTTTTGAAGCATAACTGTAGTATAGCAGAAAAAATGACAGGAGGCAATGAAATGGCACAAAATTTTGATGAATTTTCCATAAAGGAAGCCATGCGTCTGGCAAACAGCGATGCCGGTCAAGCACTGTACTCCGCCATCAAAAGCAGCCACAGTCAGGATCTTCAAAAGATCCAGCAGAAGCTTGCGTCGGGAGATATACAGGGTGCGAAGGACGCAATTCTCACACTCATGAATACACCGGAAGCGAAAAAAGCGCTGGAAAATTTGGGAGGAACCAGCCATGGCTGAGTTAGGGGAGCAGTTGACACAAATGCTGCAGGATCCTCAGATCATGCAGCAGGTCATCGCCATGGCACAATCGTTCGGCATGAATCCACCGAGGCCCGATGGGCAGGCGAAGACGAATCCTCCGTCTGATGCACAGCCTGTTTCCCAGACAGCCCAGGATATGCTGCAAAGAATGAGCCAGTTTGCTGCCTTGCCCATGCTGGACAGCAATCAGAAGGGACTGCTCAATGCCCTCTCTCCATACCTTTCCAAAGAAAAGTCGCAGAAGCTTGAAAATGCCATGGCCATTGCCCATTTGGCGACCCTGGCATCGATTACCATTCCCGGTAAACCGCCGGAGGTGAAATGATTGTATAATCGATATATTCCCCAGCCGGATGGCACCTTTCAAAAGCAACAGCTTACCGATCATCTTCCGGATAGCACGCCTCAAAGAGAGGATCCGCCGCCCATTCTCCCCCGCATGGAAGCAAAGAATTCGTCCCAGAAGGAACCCACCCTTTTCTCAGAGCTTTCCAGCGGGGATCTCATGACCCTTCTTACCATGCTGCTGATTGCCTCAGAAGGAGGCGAAAACCGCACGATGGCTCTGCTGACCCTTGCATTCTATTTTCTGATATAGCAGCATTCACAAAACCTTAATATTCCGAACAGAAAACCTTAATTGCTCTTAAATCCGGTTTCATTTCTGCTGTGGTATAATCATTTCATCACGAAAACGGAGGAAAGAGCCTAAAATGAAGAAAAAATTATGCATTATATCTCTTGCAGCGTCATGTCTCATCCTGCTGTTTGCCTGCGGTGCACTTAGAACACATCGTCTCGATTGGCCCGCAATGCTTTTCGAAAAAACCGTTGAAACAGTGAGCTGGCATTTCAGCAGCCATCATTCCGAAGTGGAAATCCGAATTTCAGATTATGCGGAAAACCACGGTTTCACCCTGTATGATTATCCCGAAAGCCTGATCCGCATGATGGAGCGCAATCCGGAAACCGAAGATTTTGTTTTGTCTTATCCTATAGAGCATCAAAAGAAACAAATAGTTGATTTATCTGAGTATGCGGATTGCTCCACTGTTCCTCTTTTGATGCAGTGGGACACCCGCTGGGGCTACAAAACCTATGCCGGTGAATTAGCAGGGCTTTCTGCCTGTGGACCGGTATGCCTCTCCATGGTTGCCCTTTACCTTACAGGGGATACCAGTCTTACCCCGGATTATCTCATCGATTTCGCAGAGCAAAACGGATACGGAGTTTGGGGCCAGGGGTCTTCCTGGACACTGATCAGCGAAGGCGGCGAAAAACTCGGATTCGATGTGACAGAGCTGCCGCTGGATGAGGACAGAATCGTTCGCAACCTGGAGGTTGGAAATCCCATTATCTGTGTTATGGGACCAGGAGATTTTACTACCACCGGGCATTTTGTCGTGCTCACCGGCTATGAGAACGGTGCGTTTACGGTCAATGACCCCAACAGCTTCGAGAACTCCCGGAAGACATGGACATATGCGCAAATCAAAGATCAGATTGATAACATATGGGCCATAAGGTACTAAAAAAAGGCACCCAAACGGGTGCCTTTTTCCTATATTATCTTGCAACAAAGCCAACCTTCTTGTAGACCTTTCGCAGCGTCTTTTCCGCCACATAGCCTGCCTTTTCCGCGCCCTGACGGTATACGTTCTCCAGATACGCCTTATCCTTCATCAGTCGGGTGGCCTCCTCACGGATGGGACGGAGGGTCTCCACCACCGCTTCGCCCACCTTCGGCTTGAAGGCGCCGTAGCCCTGGCCGGCAAACTCCGCCTCAATCTCCGCAAAGGACTTTCCGGTACAGGCGGAATAAATGGTCATCAGATTGGACACGCCGGGCTTTTTCTCCCGGTCATAGTGAACACAGTTCTCCGTGTCAGAATCGGTGATGGCACGCTTGAACTGACGCATAATCACCTCCGGTGCATCCATCAACGTGATACGGCCGGTATCTTCGTTTTCGGATTTGGACATTTTCGCCGTAGGATTCGTCAGGCTCATGATCCGTGCTCCGACCTTGGGAACAAACGGCTCCGGCAGCTTGAACACATCGCCGTAAATGCCGTTGAACCGGCGGGCAATGGTGTGGCACAGCTCCACGTGCTGCTTCTGATCCTCTCCCACCGGCACCAAATCCGGCTGGTACAGCAGAATATCCGCTGCCATGAGGCTGGGATAGGTAAACAGGCCGCCGTTGATATTGTCGGCATTTTTGGAGCTCTTGTCCTTGAACTGGGTCATGCGGGACAGCTCTCCGAACATGGAATAGCAGTCCAGCACCCACCCAAGCTCCGCGTGCTGGTGGACATGACTCTGAATGAACAGAGTGTTCTTCTCCGGATCCAGTCCGCAGGCGATGTACTGGGCAAGCTGCTCCAGCGTGCGGCGACGCAGGTCTGCCGGATTCTGCCGGACGGTAATGGCGTGCAGGTCCGCCATAAAGTAAAAGCAATCATACTCCTCCGCCCGGGCACTCCAGTTCTTGATGGCACCCAGGTAGCTTCCCAACGTCAGGTCTCCGGAAGGCTTGATGCCGGATAACATTCTTTTTTTTGCTGTTTCTTCCGCCATAGGGATTCCTCTTTTCGATTTTTTAATAGCATAGCACACAGCCGGAAAAAACGCAAGCAAAAGGCGTTCTCTTTTCTGATTTTTCCCTGCCGGAATTGACATTGAACGGCGCAAATGGTATAGTATTTCCAGTCAATCTACAAGAGAGGTCTTTTGATATGGATTATCAATCACTTGCGGATCTTCTGTTTCCGGATGTAACGGACACACCGGAGGATCTGGAAAAGAGATACCCGGAGAGGAACCTGCCGGAGGGTGCCGTGGTCACCCGGATGGCTCCCTCCCCCACCGGTTTCGTCCATCTGGGCAACCTGGTCATGGGCCTGACCGCAGAACGCATGGCACACCAAAGCGGCGGTGTTCTGTTCCTGCGCGTGGAGGATACCGATGCCAAGCGGGAAGTCCCCGGCGCTGTGGAGGTCCTCATTAACACCCTGAAGCACTACGGCATCTCCTTCGATGAGGGTGCCGCCATAGACGGCGATATCGGCTCCTACGGTCCCTATCGTCAGCGTCAGCGTGCGCAGATCTACCATGTCTACGCCAAAAAGCTGGTATCCGAAGGAAAAGCCTATCCCTGCTTCTGCACAGAGGAGGAGCTGGCCGCCATGCGGGAAACTCAGGAGGCCAGCAAGGAGACCACCGGCTACTATGGTAAATATGCCGTCTGGCGGGACCGCCCCATGGAAGACATTCAGGCACAGCTTTCCGCCGGTCATCCCTGGGTCCTTCGGTTCCGCAGTACCGGTTCTGTTGAAAACCAGTCAAAATATGACGATCTGGTCAAGGGCAAGCTGACCATTACAGAAAACGATGTGGACCATGTCCTTCTCAAGTCCGACGGCATTCCCACCTATCACTTTGCCCACGCTGTGGACGATCATCTGATGCGCACTACCCATGTCGTCCGGGGCGACGAATGGATGGCTACCCTGCCCTTCCACATCCAGCTTTTCAAGGCTTTGGGCTTCAAGCTGCCCAGGTATGCCCATATCGGGCCGCTGATGAAAATGGACGGCACCTCCAAGCGGAAGCTTTCCAAGCGGAAGGATCCCGAGCTGGCTTTGACCTTCTACAAGGCAGAGGGCTTCCCCGTGAAAGCCGTCTATGAGTATATCATGACCATTCTGAACTCCAATTTCGAGGATTGGCGTCGTGCCAACCCCGACATCGACGCTTCGGAATTCAAATTCAGCCCCAAGAAGCTGAATCCCGCCGGCAGCCTGTTTGACTATGCCAAGCTGACGGACGTGTCGAAAAACGTCATTTCCCGAATGGATGCCGAAACCGTGTATTCCCTGCTTCTGGAATGGGCAAAGGAATTCGATCCCGACTTCGGTGCCAAGCTGGAAGCCGACCCGCACTATGCTATCTCCATTCTGGCCATCGGCAGGGGCGGAAAAAAGCCCCGCAAGGATCTGGCCACCTGGAAAGAAGCCAAACCCTACATGGGCTTCTTCTATGATGACTATCTGGAAGTCCCAGAATTTGACAGCCGCTTTGACAAGGCCACCATCAGAACCGTGCTGGAGAAATTCCTTGCCTCCTACGATCCCGCCGATGATTCCGGTGTGTGGTTCGACAAAGTCAAGGCCATCACCGCCGACATCGGCTTTACCTCCGACATGAAGGCATACAAAGCGGATCCCTCCGCTTTCCCCGGTACCGTTGCGGATGTTTCCACTTTCCTCCGTGTTGCCGTCACCGGAAAGACCAATTCCCCCGATCTGTATACTGTTATGCAAATTCTGGGCTGTGACCGCACTGCGGCACGGATTCGCAGCGCCATGAAAGCCCTTGAAAACTGATTTTTCGTGCATAAAAAGCCAGCATGTGCATTCATGCTGGCTTTTTTATGGTATAAACATCCCTTTTTCTGCAGGACACCGCAACGCAACACCTGATGTCCTTTGGTGAATGCGTTTGCATTCACCGTACGTACCGTCTTGAAACCCCGCTCCCGTTACAGGCCCCACGGATCCTTGATGACCGGCTCTCCGGTGATCCAAATAAGACGGTTTTTCTTCTTTTCCGGGACTGACCGGTCCGGGATCTCCACCTCCACAGACCGGCAGCAGTTGATCAGTTCCGTATCCCGGTGCTTCAGGGTCCGGCTGCTTCCGTCCCCGTTCTGCAGATGAACATGGCCGAAAAACCAGAATCTTGGCGGATGGCGCTCCAGCAGCCTCCGGAAGGACGGGAAGCCCCGGTGGGCAATATCCTCCCCGTCGCCCAGCCCTTCCGGTGCCGCGTGCGTCACAACAATGTCCACCCCGCCCATCCGGCGAAGCCTCCATTCCAACCGAAAAATCCTTCTTCGCATTTCCCGGTCGGTGTACTGGTGGGCCCCCGGACGGTACTTCCGGCAGCCTCCCAGACCCAGGATCCGAATGCCGTTGTACTCCACGATCCCGCCGTCCAGGCAATCGCAGCCCTCCGGCGGCCTGGTCTCGTAGTGCTCGTCGTGATTTCCGTGGACATACAGCAGCGGACACCGGGCCATGGTCACCAAAAACTGCAGATAATCGGACTTCAGATCCCCGCAGGACAGGATGAGATCAAAATCCTTCAGCTTACCGGGGGTATAGTAATCCCACAAACTGCGATTTTCTTCATCCGACACGATTAGTATCTTCATCTGCGGGTATCTCCTTCTTTACTGGGATCCGATTTTTGTATATGCCCAGTTCCCGAACCATCGTATCCGACATCGGCAGGATCTGATCGTACTCCGGAATGCTGCCGATGACATTCTCACACAGCCAATCCATGTGGATCAGCTCATCCATTGTAAATCCGGTCTGTCCGTCCGGATTACGCAGGGTTCCGTTCTGATCCGTAATGACCCGGGCAAAGGGATCCAGGGTCTTTTCCGCAATCTCCTTTCTCAGCAGGAGCGCCAGAGTGCGAACCCCATCCGGCAGCTTGTCAGACAGATCAATATCGATGACACCGCTGTCCATTCCCAGCCAGTAGTTTCGCGCCTGGGTGGACTTGTCGTTTTTCAGATTGCCGTTCAGGATACCACGCACAGCTTTTTCGTAAAACTTTCCCCACACCCACACCGGGGATGCCAGCGGGACCAGCTCCCCCTGGGCATCCATGCGGTAGGTTCCGTAATTGCAGAAATCCAGGTAGACTTTGGACTGCACCGGCACGTCCCGGTTGGAAACAACCCGAATCCCATCCGCAAGGAAATCCGCTTGATGCGTTCCCGCCACGCAGGACCACCGCAGCTCGATCTTGGCCCGGGGATTGGTCATCTGCGCGCCCAGAGCAAAGGCATTGATGGATGCCGGCACACCGTAAATGGGGTAGGATGCGATATAGCCGATCCGGTCGTTTTCTGCCATGGCACCGGCAATGGCACCGGTGATGAATTTGGCCTCAAAGACCCGTCCGTAATAGGTTCGGATGCTGGAGTAAGGACGATCCACAGAGCAGTTGAAAAACTGGACTTTCGGGTGCTTCACTGCTGCCTTCAAGGTTGCCGTGCTCATTTGCGGAACCGTGGTAAAGACCACCTGGGCACCCTCCTGCACCGCTTTATCCAGACACGCCTCCACTTCCGCCGTGGTATTGACATTTTCGTAGCACCGAACCGTGATTTTATCCCCCAGGACTTCCTTCAGGTGTTCGATTCCCCGGGCATGGCCCATGGCCCAGCCGCTTTTGGTCGGATCCAACTGCTGGACAAAGGCCAGATTCAGATGCTCTGGAACCTGGGAAATGATCCGGGTAAGCAAGCCCGGCTTGGAGCCCTCGTCCATTTGGGTTTCCACCAGCACGCTGTCCCCCTGAACCGTGAGTACATCGTCCCAAAGCTCCGAAACGGTTTTTTTCAGCTCCCCATCGGAAAGCTTCCCCAGATCCTCAAAGGGATATAGCTGCAGCCACAACAGCAGCGCTTCCTCCGTCAGAATATCCGCATTTTTGGTATTGACGGAAGCAACGGCATTCTGAAACAGATAGTATTTGGACTGGAAAGAGCGCCTCTCCGTCTCCGTCCACACTTCGTCCGGCTTTTTCCTCAGGTAGGATAACAGCTTTTCATAATCTTTGGGCCGACGGAACTGAACGGTATACAATCTTGTACATTTGAAGAAATCCAGGAATTCAAAATAGGCCTGGATCCGGGGATCCTCCGAGCGTTCCGGGATCACCCGTTTCACCATCGCCGGGATTCTGGCCGCACCAAAATACCGGAGCACGCTGACCCGTTTGTTCCCTTCCTGCACATAGAAATTCCCCAGGTATTCGAAGCACTCAATGGGCTCCCGGATGCCGGTGTCGCTTAAGTGCGCACTGCACAGCGCCGTCCACTTCTGAGCAAACTCGGAGTCCGCCGGCAGCAGCGGCAGAAAGCCAGCCGTCAACGCCCCGGTTCTTCCGGCGGATTTTACTCCTACAATCCTCTCCGTCGGTATTTCCAGCAGTCCCAGATCCCGTACCGTTAGGGAATCGATATCCGGCACCAGTTCGTCCAGCACCGCCGGACCGGGATCCTTCCCTGCGGCAACTCGTTCGTTGTATTCCTTTTCCCCCATGCGCAGGGCCTGGGCATATTCTTCCTTGGAAGTTTGAAGAGACATAGCATCCTCCTTGGTCCGTTTGAAAGCTTTCGGTCACGGATAGTATACCATTTCCTCCAGAGATTTACAACCGTGGAACTTGCCGTTTCTACAAGGGAAACGGCAGGGATTCCTATGAGAAATGCCAAATCGTCCCTGTTTCTTCTCCAAAAAGTGTCAGATTCGCAAAGCGGCCCCGGACTGCATATTCGCAGCCGGGAGCTAATCTACAAAACCTATTGTTTTTGGTATTCAAAAACGGGGAATCCCTTTTCGTCGTAGCGCACCTTCATAATCATGGCATGCCGGTTGGGATCGTACAGGGGATTGCCGATAATCTCATCGTATGGTCTGGCGTGGAATACGCACAGATCGGTCACACCGTCCTCATCCTTGACAAAGGAATTGTGTCCGGGACCGAAAATCCCTTTTTCCCTGTCCGAGCGTAGTACGGGCATCCGCTCTTTTTTCCAAGCTCTGGGGTCCAAAAGGTCTGCGTTCTCATCGATGCTCAGCATCCCCATGCAGTAGCACTCGCCGGTTTCACTGGCGGAATAGGTCATGAATATTTTTCCGTCGTGCTTTAAGAAGGCTGGACCCTCGTTGACCCAGAATCCCACCCGTTCCCAATCGTAATCCGGGCTTGTGAGCAGCACCTGTGGGGTGGCAAGCTTCCACGGGGTTTCCAGTCGGGCAATATACAGGTTGGATATCTTTTTCCCCTTGCCCACTTTTTCCGCCCAGACGATGTATTTCTCTCCTCTGTGCTCCAGAATGGTGGAATCCAGAGAGAAATCCCGGAAGGAAAACAGATCCCCATCCGCGCCCTGAAGCATTCCCAGCTCCTCCCAGGGGTCGGAAAGAGGATCCTCACCCCTGCAGCGCAGCACATAGGGCCGCAGCTTCCATCGGTTTTTGGTCTCGCTGGCGGCAAAATAGAGGTACCACACCCCATCCAGGCTGTGAAGTTCCGGCGCCCAGATGTGCATACTCATGGGCCCTTCCGGATGCTTGGTCCAAACCGTCACCTCTTCCGCTTCCCGAAGACCGGAGATGGTGGGAGAACGGCGCAGCGCGATCCGGTCATAGGCCGGGACGGAGGCCGTAAAATAGTAAAACCCATCCGGTCCCCGGTACAGATAAGGATCTGCCCTCTGTTCAATGAACGGCCGGTTATACTCTGTATATTGGAAATTCTTTCTGTTCATGTCCGCTTCTCCTCCGTTGAAAAAGTAGGTTTTTCACTGAAAAGGGGTCCGAGAACAGTTTAAACAATTTCTTTCACAAAGTCAAGACCCGCCGGATCCATCGTCTCCCGGGAACCGGTTCTTCGAAAGCAGGAAACAAAAACCCGTTTATTCTTGTTCTTTGACGACCCGGATGCTGAAAACTTTTACCAGTCGCCCCGGAAATGTTTCCAACACCTCTCCGTTGTATACAATTTCCAGAATGTCCCCGACCTGCGGTTCCGGGGAAGGACGCATGTTTTTCATCGGCACTTCGATCCGGGAGGCACGATTCCGCTCCAGGCTGTCCTCGGCTGGTTCCACAAGATAATAGGAGTCATGGATTTCCAGGAGTTTTGCCTGAAAAACGATCCTCTGCTCTCCGGTGTTCCCTTCGATCCGAAAACGACCGTCTTGAAAAACCAATGGTCCGGACGCTACCAGTTCCTCGCTGTTGTAGATCTTTTGCTCCGCATACAACCGGCCATCGCTGTCGTTGATCCGGAGCGTATAATCGTAGGTTCCACGGTCCTCGAGGGTGTAGCTTACCCCGTTGGCATAGTCATAGATGATAACACGGTTATCAATCATGCCTGAGCCCCAACTGATTGTAGAACACAACTCAGGCAAACCGTCGCCGGTGAGGTCGCAGAAGTATGCGTTCCAGATTGGCATTCCCGTATATAGTGGGGTGATTTCGTCCGATGTCTCGGCCTCCATCTTTTCCGGATACCAGCAGAAGTATGCGCTCCAGATTGGCATTCCCGTATATAGCGGGGTGATTTCGTCCGATGTCACGGCCTCCATCTTTTCCGGATACCAGCGGAAAGTCACATTGGGAAACTCCGGAAGAATGGCTTCCATTCGTCCGTCCCATTGCATTTCGGAGGGCGTGTCAAGATAATCAAACCACTGTTCCACTGTGCCTTTACGGGTAAAACAGAAATCCAACATTAACTCTCTTGCGGTTTCTGGATTGGTGACAGGATAACTGAAAGAAGGTTTCACACCATTATCAACCCATATCTCGGAGAAATCAAAAGAAAAATACAGCTGCAAGTCATCATTTATCGTAATGGTAAAACTGTGATCCCGATTTTCATCTCTGCTTTGAGAGATCGAATTGCGGCCCACCCTGATTTTGCCCATCGTTGCAATAAAACGGTTGCTGTCTCCATCGTTGCAGGAAACAGACTCGCTGTTATATCGGACAGTCATTGAGCGAACATCGCTCAATGCAGCGCTCATGTCAACTTCATCAATCGTCCATTTGGTAAGCGCTGTGCCTGCCGGATTTGTCAGGAAGCAGACCCCAACGACCGCACAGGTGATGACCGCCAAAATGATGACCCAGAACGCAGGCTTCTGATAGTTCATCACAGACTTCACACGATCTTTAACACCAACTTCACCAAAGGCAAGCGGACAAGCAGCGATCATGCGGCGGTTTACGCTGCAGGCAACAAGTGCCTGGGTATAATCGGCTCTCTGTTCATTGCCAAGTTCCTTGATAACCTTTTCGTCACAGGCAAGATCAATATCTCTGCACAGCAGCACATAGGCAAGCCACATCAGCGGATTAAACCAATGGATCGTCAGCAGGAGGAAACCCAGCGGCTTCCACCAATGATCTTTACGACGGATGTGCGCCTGTTCGTGGGCAACAACGTGTTCCAGATTCTGAGCGTTCATGCTGAACGGGAGATAGATTCTCGGCTTGAGAATGCCCAGGACAAACGGAGAGCTTACATTCTCGCTCTGGAAGATATTATCCTTGTGGCGAACGGCGGTATCCACTTTACGGCGCAGACGTAAATAGCTGATAACTGTGTATAAAGCTAAGATAGCCATGCCTGTAACCCATACAATGGACAGAACAGGAATAACCGTATTTTCAATAGTTGCCGGTTCACCCAACTGATCGTGCTTCGTCACTACATAGTATCCACCTTCTCCATCGGAGATAGGTTCTCTTCCAGCACCGATTGCTGCATCGAAATAAACTGAATCTGGATGATGAATGTCAATATCATCAATGTAGTCATCTATCCACTCTGAAACCAGTTCGCCGCTTCCAACAGAATCAGGAATTAGAGAAACAGAGCTTTCAATCGTAACCGGGCAGATCAATCTGACAGCCACGATACCCCAGAGCAGAACATTGGCCCACTTTGGCGCTTTCTTCAGGGCAAACCGAAGCACCAACACCGCCAGAACAAGCCAGCTTGCCGATATGCTCATGTTGATGATTTTCAAAAAGAGTTCGTTCATTGTGAACCTCCTTTCCGGATGCGGTCGATCATACGCTGCACCTCGTCAAGCTCAGCCTCGGAAATGTTCTGGTGTTTGGTGAACGCAGCGACAAAAGCAGGCAGAGAGCCTTCAAACTTCTTCTCCACCAGCTCGTCAATCTCACAGGCCTGCGCCTCTTCCTTGGAGACCAGAGAGGTAACGGTTCCGTTGTTGTTCTGAAGTACGCCCCGTTCCCCCAAACGTTTGATGACGGTGTAGGTAGTGGTTCTCTTCCACCCCAACTGCTCCTGGCAGAGCCGGCAAAGCTCCGCCGGGGAAATCGGTTCGTTATCCCACAAGATCAGGCAGAAACGATATTCACTCTCGAAGATTTTCGGTGTTTCCATGTGCATCCTCCTTGTCTAACAGTGTAGACTTCTATTGTTAGTCTAACACATTAGACAGCCGATGTTAACTACTATTTTCCCATACAATTCCGCTTGCCGATCCCGGAAGTCCTCGTCGATTTTCCGCTTCCAGTTCGCTGCCGGCGGCTGGGTGTTGCTGCGGTCAAGGATGAAAACCAATTCTGTCCGATTCTTTTTCATAAAAAACCTCCTATGATATCGGTCTTTTTGCTTACGCCCATATCATAGAAGGTTTTGTATTGCGTTTCTCCGATCTGAAAGGGAACTGTACCGCACTTTCCTTCCAATCTGATCGTTTCAAAACAGTATAGCACAATCTCTTCCCGCTGCCAATATGGCTGCCACAGCTCTTGTACGCTGTGGCAGCGGGCAAGAGCGGACGATCATTCTCCTGTCGGATTTACTCCAACTGACCGGGAAGCTTTTCCTTTATCTTTTGCGGAAATGCCAGGTCAAACCTCTCCACCTGAGCAGTGTCCGGAAAATAGCAGGCAGGATCGGAGTATACACCCCGGATTTCCCCGATGGATTCTTTTTTCAGGAATTTCACCATGAAAAATGGCGCTTCGTCATCCGTTCCTGCCCCCTTATAGGAAATCCCATATTTGGATGCGCTTTCAAAGCCGAAACGATGGTAATAATCCGGATTTCCGGTTATACACACGGCAGGATATCCCAGCATTTCCGCTTTCTCCAGGGTAAACCGGATCAGCGCAGAACCGTAGCCTTTCCCCTGTTCCGCCGGCAAAACGCTGACTGGGCCAAACAGAAGGATCGTTTCCGATCCGTGTCCCGTTTTCAGATTGCCCAGGGCATACGCAATATGGGCTACGATCTTCCCCTGATCCTCCATCAGATAATCCAGTTCTTTCACAAAAGCAGGATCCTCCCGAAGGGTGTGCAGCACATAATGCTCCGTACAGCCGGGACGATACACATTCCAAAATGCTTCCCGGGTAAGGTTTTCTACGGCAGAATAGTCTTCCGGTTTCTCTCTTCGAATGATCAAAGCCATCACCTCTTTTTGTTGAATTTGTTGGATTTCGCGATTTCCTTAAATTTCCGTTCTTTTGCAAGAAGGTAGCTTCTGCTGTCCCCGGAATAGGCGTTTTCCGTTTTCAGCTTTTGAAAAGAGTTCCATCGATCCATGGACAGCACTCCGGTGTCCAAAGCCTCCCGGATCGCGCAGCCCGGTTCTCCCGAATGGGTACAGTCCCGGAAACGACATTTTTCGGCCAGTTCCTCCAGGTCTGCAAAGGTGCGTTCGATTCCCTCTTCCACATCCCACATTCCCAGCTCCCGCATTCCCGGGGTATCGATCACCATGCCGCCTTCCGGAAGCAGAATCAGTTCCCGTCGGGTGGTGGTATGTCTTCCTTTGTCGTCATTGCGCAGTCCGTTTGTGTCCAGACGGTCCTGCCCAAGCAGGTGGTTGATCATGGTGGATTTTCCCACGCCGGACGAGCCAAGGAATGCTGCCGTCTTTCCGACCCCGAAATACGGGAGAAGCACCCGACAGCCATTCTCCTCTGTCATGCTGGTTGTGAGCACGTCCACCCCCATGGCCACGGAATGCACGTCATTGCGCCTGCTCTCCAGATCCGGGCACAGGTCGGATTTGGTCAGGAGAATCACCGGTACTGCCCCGCTGTCCCATGCCACCGAAAGATAACGCTCCAGTCTGCGCAGGTTAAAGTCCAGGTTCAGGGACATACACAGAAACACCGTGTCAATGTTCGCCGCCACCACCTGTTCCTTTCCGGTGTTCCCTGCCGCTTTCCGCAAAAAACAGCTCCTTCGTGGAAGTACGCGATGAATGACGGCGTTGCCGCCCTCATTCCAGTCCACCATCACAAAATCCCCCACTGCAGGCAGCTCTGATGCCGTCACTGCGCTGTAACGAAGCTTCCCCGTGATTCCTCCCGGTTTTTCGCCAGATTCGCACACAATTCGGTAGATCCCTTTTTCTTGCGAAATGACCCGGGCGATCACAAGCCCCTCATACTCTCCGGCGCTTTTTTCAAGCGAAGGCGTAAGCCCATACTGCTTCATGTCAATCGCCATTTTCATACTCCTCTTTTTCTGCATATTTTCTGAAGAATTCATCGGCAAACCCGGACAATCTTGCTTCGGCGTTTTCGTTTTTTCCGCCGTCCGACATTTGAATCAGTAAGAAGAGCGGTGCAAAAAACTCAATGGCAAGCTGCCTGGGGTCCCCATCCCGAAGCCGCTTGTTTTCCATCATCGTCCGGAAGAGATCCTCCAGATACCCTACGGGGCCGCTGACCAGACAGCTTTGATACAGCTCATTCATTTCCGGGCTGCGATACTGTTCCAACGCCAACATTTTCCGAAAGTCGGAGGCAAATGCATCCGATGTCCAAAAGTGATACTGTGCGACGGAATACTCCCGGACGCTCTCCGGTTCCGTCTGCCGATAGGCTTCTGCTGCAGTCTCATACGGAGCTTCCGGGACAGCATATTCCTGTGCTCTCTGCCGGTCAAGCTGAATCATCTGCGCAACGATACTGTCAAAAATGGCCCGCTTGTTTCGATAATGCTTATAGAGTGCGCCCTTTGTCATGCCCAGCTCCCCGGCAATGTCGCTGACCGAAACCGCTTCATAACCGTCCCGGGCAAACAGGTGCAGCGCAGTGACCAGAATTCGCTCTTTTGTGTTCGTCATATGTCAATCCTCCAATAGGTAAACGTTCGTTCACCTACGGAAATCGTAACACACATCCCCTCATCTGTCAACCATCCATTCATACTGCACAAATATCCCCGACGTTTTCCCGACAATCAGAATGCACAATTGGATACCACCCGGCTGATTGCCGATTGTTTCTGCAACATGCTAGCCCCATCGGGGAACAGAATGATCTCCAGCCGAACCGGGCAGACTATGCTTCCCTGTTCCCTTCCTTCATAGTAAAGAGAAACCGTGAAGAAAACCATTTCTCTTCACGGTTTGAAAAATCATTATTTCTTATCCAGCTCGGAAAGATACGCTACAATGGAGTGAGCTGCTACGTTTCCTTCCCCAACGGCTTTTGCGATCTGATAGGGTCTGCCTGTGCAGTCACCGGCGGCAAAGCACCCCGGCACATTGGTTTCCGCCTGACGGTTGACACGAATATGTGGACCCTCCAACTCCAGATTTTTCAGAAGCGTCGCCGGAGCCACTGCGTTCCGCAGGAAAAAAGCGCCATCCACAGGAATCTCCGTCCCGTCCGCAAGGAGTATTCCGGATACCCGATCCTCTCCGCATACCGCTTTGATGGGGCTTTGCAGGCGGATGACATTGGGAAGCTCTATCCCGCAATCCTGATAAGTGCAGTAAAGGTGTACCTGCTCAGCAATACCTGCCAGATACTCTACTTCGTGCTCATACCGTTTTGCGGCACAATAGACAGCAATGGATTTCCCTGCGTACAAGAATCCATCGCAGGTTGCGCAGTAGCTGACTCCATGCCCCAACAGCGCCTGCTCGTTCGGCAATCCCTTAGCAGACACGGAACCTGTGGCAAACAGAACAGTCTTTGCTTCGAAGATCTCATTGTCCGCAAGGAGCATAAACCCCTGTCGGCTGGCCATAATGCTGGTCACCATTCGATCGGTCAGCTCCAGTCCCTGCTCTTGAATTTGTTTACGGAACGCCTCGTTTAAAGTCTGACCGCCCACCATCCCAAATCCGGGGTAGTTTGCGATCTTCTCGGATTTCTGGACCTTATCGCTTAATGCAGGATTGCCGAACCAGATGATATTCTTATTGTGAAGTTTCAGGTTCAGCGCAGCGGAAAGGCCCGCCGGACCTGCGCCAATGATTGCTGCATCGTACATATCATACCTCCGCTTTATGGATTTCCTATTTCTTCAGCAGTGTGCCTGCATACGCTTTCACACGTTTCGAATCGTTTTCATTTCGGGTATATGAGGCCTGTACAATGCTGATTTCCTTGATTTCGTGTACCGCTCCAGAGAATATGGCGCACGAAAGCGAATCGTATACTTCCCAAACCGAAACACTGTAAAACCGTCACGATTACTGAGTACCGCCTGATTTTCTGTACCCATATTCTCACCATCCTCCTGCATAATTTCTGTTACAGTTATTATACCATACTTTGAGAAATCTTCAAGTCGCTTAATAGAACATCGTGTTTTTGCATCGTCTCGATTTTGGGTTTCTCGCAGAACCGTGTGCTTTGTTCAATACCCCGCCTTACACAGCTCGTCTATCATAGCTTTTCGCCTGCCGAACTGTACCCGCCAGGAATCCGCAAGCTGTTTTTCCGCTTCCGCTCCAGCGGGAAACTGCCGCACCCTTCGCAGACAGCCAATGGCTTCCCGGTACATATTGCGGTCGGTTGACCGGGACATGACCCCATCCAGCATCCGCACATAGGTATCTCTGACCTGTTCCGGCGACCACCGGCAAAGGATATCCGCGAATTTTCTCAGGCGGTTGAAAGAGCCTTCCTGCACGATGGATTGATAGAGCAGTTCGTATTGCTCTCCGAAGGCCAGCAGTTCATATTTGAGTGTTCTGGTCGTCGGGTGGTGCAGAAGCGTATCCGCAATCTTCCCGCCACGGCCCATCTCAATCTCCACATCATAGTCCTCGGTTCCGGAAACCAGCGCTGTTACTGTGTTTCCATCCCAATCCAGGCTTTCCACGCAGCCATCATCCCAGTAGTTTCTCCCCCGTTCCAGGATCCACGGCGCAAACAACTTCTGCCAATCCATCCATGTCACCTGCTCCTCTGATTTCTGTTATTTTCCACACCACACAGATCATTCAATCTGCCTTGAATATCTCCTCCAGATGATCCAGCAGGAACCGCTGTGCCTCCGTGCTGTAATAAACCGCTGTATACTCCCCATACTGTCCCTGCCGTGTTTCGGTGTACATCCCGATTCTCCTGCCGGCCTCCGTCGGAACACGCTGCTGCTTTCCTTCGGCATTGGGTACTTTCTCCATGAATCCCTTGGAGAGGAGCCAAGCAGTCATCGCCGTGGTGCTGGGGCGCTTGGTATTGGGGTCATCTGTGGCAGCGGCAAGCATCCCGACAAATTCTGAAATACGCAGCGGATGCTCCGCCGGCGCAAGGCGGGACAGCAACTGCGGTGTCAGGACAAATTCTCTCTTCTTCGACTTGCTCCCAACAATGCCGCCGTTGTCGATCACCTGCTGCAAAACGCCGGATACATAGAAAAAGCATCTCGCCAGCCGCACCTGATTCAGGACGGAATCCTCCGGTATTTCGTTTCCGGTAATCGGATCGATGCCCTGCGCCAGTTTGTCCATATACATTTTTGCCCGCTGCATCACTTCAAGTTCTGTCATACGCTTTTCCCCTTTTTTATTCTCATTTTATTGTATCAGTCCATCGAAAGATAGGCAAGTCTTTTCTGAAGAAACACTGCGCCGGTATTGGCACGGCAGATAAAGAATGCGGCGCAGACTGTAAATCTGCGCCGCAATAGACAAAGAAAAGCCCAACGGCTACATCCTCCGCATGGAACCGCTGTCATCTTCCTGCTCCATCTCGGACTGGCGAGTTAACAAATGATTGAAGATATCCGTCAGATTAGCCTCCTTTCCGGCATTACTTGAAATCAGATTTACTACAGCATTCATTACGAAAGATTTGACCCCGCATAACATATGGGCATGCTATGCGGGGTCTCGCGTGGGACGTCAAGAAAGAAAGGAGGAGCATTCAATCTTCAATAGTGCATCAATATAAACTTGTCTGTGGTGTCGCCAAAGGGAGTTGGGGAGAACAATTGAAGGAAGGATCAGTTGGAGTCAATGATCTCACCGGCACGCCGGATGGCGTTTTGGGTCAGCTCTTCATCGACCGTAACATCACAATCAAACACGTCATTAAAATTACAGGGTGCCGAATACCACATTTTATTGGACTTAAGTGCATCGAGGTTTAGTGAACTATCACTATAGTACTTGTACACAGAAGTTGGGGCATAGCATTGATAAACGTATCCTATATTTGCGTAAAGGTATTGTTCTTCCCTCTCGCTTCCAGTCATAAGTATTATGAATTTTTCACGTAATTGTTTCTTCCATTCTTCATCATGATTTGTGTGTTCAATAGTGCTCATTCACTTTCTCCCTTTTCCAAACATCTTTCCAACCGTTGTATTTCTTCTTGACTATTTGAAAACACACGCATTTTATTGTTCAACTTTTCTGATAAAAACGCCTTTTCGTTTAATGCT
>JAQXVF010000041.1 GCA_029224785.1 Bacillota bacterium
ACCTGACGGTCCCTCTGGCAAAATATGTGGCTCTGCACTACAACGAGCTGGCTTTCCCCTTCCGCCGCTTCCAGATCTCCAAGGTCTATCGGGGCGAGCGCGCCCAGCGCGGCCGCTTCCGGGAGTTCTACCAGGCAGATATTGACATCATTGGCGACGGTAAGCTGGATGTTCTCAACGAGGCGGAGATCCCCGCAATTATCTACCGCGTGTTCCGGGGCTTCGGCCTCTCCCGTTTCCAGATCCGGGTGAACAACCGGAAGATCCTCTCCGGTTTCTACGCCATGCTGGGCCTGCAGGAGCAGTCCCAGGATATCATGCGCACCGTGGACAAGCTGGACAAGATCGGTCCGGAAAAGGTTCGTCAGATCCTGCTGGAGGACTGCGGCCTGAGCGATGCGCAGGCTGGGGAAATTCTCCGCTTCATTGGCATCACCGGCAGCAACGAGCAGGTTCTGTCTGCGCTGGAAACCTACCGTGGACGAAACGAACTGTTTGACGCCGGTCTTGCCGAGCTGCAGGCCGTCACCGCCAATCTGTCTGCCTTTGGCGTGCCGGAGGCCAATTTCGCCGTGGATCTGACCATCGCCAGAGGCTTGGATTACTACACCGGAACGGTGTACGAGACCACCCTGTTGGATCATCCGGAGATCGGCTCCGTCTGTTCCGGCGGCCGCTACGACAATCTGGCGGGCTACTATATCGACAAGCCCCTTCCCGGCGTGGGAATATCCATCGGTCTGACCCGTTTGTTCTATGTTCTTGACGAACAGGGTCTGTTGAACCCCCAACTGCCCAATGCCCCGGCGGATGCCCTGGTGCTCCCCATGACCTCTGACCCTGCCCCTGCCATTGCCCTGGCCGAACAGCTTCGCTGCTCCGGCCTTCGTATCCAACTCTACGGTGAGCAGAAAAAATTCAAGCAGAAGATGGCTTACGCAGACAAACTGAAGGTTCCGTACGCCGTTCTGTTGGGTGAAGACGAGATTGCTGCGGGAAAATGCTCCGTCAAGGACATGATCACCGGTCAACAGCAGACCGTCACGCCTCAGGAAGCCGCAGAAATCATCCGAGCCGGCCTGGAAAGCAAAACCGGCCCCATCATTTTGGAGAAATAAACCATGGAGCGGAAATTCTTGGAGGCCTGCATGAAAAACCGGGAAGCTGCGGCCCGAATCGGTGTCCGTCTGCGCCCTATGGCGGCAGAGGATGCCCTCAGCACCGCCCACAGAGTGCTGACCGGGCACCGTCCCAGCGACGGTTTCTCCGCCCTGGCGGATCGGAAACGGCTGGACCTCTCCCTGGAGGCCCTGGCAGTGGACCGGCGCTTTACCGGGCTGTTCTCTGATGAGGAGGCCAACACCGCCCTGATCCGCCTGCTGGAAGCCGGCTATGAATTCTGAAAAAACCACCCTTTCGTGTTGAAAGGGTGGTTTTCTTATTTCAGTGTGCTGCTGTTGTTGAGAACCGGGACGCTGTACAGGAACAGCACATCCTGGCCATGGAAATCCAGGAACCTGTCCAGCATCCTGCCGGACAGATATCGAATATCCACCAGCGTCACCGACCGGTATCCCTGCACCAGCAAAGGTGCGAGACTGCTTCCAAAGGAATCCCGGAAGACGATCAGTTCCCTATCGCTTTGGGCATTGGGATTGTCAATTCTCAGAAGAGAAACCGGTCCGGAAAGAAATACATCGTACAGATCACGGCTGTCAAACTTGGATCGGTCATAGACGCTTCCCTGACTGTCCGTTTCGTAATTCCACACGGTGCAGTCATTCAAAAGATCACTTTCCAGGATGCGAATGGTCTCCGGAGACATGGGAAGCGCCGCCTGACCATAGTATACCCCATAAAACGGCACCGGAATTTCCGATATTGTGTAATCCTCCTCCACCGGTTCCGGGATCCCCAGGCTCCGGCAGATCTTCCCTGCCGCGTTCAGAAGCGTTTCCTGACGCCAGTGAATGTCCGTTCGGTAGTAGGATTCCGCACCGAGGCAGTCCCTCAGGTCCACAGCCTCTGCCCACGGCATCCCCTCCTGCATCCGATTCTCTATCTCATCGTAGTCCAATGCCGGGACACCGCTTCTTTCTGCAAGATAATAGCCCTTATCGGGAACCACGGCATACCACACGCGGCTCCCCTGCTCTTTCAGATATGCGTCGTATAGTCCCCGGAATTTTTCCAGCGCATATTTCACCGATTCTGTATTCAGGGGGTATTCCATCTTCACCGCGTATCCGTCTGCCAGATAGATGCCGTTGTTGTCCTTCTGTCCGGCCACATAGTAGTGAAACAGGGCCTTTCCTCTGCGGAACAGATCCCGCAGGGGAAACTGATCCTGGGAATAGGTTTCAAATCCGGACATGAATTTTCCATCGATAAGGGTGCTCCAGCTCAGCTCCGGAAACCTGCCAAGAGGACGACGCTCCGATTCGGATATCTCCTTCTGCGGAAGGAACCAGGCTCCGGCACACAGGCACAGCCAAACCAGGCAGACACACAACAGAGACGCTTTTTCAACTTTCCTTTTCATACGCCCCTCCTCAGAACCGGAAATACAGGAACGGATTGAAGGATCCGTCCACCAGATATGCCGTGCAGATCAGCAGAAGCAGAATCATCCCCAGCGGCTTTGCCACACGGAAGACCGCCGTATCCCCCAGACGTTTCCCTGCAAAGCCGGCAGCCGGCGTGGAAAACAAACAGCCAGCCGCCAGAAGTACACCGTAGCTGCGCAGATAGTACAGGCTCTCCGGGCTGCTCAGCGGCAGTCCCCCAAAGCCCAGCATAGCAGCCATATTCCGCCCCGCTTCCGCCACGCTGCCCGCCTGGAACAGTACAAAGCTGAAAATCACAAGAAGAAGCACATACATATGCTGCAGAAGTTCCGGCAGCTTTTTCTGGAAGCCGGTCCATTTTTCGATCATCAGCGCAACCGCGAAAAGCAGCCCCCACAGGACAAAATTCCAGGCTGCCCCGTGCCACAGTCCGGTCAGCATCCACACCACCAAGATGTTCCGCAGGTGCCTACCGGTGCTGCAGCGGTTTCCTCCCAGGGGAATGTACACATAATCCCGGAACCAGCTTCCCAGGCTGATATGCCATCTCCGCCAGAACTCCGATACGCTGCGGGAAATAAAGGGGTAGTTGAAGTTTTCCGGGAAGGAAAACCCGAAGATCCGCCCCAGGCCGATGGCCATGTCGGAATAACCCGAAAAATCAAAATAGATCTGCAGCGTATAGCCTACGGCGCACAGCCACGCAAACAGCACCGTCGGCTGTGCGGATGCCCGGTAGCACTCCGTCAGGGCACCGAACTGGTTGGCAAGCATCACCTTTTTTCCCAGACCGATGAGAAAGCGCTGGGTGCCTTCCCAGCAATCCCCTATGGAGGTTTCCCGATGGTCCAGCCTTTCACAGATATCCGAATAGCGGACGATGGGTCCGGCGATCAGTTGCGGGAACATGGACACATAGGTGCCGAAATTCACAAGGCTTTTCTGGGCGCTTACCCTTCCCCGGTACACATCCGCTGCGTATCCCATACACTGAAACGTATAAAAGCTGATGCCAATGGGTAGTTTCCATCCCGGCAGCGGAAGATTCCACCCGGTAACACCGTTCAGACTGGAAATCAGAAAATCCGCATACTTAAAAACGCCCAGAAAAACCACTCCGGTAACGGAGGCCAGAATCAGAAACCCCTTTTTTGCGGCCGGCGTTCCCGCTTTTTCGATGGCCATGCCGTAGGCAAAAAACAGCAGGATGCTGATAACCATCAGCAGCATATATTTCGGCTCTCCCCAGGCATAGAATACCAGGCTGAATACCAGCAGCACCGCATTTTTCAGGTTCTTCGGCACCAGAAAATAGACCATCAGCACCGCAGGCAGGAAATAATACAAAAACGGAATTGAAGAAAACAGCATTTTTCCACCTCAAAAATGCTGCGGCCGAACGCCGCAGCCATTTACGCATTCTGTTTCATTGTCGGTTTTATTGCAGAGACCCGGAGTACAGCACGTTGGTGCCGGGATACGCGTTCTTCATGGAGCTGCTGAAGCCATCCACAATCTCCGACAGGCCGAAAACGACCACAATGTTTTTGCCCAAAGCGGCGATAAAGTACTTCTCCGGTATTCCGCAGATCCAACGATTGTTTTTCAGAGCGTTCTCCATATCCTTGGAAAAGTTCTCCACATCATCCCCATCCTTCAACTGATACCCTGCGCCGGTAAAGGAGTTGGAATTGAGCATATGCATCACCGATGCGCAAGCCTCAATTTTGTCCACCAGATTCTCGGGGACGTAAAGGGCATATACAAAGGCTTCCCGGTCTGAGAAATCGCCGGGCTTGCCCTCCACGGCGGTTTCAAAATCGCCGCCCATGCAGGGAAACTGCGGTTCCGCAGGCATCCCCTCCCAGATCTTCTCCATCATCTCCAGCACCGGGACCTCCTCCACCTTTGCAGGCTTCCTGCCGCAGGCGGCAATCGAAAGGGTCAGTGCCAGAGCCAGAAGAACCGAAATCCATCTCTTCATTCTCGTGATCTCCTTTTGTAGGTTTTTCTCCGGTTTCGGAGCAGGAGCAGAATCGCAATTCCCAGCATGGCGCCGGAAAAGTCGATCCATACATCCGGCAGAGAAGACTGTCTTCCCTCCGCAATCATCTGAATGGTCTCATCGGCGCAGGCAATCATCAAAGACAGTAATGCTGCCGACGAGAAAATCTTTCCCCGAATCATCCAAAAGAATGTGCCGGAAAGGAAACCAAGAGAACAAAACTCGGAAAAATGTGCGATTTTTCGGATCCAATATTCCCCCGTACCGCCCGGTTCCCGGGCAGGCAGCCGGAGCAATGTGCGAACAAACAGCAGAACACGTCCGCTGATGGCAGAGGATACGCTTCCGGGCAGCAGGGAATTGCCCCAGATAAAGAGAATATTCAGCGCAAGAAGCACGGTGGCTGCGATCAGAAACCGTTTTTTTCGAATGCTCATCCCGCCGCTCCTTTTGTGCCGTCTGATTCTTACCGCCGATTATAACAGATTCCCATTTTTTTGTCAACCAATCAAAAAAGAGGGGATTCTCCCAACTATTTCCGCATTTTTGGTTGCAATTTGGGAGAAAATGCGATATACTTCTGTGGGAGGGATCTCCATGGTCATTCAAAAGCCCCGGCATCTTCTCAGCCGCTTTTGCTTTCTTCTTTCCTGTGGAATCTTTTTACTGCTGTGGCTCCGCTTTATCCACGCTTGCCCGATTCGCGCCGTCACCGGGATTCCATGCCCCGGATGCGGAATCAGCCGTGCCTGGTTTGCCGCCCTTCAGTTGGATCTGCGCCAGGCGCTGCGGTTTCATCCCATGTTCTGGTCTCTGATCCCCGGGTGCATCCTGTTTCTGTGGGACGGGATGCTCTTTTCGGACCGACGGATCAATCTTGCCCTGGGAATCTGCCTGATTCTCGGGCTTCTGATATGCTATGCCTTCCGGCTTCAGGCTTTTTTCGCCGGAACTCTGATTTTGTAACCTCAGGAGGGAATCATCATGTATTGCAGAAACTGCGGAAACCCTGTCGATGACAACGCCACCGTATGTCCCCGCTGCGGCTGCGCCAAGGGGACGGGCCTGAGCTACTGTCCCCGCTGCGGACAGCCCACCGCCCTCAATGCCTCGGTATGTGACCACTGCGGCACCGACCTGCGCTCCGGCGGCTCCCGTTGGGCAGCAGGTTCCTCCGCTGCATCCCCTGACCCCCAGGCAAATATTCCTGCCCAGTATTCCCGGAAAAACAAGGTAATCGCAGGGCTGCTGGCCATTTTTCTGGGCTATTTTGGGATCCACAACTTCTATCTTGGCTACACCGGGAAGGCCATCGCACAGCTCCTGCTGACCATCCTGAGCTGCGGCACCCTGTGCATTGTCAGCGAAATATGGGCCTTTGTCGAGGCAATCCTGATTTTTGCAGGAAAAATCGCCACCGATGCAAACGGCGTTCCCCTCCAGGACTGAGCAAACAAGGCTGCACCCCGCCGGGCGCAGCCTTTTGTTTATGGGATCCGATAGAGCCGCTTTCCGTTTTCCATGGTAATTCTCTGAACCTGCTCCGCAGGCATATCCCAAATTTCCCCCAGCTTTTCCGCCATCCGGTACAAATATCCCGGATCGTTTCTCCTGCCGCGGAAAGGTTCCGGTGCCATGTAGGGGCAATCCGTCTCCAGCACGACACGGTCGTGGGGCAGCTTTTGGGCGGTTTCCACGGCTTTTTTTGCGTTTTTAAAAGTCAGAACCCCGGTAAAGCCGATATACCATCCCCGGTTCACAAGCTGCCTTGCCATTTCATAGGAGCCGGAGTAGCAATGAAACACGCCGGTGACTGTGGGAAAGGAACGGAGAATCTCCAAAGCATCCTCGTGGGCTTCCCGCTCATGGACGATCACAGGAAGCTGCAGATGCTCTGCCAGTCCAAGCTGGAGGGCAAATGCCTGTTTCTGGATTTCCCTGGGGATATCCTCATAGTGGTAGTCCAGGCCAATCTCCCCAATGGCCTTTACCCGGGGATTTTCCAGACACATGGCTTCCAATTCCGCAATCGTCTGCGGGCACACTTCCGATGCAGCGTCTGGGTGGCATCCCACCGCCGCATATACATAGGGAACGGTGTTTGCCAGTGCTACGGCATTCCGGGAGGAGGCCATGCTGCAGCCCGGGTTCATCACAAGGCCGATTCCCTTTTCGGGAAGTCCCGTCAGAAGGGCCTCCCGATCTTCCTCAAATGCCCGGTCATCCAGATGGGCATGGGTATCAAACAGCATTCTGCCCTCCATCACGAATCCGCATCCACGATCTTTTTGTCCGATGCGCGGATCAGCTTCTCAAACCGTGCCTGCAGCCCCACATTCAAAAGGCCCAGCAGTACCACCGCTGCACCCACCAGCCGCATCAGAAGCCGGGACGACGCCAAAGGAACTGCAAACAGGATCACGGCGGCAATGATCATGACGACGGCAAGGATCAGATTCCACTTTGCGGCATAGCCAAGCTTTTTCAGCCGGTTGGCTTCTCCCAATCCCTGCAGACCCCGCAGAAGCAGCGCTCCGGCAATCACATAGCCCAGGAGCTTGCCCAGAAGATCCGGTGTACGGATCAGCGTAATGCCTACCGCGCAGGACGCTATCCCTGCCAAGATTTCCACAATCCCAAGGATCGGAAAACTGAGGAAGCATACCACGAGGATGAGCGCACCCAATGCCGTCAACCCGCCGCCAACCACGATGCCAACCGTTGCGGTGCCGAAATCCGGATGGATCAGCAGCAACAGCCCCAGAAGAATGGCAATGACCGCACATCCCTGAGAGCGCAGATAGCCCATTTTCTCATTTCCCTGTTTTGACATGGAAACCCCTCCTGTTTCTTTTTTATTTCAGTATACCCAGATTTTCAAACGCTGTCAATGTCTTTGCATATTCCCCATACATCAGGCATAGGGTAACAGAGAAAGGAGGGACCGGCATGGAAGAATCCGACAAGCTCCCCCACAAACTGACCCTGGACCAGCGAAGCAGCCTGACAATGACCGGTGTGACAGAGGTCATTCGCTTTGACGAATCCTCCGTTCTTTTGAACACCGCCCTGGGAACGCTGAACATTCAGGGTTCCGACCTGAAGCTGAAAACCCTGTGCCTGGATGGAGGCACCGTGGCCGTCACCGGCAGCATTACGGCGCTGATCTATGAAGAACCCCGTGTCTCCGGGTGGAGCCGCCGGCTATTCGGTTGATTACCCCGGCTGTGGAGTTTTTCCGGTTTGGGATCTCCCTGCTTACAGGACTGGCTGCCGGAATCCTCTATCTCTTTTTGACGCCGCTCCGGCCGAAGCATACGGTTCTGGCGGACCTGCTCTTCTTCATGGGAGAAGGATACCTGTGGCTGTGGGTGGGGTTCTCTGTGTGCGACGGAGATCTGCGAATCGCATGGCTTTTGGGCATCGGGATGGGAGCGATTTGCTCCCGTCGCACATTTCGGAGGCTCCTTTTGCCGGTTTTTGTCCTTTTTTGGCGGGGTGCAGCCTGTTTGACCCGGCCGATCCAAAAAATAATTCATATTTTTTTCAAAAAAATAAAAATTTTTGTTGCATCTCAGAAAAAAACGGGTAAAATAAAAGAGAGTGCCAAAAGAGTTGGCACAGCAGGCAGCGGAGGTGACGGATATGGCAGAACAGAATATCCCCCGTTTTCGGTTCGTTCTCCATCGGGGAAGTCTGAAGCTGAAGTTCATCATTCTCGTCACCGTCGTGGTGGCAACGCTGACCCTGTTCGTCCTGCAGAAAGGCATTGTCCTCAGCCGAAATCAACTGGCCGATCTCCGCAGCCGGGCCATCGCCCTGGAGCAGGAAAACGCAGACCTGAAAAACAGCATTTCGAATGTGGACACTGCCGAAGGCATTGACGAAATCGCCCGGCGCGAGCTGGGACTCGTTTCCCCGAATACCGTTGTTTTCCGGCCGGTATCGGGCAGCAACTGAGCAACTGATAGTTTGGAGGATTCATAGCAAGCATGGAGCTAACCGTTGGAGACATTTTAGAGGGTAAAGTTAAAACAATCACGAATTTTGGCGCTTTTATTGCCCTGCCGGAAAACAGGACCGGCATGGTACATATCTCTGAAGTCGCCAACGCTTACGTCAGCGATATTCACCAGCACTTGACCGAAGGTCAGGATGTGAAGGTCATGGTGATCGGAACAGACAACGGAAAGATCAATCTGTCCATTAAGCGTCTGGAGCCGAAGCCTGCCAGAGAGACCTCCGGGAATTCTCCCAGAAATTTCCGGAAAAACAGCGGTGGTTTCTCCGGTCACAGGGATGGTGCCCCTTCCCAGAACCGGCCCGCAAGGTCTGCTCCCGTCCCCCCCGCTGCCCCCAAGACAGCGGATCAGCTCTTTGAGGAAAAGCTGAAGCAGTTCATGACCGAATCGGACAGCAAAATCTCTTCCATTCGTCAGTACAGCGACCACAGAACCAAAAATCGCAGAAGATAATCTTTAAGCTGTTGTCACGGACAACAGCTTTTTGAGGTGTATTATGGCTCATATTGTTGTAACCGGCGGTTCCCGAGGTATCGGTGCCGCCGCTGTCCGCGCCTTTTCACGACGGGGAGACCGGGTCTATTTTCTCTATGAAAAGGAACACGAAGCTGCACAGGCCATCTCCCGGGAGACAGGTGCACAGGCCATCTGCTGTGACGTAGCTTCTTCGGAAGCGGTCAAAGCCGCCTTTTCCCGGATCGGCAGTCTGGATATTCTGGTATGCAATGCAGGAATCTGCCATTACGGCCTGATGAGCCAGATGTCCGAGGAACAGTGGGACCGCGTTTTTGCGGTGAATGTAAAGGGCATCTTCCACTGTGTCAACGCCGCTACTGCCCTGTTCCTGCAAAATCATGCCGGCAGCATCGTCACCGTCAGTTCCATGTGGGGACGGGTGGGCAGCTCCTGCGAGGTCGCCTATTCCGCCAGCAAAGGTGCCGTCATCGCCATGACCAAGGCTCTGGCAAAGGAGCTTGGCCCCAGCGGAATCCGGGTCAACTGCATTGCTCCCGGCGTCATCCTGACGGATATGTGTGCGGATGTCAGCCATGCCACCCTGGATGCGCTCCGGGAGGAGACACCCTTGGGCAGGAACGGAACCGCAGAGGATGTGGCAGAGGCAATCGTTCGTCTGGCAGAGACTCCCTTTGTTACCGGCGCCGTTCTGGACGTGAACGGCGGATATATCATGTAAAACTGGAGGAGAAGAAAGATGAAAATTGCAATTGCCTGCGATCACGGTGCACTTGATCTCAAGCGCACTCTTTCCGCCCATCTGACGGAAAAAGGGTACGAAGTCGTGGACTTCGGCACGGACACTGCCGCATCCTGTGACTATCCTGATTTTGCCGGCGCCGCTGCACGGGCTGTGGCATCCGGAGACTGTGAAAAGGGCATTGTCCTGTGCACCACCGGAATCGGCGTGTCCATCACTGCAAACAAGGTCAATGGGATCCGCTGTGCCCTGCTCAGCGATGTGATGTCCGCCCGTCTGACCCGACTGCACAATGATACCAACATGATGGCCCTCGGCGCCGGAGTGGTGGGCACCATGCTGGCAAAGGAAATCGTGGATACCTGGCTGGAGACACCCTTCTCCGGAGAAGCACGTCACCAGCGTCGTATCGATAAGGTCATGGCCCTGGAACACGACTGATTCCCCCATACACTACCCTTTGAAATGAAATGCGGACCTGCTGCGAAGGAGCCCTCTTTGCGGCAGGTCCGTTCTATTTCCCCGGGGGTGCCATATGATGTTCCATACTTCTGACTTCGAGGTGATCCCATGGAACATTGTACAAACACCATTACCATACGGGGGCAGCTTCAGGAGCTGCCGATGTTTTCCCACGAGACCCACGGCAGGAGCTTCTTCCGGTTCTTTCTGGAAATCCCCCGGCTGTCCGGAACTCTGGACATCCTTCCCGTCATTGCCGAGGAATCCGTGCTCAATGCCGTGGATCTTTCCGGCGGGGATATGCTGACCGTTGCCGGACAGGTACGCTCCCACAACACCCGAACCGACGGTGTCCGGCATCTTCTGGTCTTTGTCTATGCCGAGCAGATCCTCTGCGAAACCGGTCCTGCCATCAATGATGCGGACCTGCGCGGTTTTCTTTGCCGGGAGCCCACCTTCCGCCGCACCCCACTTGGCCGGGAGATCTGTGATGTGATGCTGGCAGTCCCCAGGCAATACCGCCGTGCGGACTACATCCCCTGTATTTTATGGGGAAAAACCGCCCAGGAGATCTCCCTGTGCCACGTTCGGGATGAGATCCGGATTCTGGGACGGCTGCAGAGCCGGGTATACACCAAGCAGACAGAGGAAGGACTGCAGCCCCGGACAACCTACGAGATCTCCGCCCTGAGCGCCGAGTGTGTGAACTCTGCGGCAAATTGACGAATCCGGAAAACTGTGCTACAATGGCAGAAAAAAGGAGAATTGCCATGAAAGAGAAGGTTTCCGGCATTATCGCCGCTTTGAAAACGATCTATCCCGATGCGGTGTGCGCACTGCATTATGAGAAGGACTATGAGCTGATGATTTCCGTCCGACTCTCCGCTCAGTGCACGGATGCCCGGGTTAATCTGGTGACCCCTGCCCTGTTTGCCGCCTATCCCACCCTGGAGGCCATGGCAAACGCGGAGATTTCCGATGTGGAGAGCTATGTTCGCTCCTGCGGGTTTTACAAGCACAAGGCCCGGGACATTGTCCTGGCCTGTCAGATGCTGCTGACTCAATACGGTGGAAGGGTGCCGGACAACATGGAGGATCTTCTCCGTCTGCCCGGTGTGGGCAGGAAAACCGCCAATCTTCTGCTGGGAGACCTGTACCGAGAACCGGGCAGCGTGGTCTGCGACACCCACTGCATCCGGATCTGCGGCAGGTTGGGTCTTTCCTCCGGAAAGGACCCGGAAAAGGTGGAGCACCAGCTTCGCGCCATCCTTCCTCCGGAGGAATCCTCGGATTTCTGCCACCGCATTGTTCTGTTTGGTCGGGACACCTGCACGGCCCGCTCTCCGAAATGCATCGGCTGCCCTCTGTCCCAGTGGTGCTGCGAAACGAAAAGCACCCCATAAGTCTACTTCACCCCTTGTCCGCATACGCTTGGACAAGGGGTGATTTCATTGGCAAAATCCAGGCCCATCTTTTACAACGCCTTAATGCTTACCGGGGTTAATCTGCTGCTGCGGGTGGTTTCCACCGTGTTCAACGTCTATCTGTCCCGCAGGATCGGTGCCGAAGGGATCGGCCTTGTGCATCTGGTGCTGTCTGTGACAGCGATGGCCACCACCGCAGGCATCGGCGGCATACGGACCACCACCATGTACCTGTGCGCCGAGGAGCTGGGCCGGAAGCAGGAGCCTTCCATCCCCTGGATCCTATCCGGATGTTTTCTGTACAGTCTGTTCTGCAGCGCTGCCGTGGCCTCCATTGTCTATTTCTTCGCTCCGGACATCAGCGCAGAGTGGATCGGTGTTTCCGAGGCCGCGCCTGCGCTGCGTTTTTTCTCTGCTTTTCTTCCTGTTATCTGTTTATCCAGTGTTATGAGCGGATTATTCACCGCAGCCTCCCGCATCGGCACTCTGGCAGCCGTGGAAATCGCGGAGCAGCTATGCAGCATGGGGGTCACCCTTTTGCTTTTGCAGATCTACGCCGGACACATCCCCTCCCGGGCCGCCATTGCCGTCCTCTTCGGAAGCGGTGCTGGTGCCTGCGTCACCCTGCTTTCTCTGGTCCGGATCCGAAGAAAGGAAAAGAACCCGGTAGGGCCACGGATTCCCGTTGCCCGAAGGATCCTGTCTGCAGCCGTTCCTCTGGCTCTCGCCGACAACCTGAAAGCCTGCATCTCCACCACAGAGAATCTGATGGTACCCAAACGGCTTGCCTTGTTCCCCGGCACCGACGCGCCCCTGGCCCTTTTCGGAACGGTCTGCGGCATGGTGTTTCCCGTGATCATGTTCCCCGCAGCCATTCTGTTCGGTTTGGCAGAGCTTCTGATTCCGGAGATGGCACGATGCAGTGCCGCCGCAAGTCATTCGAGGATTCGCTATCTGGTCCGCCGGAGTCTCCGTGTCACCCTGATCTACAGCCTGGCTGTTGCGGGTATTTTATACCTTCTGTCAGACACCCTATGCACGGCGCTTTATCAAACAGACGCATCCGCACCTTACCTTCGAATGTTTTCCCCGGTGATTCCCATGCTGTACTGCGACATAGTCACCGATTCCATGGTGAAAGGGTTGGGGCAGCAAAAAATCTGCGTCCGGTATAACATTCTCACCTCTGCCATGGATGTGGCTTTTCTGTATTTTCTTCTGCCAAAATACGGCATGAATGGGTATTATTTCAGTTTTGTGGTAACCCATCTGCTGAATTTCATCCTGAGCCTTCGGAAGCTTCTTCAGCTCACCGGGCAGAAGATCACGCCGTATGTTCCCGTACTGGCTGTATCCGATGCGCTGGCTGCGGGATTCCTCTGCGGAAAGATCCCCATTATGCCGGGACGTCTGATTGCTTTTCCCATGGTTCTTTTGGCTCTTCTTCAGGTCACCGGGGTAGTACGCCAGGAGGATTTCACCTGGATCAAACAGCTTGTGACCGCAAAAACGCCTGCCCCGAAGGGCAGGCGCTGAGAGATTACAGCCGCTCCAGAACCATACGCAGGAACCGCCAGACCCGCTCAACCGAACGGATCTCCAGCGTTTCCCGGCTGGTGTGAATGTCATGCATCTGCGGGCCGAAGGAAATGCAGTCCAGACCCGGCAGCTTCCGGCTCAAAAGGCCGCATTCCAGTCCGGCATGAATGGCCAGAACCTCCGGTTCGGAGCCGTACATCTCCCGGTAGACAGCAATGCAAAGGTCCCGCAGCGGAGACTCGTCCCGGTATTCCCAGGCAGGGTAATCCCCCCTGCGGGAAAAGGAGGCTCCGTAGAAATCGCTCAGCTCCGAAAGCTTCCGGACCAGCGCCTCTTTTTCCTCCTCCACGGAGCTTCTGACCGACACGGTCAGCTCCAGGGCATCGTTCAGGCGAAGGATTCCCAGGTTCAGGCTGGTCTGTACCAGGCCTGGGATCTTGGTGCTGAGGGCCTGCACGCCATTTGGCAATCCGCACAGCAGTCCGATGATCTTTGCAGAGTCCTCCGAAACCACCGCATTTCCGCCCAATGCATCCAGGTCAAAGGCCTCGATCCGGGCATCCGGCTCGTCATATTCCCGGCGGATCTCCTCCTGAAGATTCCGGGCCACGTCATTGATTCGCTCCAACCCAATGCCCATAGCCACCAGCTTTGCCTGACAGGAACGGGGAATCGCGTTGTCCTTGGAACCGTCGGAAAGTGAAGTGATGCACACAGGCATCAGCTCCTGAATCCGGCTGAGGAACAGTCCCATGACCTTGTTGGCGTTAGCCCGGTTCCTGTGGATCTCCGCGCCGGAATGACCGCCCTCCAGGCCGTCCACCTTCAGCAGGACGCAGGGACCGTACACCGCCCGGCGCTGAACCGGAAGCGTCAGATCCACCCGGGTTCCACCGGCGCAGGAAACGGTAAAGACCCCCTCATCCTCTGAATCCAGATTGATCAGCGTCCTTCCGGAAAGCGGTGACGCATCCAGAGCATCCGCCCCAAGCATCCCCACTTCCTCGTCCACCGTAAACACCGCCTCCAGAGGCGGATGGGGAATATCCGGATCGTCCATCAGTGCCAGCACATAGGCCAGCGCGATGCCGTCATCGCCGCCCAGGGTGGTTCCCTCCGCGAAGACAACTTCCCCGTCGTGCCGGACCTCCAGGCCCTGGTGCTCCATATCAATGGGACTCTGCGGGTCCTTTTCACACACCATATCCATATGCCCCTGAAGGATTACGGGAGGATGGTTCTCATACCCGGCGGTTCCGGGCTGGAAGATGATCACATTTCCTTTTTCGTCCTGCAGATGCCGCAGGTTCCGCTCCCTTGCAAAGGAAACCAGATAATCGCTGATTGCCCCGGTGTTTCCGGAGCCGTGGGGAATCCGACACAATGCCTCAAAATAAGAAAAAACCGAAGCCGGCTCCAAGCCGGAAAGATGATTTTCGGACATAACGCCACTCCTTTCTGTTTTTATCATACCACAGATTCCCGTCCCTGTCCACTCTGTCCGCCCGGTTGTGTATTCTTTTTCCGTTTTGTGCAGAAATTGTCTTTTTGCCGCAAAAAATGGAAAATAACCTGCGTAAATTAGGCAAAATGCCCCTCGGATTCCTGTTGCATTTTCTTGGGATGGAATGGTATAATAGTTCCGGTATTTGCGCGGCGGAATGCCGCAATATGGAACTACATAGAAATCAAAAAGTGAGGTATGTGATTCATGATTACCTACGGAACCAATGTCAAGGTCTTTTGCGGAAATGCGTACCCCGAATTCGCAGCTCACATCTGCAGCGAGTTGGGGATCCCCATGGGCAGAAGCATCGTCAAGACCTTTGCGGACGGGGAGATTTCCGTCTCTCTGGAAGAGACCGTTCGCGGTGCCGATGTATTCCTGGTAAACTCCACCTGCAAGCCTGTCAACAACAATCTGATGGAGCTCCTCATCATGATTGACGCCTGCCGCCGGGCCTCCGCCGGCCGGATTACCGCCGTGATTCCCTACTTCGGCTATGCACGTCAGGACCGGAAGGCAAAGAGCCGGGATCCCATCTCCTCCAAGCTGGTGGCAAATATGCTCACCGCAGCCGGTGCAGACCGGGTACTGACCATGGACCTTCATGCCGCCCAGATTCAGGGCTTCTTCGACATTCCCGTGGATCATCTTCTTGGTAACCCCACTTTTGTTCACTACTATCTGGAGAAATTCCCCGAAACCGAATACGACCACGACAATTTCGTCGTTGTCTCCCCCGATGTTGGCTCCGTCAGCCGCGCCCGCACCTTTGCCGCCAAGGTCCACATGGGCCTGGCCATCGTGGACAAGCGCCGTCAGAAAGCAAACGTCTGCGAGGTCATGAATGTCATCGGAGATGTGGAAGGCAAAAACTGCATTCTCTTTGACGACATGGTGGATACCGCCGGCTCCCTGTGCAATGCCGCCCAGGCTTTGATAGACAACGGTGCAAAGGCGGTTTATGCCTGCGCCACCCACGGTGTGCTGTCCGGCCCTGCCTTTGACCGGATCGAGGCCAGCCCCATCCAGGAGCTTGTGATCCTGAACACTATTCCTCTGACCAATAATACCGCCAGCAGCAAGATCAAAGCGCTGGATGTGTCTCCCATTTTCGCCCGGGCCATCGCACACATCCACGGCGGCACCTCCATTGCCGACCTGTTCTGATCGTGGACCGTTCTGATTCCTGGCTGATCGTGGGCCTGGGCAACCCCGGAAAAGAATATGAAATGACACGGCACAACTGTGGTTTCCGGGCCATGGATCTTCTGGCTGAGGAACTGGGCTGCAAGATAGACCGATGCAGATTTCAGGGAATCTACGGCCAGACGGTGTACAACGGCCACAGGCTGTATCTGCTGAAGCCGCTCACCTTTATGAACCTGTCCGGCAGGTCGGTGCTGCAGATGTCCGCCTTTTTCCGTATTCCGCCGGAACGGATCATCGTCATGTTTGATGATATCTCTCTGGAGCCCGGCAGGCTTCGTCTCCGGCCGGATGGCTCCGCAGGCGGACACAACGGGATCAAGTCCATCATTTCCGAACTGGGAAGCCAGGATTTTCCCCGGGTCAAGATCGGCGTAGGTGCCAAGCCCACCCCGGAATTCGATCTTGCCGCATGGGTGTTGTCCGGCTTCACCGCCTCGGAAGAAAAAACCCTGGCGCCCGCCCTGCAATCTGCAGGAAAGGCTGCACTGATGATCATCGACAAGGGCCTGCCACAGGCTGCCAACCGATATAACGGTATGCATAGCTGAAAATCGCCGCATAAGAACGGAAAGGGGAAATCTCCCCTTTCCGCATTTCTGCGTTGTGCAAAAAACCTGAAAGGAGCTGCCATGAAGACTGTTTTTTCCATTCTGGATCTTCTGCCGGAATACGGCGCCGCCAAAAAAGCGCTGCAGAAGGGGCAGTCCGCTGCCATCACCGGCATCGGGCAGATCAACCGCAGCCATATCCTGGCCGCCCTCTCCGATTCTCTGACGGTCCCCATGGTGGTAATCTGCCAGGATGACCTGGCCGCCCGGAGGCTTCAGGAGGAACTGAAAGCATTTCTCGGAAAAACCGTGCCCATTCTCCCCGGCAGGGAGCTGACGCTTTATGACTCCGCAGTGGTGTCCCGTTCCTGGGAACAGACCCGTTTGCGGCAGCTTTTCGATCTGTGCCGTGGGAAAACAAAGCTGCAAATCCTGCCCTGGGAAGCCCTTTCCCAGCGTACCATTCCCAAAGACACCCTGCTGAAAGCAGCATTTGAGCTCCATATCAATGGGGAATACCCCATGGATGATCTGCTCTCCCGGCTCACCTCTGCCGGATATTCCCGCTGCGGCATGGTCGAAGGCCCGGGTCAGTTTTCCCTCCGCGGCGGAATCCTGGATCTGTTTTCTCCGGCTGAAAACGCCCCCGTCCGTATGGAGTTTTTCGGAGACGAACTGGATACCATGGGTTATTTTGACCCTGCAACCCAGAGACGAACCGAGAATATCGAGCAGATCATCGTTCTTCCCGTCGGCGAGACCCAGCCCAGGCTTCATCCTCACGGCATAGAAGGCCTGTGCAGGGACATCTCTGCCCTGATTGCCCGGCAGAAGCGCCGGAAAAATCTCAATCAGCCTCTGATCTCCACTCTGGAAAAGGATCTGGAAAAATACCAAAATGACGTGTCGGTCTCTGCTTCCGACCGGTATATGGCACTGATTTATCCCGAATTTGCCTCCGCCATGGACTATCTTCCGTCGAATGCCGTCTGCGTGGTACTGGATCAGGGAACCATCCACCGTACCGCCCGGAGTCGGACGGAGGAAATGGGAATGCAGCTTGACGGTCTGCTGCAGAACGGGACCCTGGCCGGAGAATTGTGCGATTATGTGTGCCAATGGGAGGACTTTTGCTCTTCACTGGGAGGAAAAACCGTCCTGTATATGGATTCCTTCGGCGGGAGCTCCTATCCGGAAGAGGCACCTCCCAAGCATCTGCTGCCAATCACAGGAAAACAGCTCCCCGGTTACGGCGGCAATCTGGAAACGGCAGCCGCTGATCTTGCCCATTATCAGCGGGTGGGCTTCGGCTCCCTGGTGCTTTGCGGAACCCGCAGGCGTGCGGAGATCCTCCAGGAGCTTCTGACCGCCAAGGGGCTGACCTGCCGGCAGTGCATTCCCCTGACCATGCTCCCGAAAGAGGGGCAGATCCTGCTGACCGAGGAAACCCTCCCCTACGGCATGGAATATCCCACGGCAAAGATTGCCGTTTTAACGGAGGGACAGCTCATCGGCAGAGCCGCTGCCCCAAAAGCCACCTCCAAAAAGCAGGCCACCAACCGGCAGAAGCTCCATGCCTTTACCGATCTGACCCCCGGCGATCTGGTCGTGCATGAAAACTACGGCATCGGCCGTTTTGTTGCCATGGAGCAAATCAAGGTGGACGGTGCTCTGAAAGACTATATCAAAATCGCCTATGCCGGCACCGACACCCTGTTTCTGCCTGCCACGCAGCTTGATCTGGTCAGCAAATACATTGGCGGCGGAGAGGATGCCACGGTCCGCCTGAACCGGATCGGCACCGACACCTGGCAAAAAACCAAGGCAAAAGCCCGTAAAGCCGCCAAGGATATGGCCGATGAGCTGGTGAAGCTCTACGCCGCCCGGAAACGGCAGAAGGGCTTTGCCTTCTCACCGGACTCTCCCTGGCAGAAGGAATTTGAAGAGAATTTTCCCTATCCCGAAACCGATGACCAGCTTCGCTGCATCGCAGAAATCAAACGGGATATGGAATCCGAGACTCCCATGGATCGTCTGCTGTGCGGCGATGTCGGATTCGGAAAAACAGAGGTGGCTCTGCGGGCCGTGATGAAAGCCGTCATGGATGGAAAGCAGGTGGCACTGCTGGTGCCAACCACAGTCCTTGCCCAGCAGCACTACCAGACCATCCTCTCCCGTTTCCGGGGTTTTCCCGTCAATGTGGACGTACTGAGCCGTTTCCGTTCTCCGGCAGAGCAGAAGCGGACTGTCCAGAACATGAAAGCCGGCACGGTGGACGTTGTGGTGGGCACCCACAAGCTGCTGCAGAAAAACATGGAATTCAAGGACCTGGGTCTTCTCATCATCGACGAGGAGCAGCGGTTCGGCGTCAGCCACAAAGAGCGGCTGAAGGAAATGAGCCAGGGTGTGGATGTGCTGACTCTTTCCGCAACACCAATCCCCAGAACTCTGAACATGGCCCTGTCCGGTATTCGGGATATGTCCACCATCGAAGTCCCCCCCTCCGACCGGTATCCGGTCCAGACCTTCGTCATGGAACACAACAACGCTGTCCTGGACGATGCCATCCGCCGGGAAATCGGGCGCGGCGGCCAGGTCTACTATCTGCACAATCAGGTGGAAACCATCGACCGTTGTGCGGATGCCCTTCGGAAACGGATCCCCGGTCTTACGGTGGCAGTGGCCCACGGACAGATGGGTGAGGATGCCCTGAGCAGCGTCATGCAGGCCATGGCAGAAGGAGAGATACAGGTTCTGGTGTGCACCACCATCATCGAAACCGGTCTGGACATTTCCAATGTGAACACCCTGATCATCGAAAACGCTGACCGTTTCGGTCTTTCCCAGCTCCACCAGCTTCGGGGGCGGGTAGGTCGCTCCGCTCGTCATGCCTATGCCTATTTCACCTTCAAACCGGACAAATCTCTGACAGAAATTGCGGAGAAGCGGCTGTCTGCCATCCGGGATTTTGCGGAATTCGGATCCGGCTTCAAAATCGCAATGCGGGATCTGGAGATCCGGGGTGCCGGAAATCTCCTGGGTGCCGAGCAGTCCGGCCACATGATGAGCGTAGGCTACGATATGTACCTGAAGCTTTTGGATGAAGCCGTCCTGGAAGAGCGGGGCGAAAAACCCAGAGATCCGGAGTGCACAGCAGATCTCAGCGTCACCGCCAACATCGACAAGGACTATGTTTCCAGGGGAGAGGAGCGAATGGACCTGTACCGCCGTATGGCGGCCATCCGCACCCAGGAGGACGCCGACGATTTGCTGGACGAGATCGTGGACCGCTACGGAGAGCCTCCCAAGGGTGTCCTGAACCTCATCGATATTGCACTTCTTCGCTCCACCGCCCGTAGCCTCGGGATCATGGACATCCGGCAGAAAGCCCAGGAAGTGGCCTTTACCCTGTTCAATATGAATTTTGAGGCCATCACCGCCCTGTGCAAGGAAGCGGACTACGCAAAACGGGTCCACTTCTCCGCCTCTGCCAAGCAGCCCACCCTGATTCTGAAGCTCAGCTCCGGGGTGGACAGTCTGAAGCAGTGCAGAGTATTTCTGGAGCACTATCGTACCCACTGCGGAATCTGAGCCGTTGCTTATTGCATTTTCCGCCAACTGTGGTAAAATAGCACTGACAGTAGTTTACGACTTCGCGGACAACTCCGCTGACAGATTGGAGGTTGCACCATGGAGAATACTCCAAACCCCAAAGACAAACCGTTTCTCCGGGAAGAAGGGGGCGAAAATGCCCCCTCTGTTTCCGGTGTTTCCCCATCCGGCCGGCTGGCCTCGGTGGATGACATCTTGAACGACGAACTGATCCTGCAGGTCCTTGCCGCAGACGAAGACCAGGGGCCTGCCGCAGACCCGGAGACGCCCGAACCTGCGGATCGCGTTCCGGCTCCTCCTGTGCCGGAAGATCCTCAGCCGGAGAAAAACGGCTTTTTCCAAAAACACAAGACCCTGATCCTGTGTCTGATTCCTGTCCTTGTTCTTCTTCTGGCGGCAGGCACTTTCGGCATTGTTTCATACAACAGGCTGACCCGTGATGACGGTCTGATCCTGCCCAATGTGGAATTTGCAGGCATTTCCATTGGCGGCATGACCAAAGAGCAGGTGTACTCTGCCGTCAAACCCGTATCCGACGCCTTGCAGACCCAGTCCATGACCGTAGATCTGGAAGGCACGAAGATCACCCTGTCCCCTGCCCTCACCGGTGCCTTTCTGAACGTGGACAGGCTTTATGAAGATGCCTATTCTTACGGACGGACAGGGTCCCCCTGGGACTATTATCAGACAAAAAAGGCCGCCCAGAATACCCTGCGCCGTCTCTCCCTTTATGACTATCTCTCGCTGAACACCGATGCGATCCGGGAAGAACTGGAAAATGCCGCATCGCAGATGAGTTCCCAGTTTCATGAGTCCACCGTATCTCTGGAGGGCACTCGTCCCGCCTTAGATATTGAAAACCTTGATGAAGATGCCCCAGGACAGGTTCTGGTCATCACCATAGGCACCCCGGGCTTCCAGATCGACACCGCAGAAATCTACGAAAAGATTCTCACCGCCTACGGAAGCGGTACCTACACCGTGGAGGCCCAACGCCGGCAGATTCAGCCGAAGGCCATTGACCCGGAGGAGTTGTACCGGCAGTATGCCGTGTCCCCCATCGACGCCAAGGCTGATCCCGTTACCGATGAGGTCATTCCGGAGGTATACGGTTACGATTTTGACCTGAATATTGCCAAACAGCTCCTTTCCCAGGCAAAACCGGGGCAGACCGTGGAAATCCCCTTCCGATATGTAACGCCCTCCGTCCTTTCCATCACCCTTCGGGAAGCCCTGTTTGCGGACGTATTGGCCCAGGTTCAGACGTATCAGTCCTCCAATTTCAACCGCTGTACCAATCTTCGTCTTGCCTGCGAGGCCATTAACGGCATCGTACTGAACCCCGGGGACGTCTTTTCCTTCAACGGAACCGTGGGAGAGCGTACCGAGGAAAAGGGCTATCTGCCTGCACTTGCTTATGTAGGAGGACAATCTGCCGATGATATCGGCGGCGGAATCTGCCAGGTTGCCTCTACCCTGTACTACGCCTGTCTCCATGCCGACCTGGAGATCGTGGAACGCTGGTGTCATATGTACCCGTCGGACTACGTTCCCTACGGAATGGATGCCACCGTGTACTGGGGCTATCTGGACTACCAGTTCCGCAACAACACCGGTCATCCCCTGCGGATCGATGCTTCCTATGAATCCGACGGATATGTCACCATCACGCTTCGCGGTGTGGATGACAAAACCACCTATGTGGAAATGGAATATGTGATCACGGCCTATATCGATCCCAAGGAAGTATACCAGACCTTCACAAAGGAGAATGCCGGAGATCATTATGACGGTGAGATCCTGCAGCAGCCCCTGTCCGGACTCTGTGTTACCACCTACCGCTGCCGTTACGACAAGCAGACCAATCAGTTGATCTCCCGGGAGTATGAGGATTCCTCCAGATACGATGCCCACGATAAGATCATTGTCAAGATCGAGGAGCCCACCACTGAGCCGACCACCGAACCTACAACGGAACCCACCACAGAATCCACCTGGCCAACGGAGGAGACCACCACAGAACCGCCCATTGAAGTGCCTTCCGTGCCGGAGACCACCGCAGACGCATAAAGACACCAAAACCCACCCGGAGAATGATCTGATATGCTACCCCTATAAGAGGCAGTGAAAAAGGATACTGTTTCTTATAGGGGTAGTTATCTGTCAAAAAGGAGTAATATCAAATCTCAAGAAAAGACACACATACAGGAGGCCATGGAGTACTTCAATGCTATCGGCGAAGGGCTGCTTTCCGCTTTGGTATCCATCCGGGACAAGCTGCGCCGGGGGAAGAAACTGGAGAAATGGGAACAGGAATACTACAGAAAGAATAAGGAAAGAGTAGACCTGAAAACCCGGTATTCTGCTGAGGAGCTGGCGGAGCAGGAGCGTCTGAAAAAGCTGCTTGGCGAATAATCCTCTTGCTTTTCCGTGCCTTGCCACTTATAATGATGGCAAAGGAGCGTGAACGACATGTTTTGCCCGAATTGCGGAAATAACTGCGGAGATGCCAATTTCTGCTCGAACTGCGGGACGAGCCTCGGGAGTACGCCGAAAACTGCTCAGCAGTCAAAGATCTATCCGCCTTTGAAGGAACCATATGTGCAGGAGATCAACGGAAAGAAGATCGATCTGAACAAGGTGATCCGTATGAACCAAAATCGCACACGCCGAGGCGGAGGGTACTACTACCTTATGCGGGAACTTGGAATTTCAGTTGATAAGGCGAAGGAAATCCTGGATCCGGTGTATGATGCGCACGAAGGGGAAAAGGTAACCTTCTGGAATGCATTTGGAGCCCAGGCTGGTCTGGAAGCAGATAAGCAGAAGTTCGATGCGGAGAACCGTAAGCGGATGGACGCGGCAGGACAGATCTATTGCCCCAAGTGCTCTTCGACCAGCATTTCCGCCAATCAAAAAGGGTTTAGCTTCGCCAGAGGCGCCGTCGGCGCAATGGCTGGGCTGGATGTTGGCTTGATCGCAGGCGGCATCGGTTCCAAGAAGATCGTATGCACTTGCCTGAAGTGTGGATACCAGTGGAAACCTGGTAAGAAATGAATATCATATGACTTGAAACCCCACCGTGAAAGCGGCGGGGCTTTCTATACCCATTTTGGAGGTGAGACATTGGCAAGCGACAGAGAAGCACTACCGCTATCCGATAGCAGCATAAACAAAAATCTCAGAAAATGGCTGGACAATATGTCCTGGCATTTCCTGAGGCTCCCACGGCACCGCGGTGCCGTGCATCCTGAAAAAGTGACTTCCGGTAACCAAACCGGCTACCGGAAGTCACTTTTTCAAAATTCACCTGACGGGGAGCGGTTCAACTCCGGGTGGGTCCAATTTTTATCGTGCAACCGTCAGATGATAGTCCATTTGTCCGGCTTCTCCGCCGGGAAAGCCAACGGTATACTTCATATCCAGTCTGCCGCCGGACGGTGTGATCTCCCAGGAAAGCCGCTGAGTGCGGATCTCCATCTCCATGGTCCCCACATCCAGAGCATAGGCAAAAGCAGTCTGTTCTCCGGCCCGGAAGACCATCGTGGACCGGATTGCCCCTGTTCTCTCCAGCATAACGCCGTCGCTGCACAGCAATATAGAGGAAATAACACCGGTCATCCCCTCTCCCGTCTCCTCATACGTGATGCGCCAGGCATCCTCCAGACGCTCCAGCGTGCCCTCCATGGTCTGACGGATCATCTCCGGCTTCTGTTCCGGGTAAGCCTGCCGGACCCGAAGGGAAAGCCGAACCCGGTTCATCAGCAGCTCTCCTCCATAGCCAGTTCCAAGAGGGTGTCGATGAGTCGGGAATAGGGAATCCCGCTTCCTTCAAACAGCTTGGGATACATGGAAATGGATGTAAATCCCGGAAGGGTGTTGATCTCATTGAAAACCACCCTCTGATCTTCGTAGGTGACAAAGAAATCCACTCTGGAAAGGCCCTTGCAGCCGATGGCCTGATAGATCCGTACCGCCGTGTCCCGCACAACCTCAGAGATCTCCTCAGGAATTCTGGCAGGGATATAGGCTGTGGAGGTATCGGTGATATACTTGGATTCGTAGTCATAGAATTCCGCGCCGGAATCGATCTCCCCGCAGATGGAGGCTACCGGTGCATCGTTTCCCAGCACCGCCACCTCCACCTCCCGGCCGTGGATGAACTCCTCGGCAAGGATCTTGCTGTCGTAGATGGCAGCCGTCACCAGCGCATCCCGAAGCGCATCACGGTCGGAAGCCTTGGACACGCCCACGGAGGATCCGGTGCCTGCCGGCTTGACAAAAATCGGATAATCGAAGGTCTCCTCCAGCATATCCAGCGTCTCTTCAAACCGGCTGTCCAGATCGGATGCGCGGACAAGACGCCAGTTTGCCTGCACCACACCGGCCTGATCGGCAACCAGCTTGGTCAGTGTCTTATCCATGGCCACGGCAGAGGCCGCAACATGAGGCCCCACATACGGGATCCCTGCAAGCTGCAGCAGGCCCTGGACGGTGCCGTCCTCGCCGTTTTCTCCATGGAGCACCGGGAATACCACGTCGATCTGTTCCCGCACCACACAGTCACCCTCAAAGCTCAGCAGACCCTGTCCCCGAATGGGAGAGACGGTTGCCCGACGATTACCGGGATGGTCCCGCCAGGTCTCGTTGGGAAGATCGGAATAGTCCGAGCCGGTGTAGAGGATCCAGTCCCCCTCCCGGGTGATGCCCACGGGAAACACGTTGTATTTCTCCGGGTCCATATGGTTCAGCACAGACTCCGCAGAACGCAGGGACACCTCATGCTCCGGGCTGATTCCGCCAAACAGTACGCAAACGTTCAGTTTCTTCACGATCAAAACCTCACCTATTCAGTCGTTCTTCAAAAGGGCATCTCCTGCACGGTAGATGTCTCCCGCGCCAATGGTAAGTACAACATCGCCGGGACGGATAACACTGCGGAGACATTCCGTTACATCCGGAAGGGTCTCACAGTAGATGCTTCCGGGGATCTCCCTGACCAGGTCCCTGGAAGATATGCCGACGGTATTTCTCTCCCGGGCAGCATAGATCTCCGCCACGATGGTCAGATCCGGCTTTTTCAGTTCCCGGACAAAGTCATCAAAAAGCGCATGGGTCCGGGTATATGTGTGAGGCTGGAACGCCACAATGAGCCGGTTGTGGGGTATGGTGACGGCTGCGGCCAGGGTAGCTGCCAGCTCGCCGGGGTGATGGGCATAATCATCATATATCTCCGCCCCGTGGAAGGTTCCCTTATGCTGCATTCTCCGGTTCGCACCGTAGAATCCCCCAAGTCCTTCCGTAACGGCCTGTGGTGCAATCCCCATGAACCAGGCGGTGGCTGCCGCCGCCAGTGCATTGAGGGCGTTATGCCTCCCGATGACGTTCAGATCCACATGGCAATAGATCTTCCCATCGCAGACCACATCAAAATGGCGGAAATCCGGGGAGAGTCCTGTGGGGTGGACGCGGTTCTGATCTCCCATGCCAAAGGAGAGAAACGGAATACCCTGAAGGGCGCTTATCGTCTCCGGATCATCGCCGTTTGCGATCACTGCATCCCGGGATAGCTCCGCAAACCTGCGGAAGGATTTCTTGATGTCCTCCAGATCCTTGAAATAATCCAGATGGTCCGCCTCGATGTTCAGGATCACGGCGACGGTAGGATAGAAATTCAGGAAGGAGTCGCAGTATTCACAGCTCTCCAGCACGATGGTATCCCCTTTTCCCACCCGGTGGCCTGCCCCCAGCAGCGGCAGGAAGCCGCCGATCATCACGGTGGGGTCTGCCTCTGCCGCCATCAGGATATGGGTCATCATGGAAGTAGCCGTGGTCTTTCCGTGGGTTCCCGCAATGCACAGGGCATTGGAAAACTCCCGCATAATGGCTCCCCAGGCTTGTGCACGCTCAAACACGGGAATACCTGCCGCACGGGCGGCAGCAATTTCCGGGTTGTCGTTGTGCACGGCAGCAGTACGGATGATGCAGTCTGCACCCTCAATATTCTCCGCCCGGTGGCCGATGGCTACGGGGATCCCCTGTGCCTCCAGATCCGCCGTGGAGCCGGAGGAATTCATATCGGATCCCGTGATCACCAGACCCCTTCCCTTCAGCGTCAGGCCCAGCGGCCGCATGGAAACCCCGCCGATG
>JAQXVF010000042.1 GCA_029224785.1 Bacillota bacterium
CTGCGTGGCCTTCAACATCACCTCCCGTGAGCAGGTCATCATCAACACCTGGTACGGCGGCGAGATGAAGAAGGGTATGTTCTCCATGATGAACTACTACCTGCCTCTGAAGGGCATCGCTTCCATGCACTGCTCCGCCAATACCGACATGAACGGTGAGAATACCGCCGTGTTCTTCGGCCTGTCCGGCACCGGCAAGACCACCCTGTCCACCGATCCCAAGCGTCTGCTCATCGGCGATGACGAGCACGGCTGGGACGACAACGGCGTGTTCAACTTCGAGGGCGGCTGCTACGCCAAGGTCATCGGCCTGGACAAGGAGTCCGAGCCCGATATCTACAACGCCATCCGCCGCAACGCTCTGCTGGAGAACGTGACCGTGGCCGAGGACGGCAAGATCGACTTTAACGACAAGTCCGTCACCGAGAACACCCGTGTGTCCTACCCCATCGACCACATTGAGAAGATCGTCAAGAACGTAAAGTCCGTTTCCGCCGGCCCCGCCGCCAAGAACGTGATTTTCCTGTCTGCCGATGCCTTCGGCGTGCTGCCTCCCGTGTCCATCCTGACCCCGGAGCAGACCCAGTACTACTTCCTGTCCGGCTTCACCGCAAAGCTGGCCGGCACCGAGCGGGGCATCACCGAGCCCACCCCCACCTTCTCCGCCTGCTTCGGCCAGGCCTTCCTGGAGCTGCATCCCACCAAGTATGCAGAAGAGCTGGTGAAGAAGATGGAAGTCTCCGGCGCCAAGGCTTACCTGGTCAACACCGGCTGGAACGGCACCGGCAAGCGGATCTCCATCAAGGACACCCGCGGCATCATCGACGCCATCCTGGGCGGCGACATCCTGAACGCTCCCACCAAGAAGATCCCCGTGTTCAACTTCGAAGTTCCCACCGAACTGCCCGGCGTTGACTCCGGCATCCTGGATCCTCGGGATACCTATGCGAATGTTGCCGATTGGGAGACCAAGGCCGCTGATCTGGCCAACCGCTTTGTGAAGAACTTCGCAAAGTATGAAGGCAATGAGGCAGGCAAGGCTCTGGTAGCCGCCGGCCCCAAGGCGTAATTCCTGAAATTCCGGGGGCAGCTTTGCTGCCCCCAACCTTTGAAAACCGGGTGTGTGGATCGGCTGTGATCAGGAAACAGGCTGCTCCGGGCCGATACGCACACCATGACCAATATAATGGAGGGAATACTCAAATGGCGCAAAAAGTCCAATTTACCGAAACCGTCCTGCGTGATGCCAACCAGTCCCTGATGGCTACCCGCCTGCCCTACGCGGACATGGAGAAGATCCTGCCCACCATGGACAAGGCCGGCTACTACTCCGTGGAGTGCTGGGGCGGCGCTACCTTCGACAGCTGCCTGCGTTACCTGAACGAAGATCCCTGGGAGCGTCTGCGCAGCATCCGCAGGCTGATGCCCAATACCCGGCTGCAGATGCTGCTGCGGGGCCAGAACCTGCTGGGCTACAAGCACTACCATGACGATGTGGTGGAGAAGTTCGTGGAGCTGTCCATCAAGAACGGCATCGATGTGCTGCGTATCTTCGACGCTCTGAACGACTTCCGCAACATTGCCACCGCTCTGGAGGCAACCAAAAAATATGCCACCGCCAATACCGTGGCATCCGGCTGCATCTCCTACACCCAGTCCCCCGTACATACCCCTGCCAAGTATGCCGAGATGTGCAAGGAACTGCAGGCCATGGGCTTTGACACCATCTGCCTGAAGGATATGGCCGGCACCATGAGCCCCGCCGAGGCCGAGCACCTGTTCAAGGGCATTAAGGACGCCGGTGTGACCCTGCCTCTGATCCTGCACACCCACTGCACCACCGGCATGGCCTATATGACCGTCATGAAGGCTGTGGAGTCCGGCGTGGACATCATCGACACCGCCACCTCCTGCTTCTCCAACGGCACCTCTCAGCCCGCCACCGAATCCATCTACTACGCACTGGAGCAGATGGGCATCGAGACCGGCCTGAACGAGCAGGTCATCAACGAGGTCAACGACT
>JAQXVF010000043.1 GCA_029224785.1 Bacillota bacterium
AATTGATGCGGTGTAACAGTAAAATCAAGTGTGTACTTAACCTTCCCGTTATGTGCAGCCGTTTCCCCCAAAACAGGTTGAATGGTCTTTTTCACCAGCTTCCCGTTGATATATCTTGAGTATGTTCGCTCCTTTGTACTGCGAACTACAACATAGCGCCACAAACCTTTGTACTGCGAGTATGTGAGAGGTCCGCCATCTCTATTCGATATAACAAACTGGGAGTTGCTCTTTTCTTTTTCTGCCCTTAGGCATTGTGCCAACGGCTGAGGAATTGGAATATCTCTCTTTGCTGACTTGGTTTTCAGCTCAGTCTCGATGACGGGACGATTGCTCTCGGTGTGCCATGCCCTTTTGACAGACAAGTATGGTGCATCAGTATCAAGGAAAACACAGTCCCATTGAAGTCCCAGGATTTCTTCTCTGCGAAGTCCTGCGTATAGTCCAATCATTACGAACAGGTAAGGGGGCAACCCTCGAATGGCATCCAAAAGTTTTTTGATTTGCTCATCAGTAAGTGCCTCTCGCTCCTCAGGAGATTTCCCACCTTTTGCTGAAATTTTGTCACAAGGAGATTCTTCAATTACATGGCTATCTTTTGCCGATGTAAATATCAGCTTGTATAGCATCTGCACAGAGCGATATACGGACTCTGATTTTTGCTGCGCCGGAATCAAAGCAAGTCGGACATCATCAAGTGTGACATCGGCAATTAGCTTTTTCCCCAGTGGCTTAATGATGTAGTTCTTAACTTTGGATTTATAATCCACCATCGTTGTAGGTCTAAGGCGAGCCTCCTGTATCTTAATCCATTTTTCGCAGTAGTCTTGAACGGTTGGGGTTTTCATCCGGAAAACGGCATTTTCAATTTGGCGCTCGGCTTCAAGAACCTTGTCATAAAGTTCTTCCCTTGTTTTAGCATAAAGGGACACTCTATTTCCATCAGCATCTGTAACCCTCGTCCGATAGTAGATACCACTCGCTCTCTTGACTGTTCCGTATTCCGGAATAATCCTTTTCTTGCGTGGCATATTAACTCCTTTCTGGATTTACGGATGGACGATTCTAATCACTTTTTCGCCCACCGCTTGCGGTATGTTTCCCTCTGCTCAGCAGGAATAGCTTTACGGAATGCGGGATTTCGATATCAAAAACACGGATGTTTTCTCCTACGGATTCCCGGAGGGAAGCTATGATGCTCTTGGCATTGTTGGTGCGCTTATCTACCATGGTAAGCAAGATGCCGTCGATACGAAGTCTGGGATTGATTTGCCGTTTGACCTTTGCGATAGACCGCATAAGCAGATTCAGGCCTTTAGTTGAAAGGAAGCTGGGCTGTGAGGGGATGATAACGCTGTCGGAAGCCACAAGCGCATTGACTGTCATCATGCCGAGGGAAGGCATACAATCAATGAGAATATAGTCATAATCTTGTTTGAAGGGCCGCAATGTGTTTTTGAGCACATATTCTCGGCTCGTAACATTGAACAGGCTAACCTCCAGACCGGAGAGTTCAATATTGGAAGGAAGAAGGTCAATCCCTTCCTCATGGCGGAGAATACCACCACTTCCTGGCACTTCCGTATCTTCAACAACTGCCTGCATGACGGTGGATAAAGAAACAGGCAGCTCGTCCGGTGTCTGGATTCCCAAACTGACCGTTAAGCTGCCCTGCGGGTCAGCATCCACCAGCAAAACCCGGTATCCTCGGTTTGCAAGCCCGACACCCAGATTTACAGTCGTGGTGGTCTTGCCAACGCCGCCTTTTTGATTGCAGATGGCAATGGTTTTGCACTCAGCCATTTACTCACCCGCCTGTTTGAGAAGATCCTCAATCAGAATATCGAGAAGCCTGTTGAGCTCCGTCTCTGTTGCATCGTCCCGGGGATTCCTCGCTTCATGCATTTCGGGCTCATCCAGATGCGGGCAGTCAGTCAGGCATTTAGCCATGTGCATTGCGCCCTTGCGTTTACTGGCGGCAGCAAGCCGGAGAACATCCGAGCAGTCAAGAAAACACATCTCAATGGAACGAACAGGGGACTGAGGATGAGGAACACTGCATTTGATCGTGTGCGGACAATGGTACGAGATGGCGGAATGCGGGTCCCGAAAACCAAAAGCCTTTGCGACATCGGACGCACAGTAAAGCGTGTTCCCATCTTTGCGGATTACCCGAATGACAGGGCAGTTAGAATCCGCAGCGAATACTACGATTGGAATAAACATAGAATACCTCCTTATAATGTTTGTGTCGGTTGGCCCAACCAAAGCACATCGTAGTCCGGTGTGCTTTGGTTACTGCACTTAATTCGACCTCGTCTCCCAAGTGCATGAAAGGAAATCATCAGACGCCCGATTGCGATTCGGGTCCATGGGAATCTCACCCCTGCCGGGTACTCCGCCAGCTCCTTAGAGAAGTATCATTATCCCTCAAGTGTTTCTTCGCCTTGCCGGTTGCAATCTGGCATTTGGGATGGGCTCGAAATCGCTTCCCACCTTGCTTTTCGTGATAACCCGTTGGGCAGGTGGTTCTTGGCGCGTCCTCCGAAGGCTGGAGCTCTCGCTCCCACTTGGGAATGTACCTGATGAATGTCTATTCTGTTTTCAAAGAACACGAGCGGGTTCCAGGTGTTCTTCCGAAGAACCCTCTCATAAGGCAAGGAATGGGAGAGGGTGTTTTTTGCAGTAGTTTTTGAAAAAAATAAAAATATTTTTTGAGACATCGAAAAAACAAAAAAGCCCTGCGTAGCGTGGTGCTACACAGGGCTTACAAAATACGACAGATTACGAGAAAATCGTTTTCTTCGGTTTTATGATTAGCACAATGCGAGAGAATGATACAAAGATTGAAGAAGGAGTGATTAGGGAAATCGTATGCAGGTAGAAGTGGGTTAATTGCGGGGAACATACGGCTGTAACGGTCTCCAGAGGCTCATTTTAGTCACCACTTTTGTGTCCCATTAGGGCTTCAAAAAGGGCTAGTCACCACCTTGTGTCCCATATAAAATCGTTTTTACGGTATCAGATTAGGACAAAATACGACAAACAGATTCAAACAATACAAAAAGAAAAACCCCGGAAAACCAAGGTTTTCCGGGGTTTGATAGCACTTTCTGAATAAAATCAGCGCTTGGAGAACTGGGGAGCACGACGAGCGGCCTTCAAGCCGTACTTCTTTCTTTCCTTCATTCTGGGGTCGCGGGTCAGGAAGCCCTCGGCCTTCAGAGTGGAGCGGTACGCGGGGTTCAGTGCCAGCAGAGCACGGGACAGACCATGACGGATGGCGCCGGCCTGACCGGAAACGCCGCCGCCGGTGACGGTGACCACCAGATCCACCTTGCCTACCAGGTCTGCAGCGACCAGGGGCTGACGGACGATGAGCTTCAGGGTATCCAGGCCGAAGTAGTCGTCGATGTCGCGGCCGTTGATGGTGATGGAGCCGGTGCCGTTCTCATAGACGCGGACACGAGCCACGGAGGACTTACGACGACCGGTGCCGTAATAAAACTTATTCTTGCTTTCGTACATGATCGATTACCTCCAAATCAGTTCAGGGTCCATGCCTCGGGCTTCTGAGCAGCGTGGTTGTGCTCCTCACCCTTGTACAGGTGCAGACGGGTCAGGCAGTTGCGGCCCAGGGTGTTCTTGGGAAGCATGCCCTTCACAGCCAGCTCCATGGCATAGTCGGAACGGTTCTCCATCATGGTACGGGCCTTGGTTTCCTTCAGACCGCCGATCCAGCCGGAAACGCGGTAGTAGGTCTTCTGCTCAGCCTTCTTGCCGGTGAGGATGGCCTTGTCGGTGTTGATGATGATGACGTAATCACCGCAGTCAACGTTGGGGGTGAAATCGACCTTGTGCTTGCCGCGCAGCAGGTTGGCAGCGATCACAGCGGTGCGGCCCAGGGGCTTGCCGGCTGCATCGATCACATACCATTTACGCTGAACGGTCTCCTTCTTTGCGATGGTAGTGGACATATTGATTCCTCCGAAAAATAGGTATATTTTTTGACATTTGCGTACACATGGTGTACAATATCTTCAAAACGCTAAGATTTTATCATGAGTTTTTTCGATTGTCAACCCATTTTTGCAGAATGATTCTCAAATACCTTAAGAACTTTGAATTTCTCAAAAATACTCTTAAATACTCGTGAATGCTCGCTTTCTATTTTGATAATTGAAGGAGGTTTTTCCTGTGATTCAGAGACTAACCGGCCTTGTTCGCCGCTGTGTGGAGGACTACGGTATGATCCTGCCCGGGGACCGGATTGCCGTAGGTGTGTCCGGAGGAAAGGATTCTCTTGTGCTGCTGCGCCTTTTGGCGGAGCTTCGGAAATACTGTGATTTTGAAATGATTGCCATTACGGTGGATATGGGCCTGGGAATGGATTTTTCCGGGATCGAAGCATTCTGTCAGGAACTGGAGGTACCGTTCCATCTTGTGAAGACGGAGATCGGACCCATCATTTTTGACTACCGGAAGGAAAAGAACCCCTGCTCCATGTGCGCCAAAATGCGCCGCGGCGCCCTGAATCAGGCACTGCTGGACCTGAACTGCAAGAAGCTGGCTCTGGGCCATCACTTTGACGATGCGGTGGAGACATTTCTTATGTCGCTGATTTACGAGGGGCGGATCAGCTGCTTCCAGCCGGTGACCCACCTGGACCGTACCGGCGTCATCCAGATCCGGCCCATGCTGTATATCCACGAAAAGACGGTGGAGAACTTTGCCGGACAGATGGAGCTTCCGGTGCTGACCAATCGCTGCCCGGTGGACAAGCATACCAAGCGGGAGGAGATCAAGGAACTGGTATACCGCCTGACAGGGGAATACCCGGATCTGAAAGAGCGGATCTTCGGTGCCATGCAGCGCTTCCCGCTGCCGGAGTGGGAACCTAAGGGCCGGTACAAACGTCCGAAAGATCAATCGGAGCCACCGGCGGTATGAAATCCTTTCCATTGGGGTAAACTTCTGGAAAAGGAGGGATCTCTATGGTAAAAGGCGTTTCCAAACAGGTGATTCTCTTTCGACCGCCGGAGGAAAGATTCTTTGAACAGGCGATTTTTATCCTGCGGGAAGGGGTCACACGGGAGTCTGTCACGGAGGAGGATCTGCTTCGGGAGGCAAGGATTTCCGCGGATCTTCCCAGACCCCGTCAGAAGCAGCGGCTGCAGTGTGCGCTGTGGGGTGCCGGGGGAGCCTGTCTGACCGGAGCGGTGTGGGCCCTGACCCTGCTGCTATGACTTGCGAAAACGGGAAAGCTGTGGTATAATCCTCCCGAAAAAGGGAGGGATTCCATGAAACTCGGGAAAATAGAGGTGGAAAGCCCTGTCATTCTTGCCCCCATGGCTGGGGTGACCGACTGGGCTTTTCGCAATATCTGCGCCGAATTGGGCGCCAATATCACGGTGACGGAGATGGTATCCTCCCGGGCACTGATATATCACGACAAGAAAAGCGCGTCTCTGCTGCGAAAGACGCAGACGGGTGTCTGCGGCGCCCAGATCTTCGGCAACGATCCTGCCATTATGGCGGAAGCGGCGGTGCTGGCGCTGGAGATTTCCGGCTGTGATTTTCTGGACATCAACATGGGCTGTCCTATGCCCAAGATCGCCAATTCCGGCGACGGCTGCGGACTGATGCGCACCCCGGAACTGGCGGGGAAGATCGTGGAGCAGGTTGCATCGTCGGTTTCGGTGCCGGTGACGGTAAAATGCCGCCTGGGCTGGGACAGAGGAAGTCTGAATGTTCTGGAGTTTACCCGGCGGATGCAGGACTGCGGTGCCTCCATGGTGACGGTGCATGGCAGGACCCGGAGTATGCTCTACTCCGGTGTGGCGGACTGGGACATGATCACCCGGGTAAAGCAGAGCCTGTCCATTCCCGTCATTGCCAACGGCGATATCATTTCCGGCCAGCAGGCAAAGCAGGCATTGCGGCGGACCGGGGCGGACGGCGTCATGGTTGGCCGGGGCTGCTTCGGAGATCCCTGGGTATTCGCAGAGATCACTGCCATGCAGGAGGGGAGGACATACACCCGTCCAACACTGAAGGACCGGGTGGCGGTGGCGGTGCGGCAGTTTGAGATGGCTCGTGAGGACAAGGGAGAGCACATTGCCTGCCTGGAAGCCAGAAAGCACTTTGCCTGGTACCTGCGGGGAGTTGCCCACAGCAGTTATTATAAGGAGCAGATCTCTTCCATCGCCAGTATGGAGGATATCCACCGCATCGCACAGGGGATCTGCCGGGATCTTTCATAATTTTCCACCGTATGATTTTTTCTCTGCTCCATATCCTAACCGGGAGGTGAGGATATGGGGCGGCGTTTTTTTCTGATGTGCATGATGTTTTTGCTGCTGGTGGTGCCGGTTGGGGCGGAGCCCATCTCCTGGGTGGACTTTGATGTAGGGTACGAGAGCCTGCGGTATGCCCTTTCCCAGGACATTGCCACCTTCGAGCAGGAGAAGCATATCAGTTGGATCGATTCTCTGGCGGTGGCGGCATGCCGGAGCGGCGGGAAATGCCCCCTTTCCCAGGTGAAACGGGCGGTGGAGGACCTGAAAGGGGATAAGGAGCCGAAGGAGCTGCTGGGCGGATTGGCCAAATATTACGACTACTATCACCAGGCGTATTCTGCGGCTCTCGGCGGTCTGGTGGGAAGCTATGCTATTCAGACGGAGGATGGCTGGAAGGCCAGCTACGGTCTGAAGGCCTTCAGCCCCATTGCGGCGGGATACGGATACAGCCATTGCTCCGATTTCGGTGTCAGCCGGTCTTACGGTTTTCAGAGAAAACATCTGGGCAATGATCTGATGGGCGGCTTGGGAACTCCCATCGTGGCGGTGGAGGGCGGAGTCATTGAAGCCATGGGCTGGAACCGCTATGGCGGATGGCGGATTGGAATCCGCTCCTTTGACAACAAGCGGTACTATTACTATGCCCATCTGCAGAAGGACCATCCCTTTGCGCCGGGGCTGCAGGTGGGGGATATGGTGGATGCCGGACAGCTCATCGGATTCATGGGGCGCACCGGGTATTCTGACCGGGAAAACACCAACAACATCGAAACGGTGCATCTGCATTTTGGGATGGAGCTGGTGTTTGACGAGAGGCAGAAGGAGTGCAACAGTGAGATCTGGATCGATGTCTATGACATTGTGCGGCTGCTGTCGTCCCATACGGCAAGCTATCAGAAAAAGGATGGGACCTGGCAGCGGAGCTATCCCTATCAGGATCTGGACATCCCGGAATATCCAAAAGAATAAGGGTGTGCGTTTGCACACCCTTATGTTACATCGGTTACATATAACGTTTTTCCGTCCACACGGAAGCGGATGTCATGTCCGGCGAAGGCCATGCCGTAGATCCGTTCGGCGTCCTTCTGGTAGGAGGGCCTGGGATCGTGGGAAAGGACCTGGATGGCCGCGTCACGCCGGTCAGGCGGCAGAATGCTCAGAAGCTCCTCCGGGAATACAACCTCCAGAAGAAAGCTGCCTGCACTCTCCGTGAAGCCGCCGGCGGCCTCCGGGTGGCTGTCACAGTAGGGGATATAGGGCTTGATGTCCAGGATCGGGGTGCCGTCCATCAAATCGGCACCGGCAACGTGGATCACGGTCCCGTGTGCTTTTGTAGCTTCTATTTCCACGATCTTCACGCAGGACAGACCGATGGCATTGGGGCGGAAGGGAGATCGGGTGGCGAATACCCCCATGCGGGCATTCCCGCCGAGGCGGGGAGGACGCACCGTGGGAGACCAATCCTGTCGAACGGCGCCGGAAAAATGCCAGAGGATCCACAGGTGGCTGAAGCCTTCCAGCCCCCGCAGAGCATCGGGATTGCGGTATTCCGGATCAAATACGATGGTGGAACGGAGGGAATCTGCAAGGCCGCTCTGCCGGGGAATGCCGAATTTGGTTGGAAAATCGCTTTTCATCCGGGCGATGATGTGCATGGATAGATTGTCCACGGTCAGGCACGCACCTTTCGGAAACAAAATGTGACGGCAAAGATCCCTGCCAGGATCAGGGAGATGGAGGCGCCGGAGGAGGAGCCCATTTCATAAGACAGGATCAGCCCCAGAATGCCGGCGATCAGCGCAAACAGCACGGAAAACAGGTGATACTGCCGCAGATTCCGGGAAATGTTCCGGGCAGAGGCTGCCGGAAGCACCAGCAGGGAATTGAGGATCATCAGACCCACCCAGGAAATGGCCAGGGTCACCACCACAGCCACCGCAGCGGTAAAGACGGTCTGCAGAAGACCGATGCGGATGCCCCGGGAGGAGGCAAGCTGGGGGTGAATGGCGGTCAGAGTCAGCTTGTTTCCTGCAAGGTACCAGAAAACCAGCACCAACAGCAGCACGACGGCCAGCATCCCCAGTTCGCCGGGGGTGACGGAGAGTACGTCTCCGATCAGGTAGCGGTTGTACCGGGCGAAGCTGCCGCCGCCGTAGGTGGCAAGAAAGATGCCCAGAGCCACGGCTGCGCTGGAAAAGACTCCGATGAGGGTGTCGGCGGTCTGGTTGCTTCGGCTGCGGACAAAGGAAAACAGCAGGGCAAACCCTACAGAGAACCCGACGGCTGCCCAGGTGGGGGCTGCAAAGCCGCAGATGCATCCGACAGCAATCCCGGTGAATGCGGAATGCCCCAATGCATCGGAGAAAAAGCTCATCCGGCCGGAAACGATCATGGTGGAAAGCGTGCCGAACAGAGGCCCCATGAGGAAAACCGCCAGAAGGGCGTTGCACATGAAGGTCCAGTTTAGCATTTCGAAGGGGAGAAGATCACAGATCGCGTACCACAGTGCCATCAGAACGCGCCTCCTTTCAGATGGAAGGTCTGACGGAATTCTTCAGACCGGAGTACCTGCTCCGGGGTGCCCTGGATCCTTACCTCATGATCGATGAGCACAACCTGGTTGGCATATCGTGGCAGCATGGCAAAATCGTGGGTGGTCATCAGGATAGACAGGTCGTAGGTGGTGCGGATCTCGTCCAGCATTTCCATAAGCTGCTCCATTCCCTCCATATCCACGCCGGAAAGAGGCTCGTCCAGGATCAGAATGTTGGGAATGGGATCCAACGCCAGGGCCAAAAGCACCCGCTGAAGCTGGCCGCCGGAGAGGGAGCCGATCCGCTTGTCGATGAGGTCTTCGCCGTGGACCATGCTCAGGCATTCCAGGATCTGGGTCCGCAGAGCGCTCGTTTGCCCCAGAAAGGCGGGCCGCCTGCCCTTGCAGCAGGCGAACAGATCCGCAACGCTGATGGGATCCCCGGGGTCGAAGGCGGGACTTTGGGGAAGGTAGCCGATCCGGGGCTTTCGCTCCCGCTCTCCCGGGGTGGAGAAGGCGATGACGCCGTCATACTCCCGCTGGCCCAAAATGGATTTGAGAAAGGTGCTTTTCCCGGCGCCGTTGGGGCCGATGATCGCTACCAACTGGCCGCAGTGCACATGGAGATTCACATCCCGGAGAATGCTTTCGTTTCCGATGGTTACGGACAGATTCTGCACACGCAGACAGCAGGAGTCCCCGCATCCGCCGCCGTGTAAATTCCATTTCATTGCAATGCCTCCCGAATGGTGTCGATGTTGCCGTACATAGCCTCAAAGTAATCTTGCCCGGAAATGGCCATGTCCAGAGCGTAAAAGGAGATTCCGGTTTCCGAGGCTACGATCCGGGCAGCGGAGGTGCTGCCGTTGCGCTCGGTAAAGATTGCGGGAAGAGAATTGGCTTTCACAAGATCAATCAGTGTGGTCAGATCCTCTGCAGAGGCTTCTGCACCGGATTCTTCTTCCACCGCCATCAGGATTTCCAGACCGAAAGCGTCTGCGAAATAGGAAAAACCGTCGTGAAAGGTGACGAGCTGACGGCAGTGCAGATCGGAGAGGGATTCCTGTCCGTAGAGGGCAAGATCCGAAAGCCGGAGCAGCAACGCTTCCCTGTTCCGGAGGAAGGAATCGGTGTATTCCGGATAATACCGGCATAAGCCGCTGCAGATGTTCTCTGCCATGACCATGGCAAGGTCCGGAGACAGCCAGATATGGGGATCGTCTCCTTCCTCCTCCGAGGGCAGAGGGGTGATCCCTTCGGAGGCGTCGATGGTTTTTTCGTGACCGGAAAGAACGTCATCCAGAAAGTCCTCCAGCCCCAGGCCGGAAAGAACGATGACCTCCGCGCCCTGGGCGGTTTTCATCTGGTCCACCTGAAGAGTGTAGTCATGCAGACAGGAGACGGAATCCTGAATCAGCCGGGCAACCTCCAGACCGGTACCCTCACACAGGGCGGCGGTGAACTGATACACCGGCAGGGTGGTGGCGGCAATGTCCGGCGCGGAGCGGGAGAAGCCGCAGGCAGCCAGGGAAAACGCCAGAATCAGAAGAAGAATGAGGGAAATTTGCTTTTTCAAAGGAACACTTCTTTCATATACAGGTTGATCTGCTTTTATTATAGCAAATCTGTCAAGAAAAAGGAGCCTGCAAAACATGCAGGCTCCCAGGAAATATGAAATCAATGGTTTTCCAGCCAATCATTTACCTTGGACTTTGCCAGACGCAGAATGTCCTCCTCGGGATAGGGGGAGTTTTCGCCGCCGAATACATGCAGGAAATAAAGACCTGTCGGTGTCTGGTAAAGGGTCTCTTCATAACCGGCGGGATCGCCGTAGAAACCGCAAACATACTTCTTGATCAGGGTGGAATTTTCGGTGTCATATTCCTTTTTGCAGATAATCTTTTTCACGATACAGCCTCCTTTCACAATGGATGCCAGAGTATTATACGACAAAAAATTGGAATAAGCAAGGAAAAAAAGGGAAAATAAGGGCTGAAATCAAAAAATGTTCAGAAAAATCAATTTCTTTCAAAAATAGGAACCGAATGATATGAAAAATGCACAAGGCTTATTCGCCGATTTGGGGGTAAAACCCGTCATAGCAGGACACATAGGTGTAGGGAGTGACCTGTTCCCGGTATAATTCCTGCCATTTTTCGTGGCTTCCCGGGTAGAAAATGAAGCGAAGCCGGTCACAATCCTCAAAACAGCCCTGGCCGATCTCCTCCAGGGCAGCGGAGGTCAGCACGGACTCCAGTGCGGTATCTCCCCGGAAAGCGCTTTCTCCCAGAAAGGTCACGGTATCGGAAAGGGCCACACCCCGCAGATCCGGGCATTGGGAAAACGCCCCGTCTCCCACCCGGGTGATTCCATCCGGCAGAATGATCATCACAAGTCCGCTGCAGCCGGAAAAACAGTGGTCGGAGATTGCCGTCACCGGCTGGCCGGCAACGGTGTTCGGAACGGTGACTACACCGTTTCCGTGGTAGAGGTCCGGCAGAAAGAAGAGTTCACCGTCCTGAACCCAGAAACAATCCTCGCTGAGCATCTCCGGAGCGGATTCCTCCGTCGCAGCAGCCGCCGGCTGAGGAATCGTCGGGGTTTCCTCCGGGGTACGGAGAAATGCGGCCAGACCGGCCAAAAACATGACCACCAGAATGGCGGCAGGCAGAATCCGGGATCCGGTGCGCTGACGCTCAGGCTCCGGGGAGGGTGCGGGGGGAAGATCACGGTTTTCCCGGGAGGGGAGAACCTCCCCCGTGGGGAAAGGCAAGTTCGCTTGTTCCATGAGATCACCTCTTTTCCCTATCATACCACGAAAACCGGGCGTACGCAACAGAAATCGAAACGGTTGCAAAAAAAGCGGAAAAGGGATATAATTCCGGTAAAGCAGGAAAGGAGGGGTCCCATGAAGGATATCCCGGTTTTTACAACGGAAAACGGCGCCGCCAGTTTGACCCTTTCCCAGATCCCCTTTTCCGGGAAGGCCTATATCACTCTTCGGGCAACGAAGAGTCCGGAGCTTCTGCTGACGGAGTGCATGGATTTCTGCAGAGCCTGCGGTGCGGAAACCCTCTATGCCGCAGGGCATGAGATTCTTTTTCACTATCCCCATGCAGTGACCCTTTTGACCATGCGGGGGACCGGCAGCGGTTCGCCGGGGAGTGCGGCTCTGTGGCCCCTGCTGCCGGAAAACAGGGAGCGGTGGCGGGAGATCTATAACCGGGCCATGGAGGGCGTGGACAATGCGGTGTGCCTTTCCTATTATGACATGGAGGAAATGTGCCGGCAGGGAGACTGTTATTTTGTCCATGAAAAGGGGGAGCTTCTGGGGATCGGGAAGGCATCCCGGGGAAGGCTTCATGCCATTGCCGCAGTCCGAAGGGGCGCCGGAGCCAGGGTGCTTTCGGCACTGCTGTCCCTGCCGGGCATGGAAGAGGTGACTCTGACGGTGGCCTCCACCAACCACCGTGCGATCCGGCTGTATGAAAAAGCGGGATTCCTGGTGACCGGGGAGGAGACGGTCTGGTATGCGGTTTCGGAGGACTGTCAAGGAAAAATACTTGACAAAGAGAAAGATGTGTGGTAGAGTATTCCGGTGTCAAGCAAAAGACCTTGACACGCGGGAGGGAGCACATGGAAGACGCGCTGGAAATGACCCTGCTCTTTGACTACTACGGCGAATTGCTGACCAGCCGTCAGCAGATGTGCTTTGACCTGAGATACAATCAGGATCTTTCCCTGGGGGAGATCGCCCAGGAGCTGAATGTGAGCCGTCAGGGCGTGTACGACAACCTGAGCAGGGCGGAGACCCTGCTGCGCAATATGGAAGAGAAAACGGGCTGTGTCCGCAGGGACATCGCCTGCAGAAGGGCAATGCGGGAACTTGCGGAGGAAGCAAAACGGCTGGCGGATTTCCCGGACGAACAGGTGTCCGGTCCGGCACGGCGGATGCTTTCCATCATTTCGAATCTTGAGGAGTAGGAAATGGCATTTGAAGGCTTAACTGAAAAGATCTCCGCTACCTTTAAGAAGCTCCGGGGAAAAGGACGCATCAAGGAGTCCGATGTCAAGGAGGCTATGCGGGAGATCCGGATGGCGCTGCTGGAAGCGGACGTCAGCTATAAAGTCGTCAAGGACTTCACCAAGTCCGTGACGGAGCGGTGCGTAGGCGCCGATGTGCTGGAGTCCCTGACTCCGGCGCAGATGATCGTAAAGATCGTCAATGAAGAGCTGACTGCCCTGATGGGCAGCAGTGCAAAACACATCACCATCAACCCCAAGGGGCCTACGGTGGTGATGCTGGTGGGACTGCAGGGCGCAGGCAAAACCACCAACGGCTCCAAGCTGGCAGGACTGATGAAGCGGCAGGGGAAGAACCCGCTGCTGGTCGCCTGTGATATTTACCGTCCTGCGGCCATTACCCAGTTAAAGGTCTGCGGCGAAAAGCTGGGCATCCCGGTGTTTGAGATGGGACAGACCGATCCGGTGCAGATCGCCAATTCCGCCGTAAGCTATGCCCGCCAGCATGGCTACGACATGGTGTTTCTGGATACCGCCGGCCGTCTTCATGTGGATGAGACCCTGATGGAGGAACTGAAAAACATCAAGCAGTCCGTCCATCCCGACGAGATCATGCTGGTGGTGGATGCCATGACCGGCCAGGATGCGGTGAATGTTGCCCAGAGCTTCCACGAGTGGCTGGATATCGACTCCGTTATGCTCTCCAAGCTGGACGGCGACGCCCGCGGCGGCGCAGCCCTTTCCGTTCGTGCCATCACCGGAAAGCCCATCAAGTTTGCGGGAACCGGTGAAAAGCTGGAGGACATCGAGGCCTTCCATCCCGACCGGATGGCTTCCCGGATCCTGGGCATGGGCGATGTGCTTTCCCTGATTGAGAAGGCAGAGAAGGCGTATGATGCCAAAAAGGCCGCTGAGATGGAGGAGAAGCTGAAGTCCAACCGGTTTACGCTTCAGGACTTTTATGATCAACTTGTCCAGCTTCGGTCCATGGGTTCCATGCAGGACCTGCTGGCCCAGATCCCCGGCGGTGCCAACTTGAAAAACGTTCAGATGGATGAAAAGGCCATGGCCCATACCGAGGCCATCATCCTGTCCATGACCCCCAAGGAGCGGGAAACCCCCTCCATTATCGGTGCCAGCCGGAAAAAGAGGATTGCTGCCGGCGCCGGACTGAAGGTGGAGGATGTAAACCGGCTGCTCAAGTCCTTTGAGCAGATGAGAAGCATGATCAAGCAGTTCTCCGGACCCGGCGCTGCCAAGAAAATGAAGCGCATGAAGGGCTTCGGCGGCCTCGGCGGCTTCCCCGGTTTTTAAATCTGTTTGCTGAGAGCGTATTGCTTTTGGTCATATATTTTTGAGATTATTTTGGAGGTGAAACTCATGGTTAAGATCAGATTGAGAAGAATGGGTGCAAAGAAGGCTCCCTACTATCGTGTTGTTGTTGCGGATTCCCGCAGCCCCCGCGATGGCCGCTTCATCGAAGAGATCGGTGTCTTCAATCCGATGACCGATCCCGCAACCATCAACGTGAACGTTGAGCGGGCTCAGGAATGGATCAAGAACGGCGCACAGCCCACCGATACCGTCCGCGGTCTGCTGAAGAAGGCTGGCGTGCTGTAATTACCCGCGAAGGAGTACGCTATGAAGGAACTTTTGCTGTATATGGCAAAGAATCTGGTGGATAATCCTGACGCAGTGGTGGTGACCGAGTCCTCCGGGGACGAAGGCACCGTGCTGGAGCTCCGTGTTGCCGAAAGCGACATGGGCAAGGTTATCGGCCGTCAGGGTCGGATTGCCAAGGAAATCCGCACCATTATCAGAACGGTTGCCCAGCGCTCCGGCGAGAAGGTAACCGTCGAAATCGTGGACTAACGGATATGCGTGGCGTCATCGTCACGCATTTCGTTTTACAGGAGGGTTTATGAGACTGCAGTTTTTGGAAGCGGGAGAGATCGTAACGACCCACGGTGTTCGGGGAGAAGTGAAGGTACTGCCCTGGGCAGACGGCCCGGAGTTTCTCTGCGGATTCCGCCGTGTGCGAATCGAGGGAAAAGAGTACGCGGTGGAGAATTGCCGGGTTCAGAAGACCTGCAACCTTGTGAAACTGCGGGGGATCGATACCATGGAACAGGCCCAGGCAATGCACGGAAAGGTGCTGGAGATTTTCCGGGAGGACGCGCCGGAGACGGTGATCTTTGCCGCGGAACTGATCGGCGTCCGGGTGTTTGCCGACGGACAGGAGATCGGCACCGTGACGGAGGTGCTGGACTACCCGGGAAACAAGGTCTATGTGGTCCGGGGGACCTATGAATATATGATCCCGGCGGTGTCGCAGTTTGTACTGAATACGGATCTGGAGAAGAACACCATGCAGGTCCGCCTGATCGAAGGGATGCGGTCCGATGAGAATTGATATTCTGACGCTGTTTCCCGATACCCTGGGGGATGTGCTGTCTGAAAGCATTCTGGGACGGGCCCAGGAGCGGGGATTCATCCGTATCGAGGCCCACCAGATCCGGGATTATACCACGAACAAGCAGTGTCAGGTGGACGATTATCCCTACGGAGGCGGCCGGGGCGCCATTCTGCAGGCGGACCCGCTGTACCGCTGCTGGGATGCGGTGAGGCAGATGGCCGGCGGCCCCGTGCATACCGTCTATCTCTCCCCCTGTGGGCACACCTTCCGTCAGGAAGACGCTATCCGGCTGAGCAAGCTGGATAATCTGGTGCTGGTCTGCGGCCATTATGAGGGAATTGACCAGCGGTTTATCGACGAATGTGTGGATGAGGAGATCTCTCTGGGGGATTTCGTGCTCACCGGCGGGGAGATCGCCGCCATGGCTGTGACGGATGCGGTGTGCCGGATGGTGCCGGGGGTGCTGGCGGATTCGGAGTGCTTCCGGGAGGAAAGCCATTACAGCGGCCTTCTGGAGTATCCTCAGTACAGCCGGCCGGCAGTCTGGCACGGTCGGCAGGTGCCCCGGGTGCTGCTTTCCGGAAACCACAGCGATGTGGAGAAATGGCGCCGGAAGCAATCCCTGCTCAGAACGGCACAGCGCAGACCGGATATGTACGAAAAACTGGACCTTTCCTCCCGGCAGGATCAAAAGCTTCTTCGAGAGATGGAGCAGGATCGGTTTTTGGAGCGGGTGACGGTTCGCAGGGCCGTTCCGGGAGATGAGGAGATTCTGGCCCGGATCCAGACGGAATCCTGGAAGAGCGGTTTTGCCGGTATTCTCCCTCCGGATGTGCTGGAGCGCAGCACGAATGTGGAGAAAGCCCGGAAAATGTATGTTTCCGTGCTGGAAGGCGGCATAGGCGAGGGATGGATCCTGTCTTTGGACGGCCAGCCCAGGGCCATTGCCTTCTGGAGCCGTTCCAGGGAGGAGGATTTGCCGGAGTATGCGGAGCTGATCTGCATCCACAGTTTGCAGGATACCTGGCGAAAGGGCCTTGGCTCCGTGCTGATCCGGCAGGTGTTTGACCGGATGCGGGAAGAGGGCTACCGGAAGGTCATGCTGTGGGTGTTTGAGGAAAACCGCCGGGCAAGGAAATTCTACCAGCATTTCGGCATGAATCCCACAGACCGGAAAAAGGAATTTGCCGGTGTGTATGAAAGGATGTACACGGGTAAACTGTGAGAAAGAACAGAAAACCCGGAAAAGGAGATTTACAGATGATTATTTCGTTTGATCAGGTCCCCGGGAAGGAGCTTCCCAACTTCAAGGGCGGCGAGAAGTCTTTTGACGTGAAGATGATGGATGCGGAGGATGGCAACCGGTTTATGCTGGGACTTCTCAAGCCCGGTGCCACCATCGGGATGCACACCCACACGGGCAATTGCGAGGTGGTGTACATCCTGGAAGGCTGCGGCAGCATTGTGGAAAAGGACGGCATCCATCCCGTTCAGGCGGGTATGTGCCTGTACTGCCCCAGCGGAGAATCCCACAGCCTGCAGAACACCTCTCAGGAGGACCTGCGGTTCTTTGCAACAGTCGTAAAGCAATAATGCAAACAAAAGGGCACAGGATCTTTCCTGTGCCCTGAATTCATTTGCGGTGGGAATGCTCGATTTTCCAGATGGTCCACATCCGGACGGCGGTGGACACCAGCAGGATGCCCATGGCCAGGGAGCCGGCAATGGCGGCGGTCTCCGCACCCTTGGAGGCGAAGGCGGCCATGTCCCCATTGACGGCGTACAGCATGGTGTAGTAGATGCCGGCGCCGGGCAGCAGGGGAAAGACGGAGACAACCAGATAGGAGATGGCGGGATACTTGCGGATCCGGGCCATGCATTCGGAAAACAGGGAGGCGGCGAAGGAGGCCCAGAAGTTGGAAAGGACGACGCCGCAGCCCAGATATCCCGCCAGACGGTAGACGGCCCAGGTCATCATTCCGCCCAGCACACAGAAGCTGATGCCGAAGCCGTGAACGTTAAACAGGATGGAAAAACCGATGCAGCCGATGAGACTTGCAATAAGCTCTATGGCCAGCCCCGGAAAAGGGGTGCCGAGTCCGGAAGGCGGCGATAGCAGATAGGCAGCGGTGCTCCATGCGGCAGCGGTGCCCATGGCAATGGCGACTGCGATCAGCAGCACCTGCACGATCCGGTTGATGCCGGAGTTGGTATCGCCGAAGATTACGTCCCGCATGGCGTTGGTGATCAGCAGTCCCGGCACCAGGATCATCAGAGCACCGATGATCACTGTGTTGGGTGCTTCGCATATCCCCATATCGTTGAGAAGATAAGCCACCAGGGACATGAGGTAGGAGGCAGCAACCGTGCTGAAGAACGGATTGGCATGGAGCCGGGAGGTAAAGCGGTTGACCAGTCCGATCAGGATGCCCAGCAGACCCGACAGCAGGGTGTCGGGCAGGGAACCGCCGAAAAACAGGCAGAAGCCGGAGGCGCCCAGGAAGTTTCCCAGCAGGGAGGCACAGATTCCGTATTTTTTCACTCTGCCGGCGGTGTCAGATACCCATTGCAGGGCCACCTTCGGTTCCGGGGTTTCCGCGCAGATCCGGCGGCTCAGATTGCTGTACTGTTCCACACCATCCATGTCGTTTCCGTGGTAACCGATCCTGCGGATCCGGGTCATAGGCTCACCGCCGGGAATATTCAAAGTAATGATCAGCAGATTGGGAATGGAAAAGCATTCTGCATTCTGCCCATAGGCATGGAGTGTCCGGAGCACGGCTTCCTCCACCCGAAAGGTCTCTGCGCCGCACATGGCCAGGTGATATCCCAGGCTGCTTGCCATATCCAGGAGCGTGATATATTCCATCGGTCTCCTCCCGCAATACTGATTTCTGGGATAGTATAGCACAATCCGGCAAAAATACAAGAGGGAGGGAAGAATTCTGTCCGGATCGTGTTGCATTTGGGGGAAAATGTGCTATGATAACAAAAACGCAAATGGAGGGATCCTATGCTGGAATATATCCGAATCGGCTGCGCGGTACCACCTGTCCGGATCGGCAGTACGGAAGAGAACGTGGCAGAGATCTGCCGTAAGATCCGGGAAGCGGAGGAAAGGAAGTGCGATCTTCTGCTGTTTCCGGAGCTGAGCATCACGGGATATTCCTGTGCAGATTTGTTTTTTCAGGATATTCTATTGAAAAAGGCCGCCGAGGGTCTGGACACGATTCTGCGCTGTTCGGTTGATTATCCGAAAATCACGGTGGTGGTGGGGCTGCCTGCCGCGATCGGCGGGCAGATTTATAACTGTGCTGCGGTCCTTTCCGGAGGAATCCTCCATGGTCTGGTGCCCAAGACCTTCCTGCCCAACAGCGGTGAGTTCTATGAGCAGCGATGGTTCTCCTCGGCAAAGGATCTGCAGGCGGAGTCCGTCGCGGCAAGGGAGCTTGGCCTGTCCGGAGACAGGCAGATCCCTGTAGGAAGTGATCTGCTGTTCCGACTGGCGGACGGTGCGATGCTGGGTGTAGAGATCTGCGAGGATCTGTGGACACCGCTGCCGCCGTCCACGCTTTTGGCATTGGGGGGTGCGGAGGTGGTGGTGAACCTGTCCGCCTCCAACGAGACCGTGGGAAAGCGGGAGTACCGCCGGAGCCTGGTGAAGCATCAGTCCTCCGCCTGCTACTGTGTCTATGCCTTCTGCTCTGCGGGATGGGAGGAGTCTACTCAGGATCTGGTGTTCTCCGGCCACAGCCTTGTATGTGAAAACGGGGTGCTGCTCCAGGAAAACCGGGAGCGGATTGCATCGGATTATCTGCTGGTGCAGGATGCGGATCTGGGGAAGGTCCGCGCAGAACGGAAAAAGAACAAGAGCTTTGCAGATGCGGCTGCGCTTTGCGGCAGCCCGGTCCGGACGATCCCCTGCGGAGGGGGCACCCTGCGCAGCAGGGGAGAGAACTACCCGGTTTCCAAGCTTCCATTCATCCCGGATGCCCGTCAGGATCGGCAGGAACGGTGTTTGGGCATCTTCCGAATGCAGGCCATGGGTCTTGCCAGACGTCTGAAGGCCATCGGTGCCAACGCGGTGATTGGGGTTTCCGGGGGGTTGGATTCGACCCTGGCTTTGCTGGTAGCGGCGGAAGCCATGCGTCTGCTGGGACGGCCGGTATCGGATGTGTACGGCATCACTATGCCCTGCTTCGGAACCTCCGACCGGACTTACTCCAATGCACTGGAGCTGATGAGAACGCTGGGGGTCCGGCAAAGGGAAATCTCCATCCGGGATGCGGTCAGCACCCACTTCCGGGACATCGGCCACGATCCCTCCGTGCTGGATACTACCTATGAAAACGCCCAGGCGAGAGAACGGACGCAGATCCTTATGGATGTTGCCGGCATGGTCGGCGGTATTGTGGTAGGCACCGGCGATCTGTCCGAGCTGGCTTTGGGGTGGTGCACCTACAACGGCGACCATATGAGTATGTACGGCGTGAATGCCTCCATCCCCAAGACTCTGGTTCGCTGGATCATCGATGCCATTGCGGAGATGCCGGAGTATGCTGCCTCCAGGGCGGTGCTTTTGGACATTCTGGATACCCCCATCAGTCCGGAGCTGCTGCCCCCGGATGCGGAGGGAAAGATCTCTCAGCACACGGAGGATCTGGTGGGACCCTATGCCCTCCACGATTTTTTCCTGTACTATGTGCTGCGCTTCGGATTTACCCCCGGGAAGGTGTATCACCTTGCCTGCAGAGCGTTTGCAGAGGATTTTTCCCGGGAAATCATCCTCAAGTGGCTGAAGGTGTTCTACCGCCGGTTCTTTGCGCAGCAGTTCAAGCGGAGCTGTATGCCCGACGGAGTAAAGGTGGGTTCCGTCAGCCTCAGTCCCCGGGGAGACTGGAGAATGCCCAGCGATGCCAGCGCACGGCTGTGGCTGCAGGAACTGGAATCCCTGTAACGGGGAGTCCGCGGGGATATCCGAAAAAGAAAAGCTATGCATACCGCTTCCATTGGGAGCGGTATGTTTTTTACAGAAGAACGGGCTGGATCTGTACACCCAGCAGTGCCTGCTCCAGGGTGTAGGGGAGCTTTTGAAACTCCGCTACCAGACTGGTGGGCTTCTTTTCCGGGTCGTCCTGGCGGAAGGGGACGAAGAAGAAATGCTTTCGCGCAAGGAGCCTGCCAATGTTCTCCGCCGCTGCTGCGAGGCCGTCGTTGGTGGATACGGCAAGAATCACCGGACCTCCGTTGCGCAGATGACTTTTGGCCGCCATGGTCACGGCGGTGTCCGCAATACCGCAGGACAGCTTTGCCAGGGTGTTACCGGTGCAGGGGGCGATGATCAGGGCATCCAGCAGGTGCTTCGGTCCGATGGGCTCTACCTGCTCCAGAGTCGTCAGTGGTTCGCTGCCGCAGATCTCAACGGTTCGTTCCCGGTATTCTTCCGGAGTGCCGAACCGGCTGGAAACGGTGCAGACGCTGTCGGAAAAAATGGGAATGACTTTGTGAATGCTGGCCACAGCCTCCATGGCAGGGAATACCTTCTGGAAGGTACAAAAAGAACCGCAAAGGGCAAATCCCACGTTCATACAGAGCGCTCCTTTTCAGATAAGATGTTCAGGACGGATTGGGCAATGAGACTGCCGCTGCTTTCCGGCGCCATTTTTCCGGGAAGGCCGCCTGCCGGGATCACCCGGGGGTCCAGGATCCCGGGGACGGAGGCCAGCTCATACATCAGACAGTCCGTAGGGACACGGCTGCAGTCCGTCAGAACCGGCGCCGGTGCGGTGTTGAGGATTACCCGGAACTGGGAAAGCACCGACGGCAGCTCTTCCCGGCAGACAGCGCGGAGATGCAGACTGCTGCAGGTTGCCCGGGAGGGCAGGGAGCCGGAGCAGACGGTGACGGCGGCACCGTTGTCCTGCAGATACCTTGCAAGAAAGGATCCGATGCGTCCGTAACCGATGATCAGCATAGGACAGCCGTCCGGGATGACGGGCAGGGACCGCAGAACCAGAGCCACGGCGCATCGCGCGGTGATGGCGGCATTTCGGATCAGGTATTCGGGATCGCGGAGCAGATCCCGGATTTGGAAGGAGCTTTCCGGCAGACAGGGGAGGTTTCCCCCGATGACCGTGGCATCTTTGGGCACGTTTCTCAGCATTTCCCGCAGCCGGTCCTCCGGGATCCGACAGGGAACGGGAAGCAGGACGGCGCGGACATCCGGAGAGGATTTATGGGTAACCGTTATGTACCGGTGAAGGATCTGCTCCGCAAAGCGCAGCGGAGGGGTCGTTTCCGGCAGATACAGGACTTCACAGCTCATTTTCATCACCCTTTCACCTTAGAATATGCGCCGAAGAAGGGGGGAGTGCTTGATTTTTGCGGCGAAATCGGTATAATGAAAGGAAAGAGGTGAGATTATGCAGAGACTTGGCTTTATCCATGATATGATGGACGTTAAGGTCCTGATCCTGTTCGTGCTTTCCAAGGCAAACTACCCCATGACTGCCCAGGAGATCTATGAGGTTTGCTATCAGGACGATTGTCTCAGTTATTTTGATGTTTGCACAGCCCTTCCGGAGATGGTGGAAAGCGGCCACCTGACGGTCCGGGAGGAGGATAAATATGAAATCACCGAAAAGGGCCGCAGCGACGGCGCTTTGACGGAGGATTCTATTGCGTTCACGGTGAAGCAGCGTGCCCTGAACGCCATCGAGCGGTTCAACCGGAAGGTCCGCCGGAGCAGCTATGTTAAGACCCGGGTGGTACCTCGGGAAAAGGGAGACTACTCCATCATTATGTCTCTGGACGACGATATGGGCAATCTGATGACCCTGGAACTGTTTGCGCCGGACCAGCGGCAGGGAGTCCGTCTGGCAAAGCTTTTCGAAAAAAAGGCCGAGATGGTCTACAATCTGGCCATGCAGGAGCTTCTGTCCGATGAGGAGGAATTGGAGGATTGAGACCCCCTTGCCGAATTCACGAAACGGTGCTATAGTTGTGGTACACCGGATCTACCGGTACTACGAAAGGAGCTGCCGCATATGAAATTCCAGTATAGTGAAAAGAAAGTCAAGCTGCCGGAAAATGTTCATGCCTATGCAGAGAAGAAGGTCATGAAGCTGGCCCGTTACTTTGAGGATGATGCGGAAGCACTCATTGTCTTTTCTGTGGAAAAGAACCGCAACAACGTGGAGCTGACCGTCCACGGCGCCGGTACCTGGTTCCGGGCAAAGGAAAGCACCTCCGATATGTTCGCCTCCATTGATGCTTCCATCGGCACCATTGAGGGACAGATCCGAAAGAACAAGACCCGTCTTGCCCGCCGTCTGCGTCAGGATGCCTTTGTCCGCAGTGCAGAGGAGACCTCCTTTGCAGAGGAGCCGGAACAGGGCGACCTCACCATCACCCGGTTCAAGTCCTTCTACATGAAGCCCATGCGCAGAGAAGAGGCTGTTCTGCAGATGAATCTGCTGAATCACTCCTTCTTCGCCTTCCGGGATGAGGACAACGGAGGATCCTTTGCGGTGGTGTACCGCAGGGATGACGGCGGATACGGCCTGATCGACGATATCGGCTGACGAAAGGCGGCCTTGCCCCAAAATGTGAGATTTCCCGGCGTTCCGTTCGGAACGCCGGGTTTTTGCTGCCGAAGAGGAAAAAATGGTTGCTTTTTCCGGTTGGCCGGTATATACTATAAAAAATCCATGGCTGAGGTCGCAATGTGTATCAGTAGGTTTTGTGATTGGCAATTGCGCAATCCCGAAAGGACACGTTGCCGAAGGGATCATCTGCTGCCGGGCGGATCTTCTCTGGGGCTGCACAGAATATGTGCAGAACTGTCATCGTATGATGGAGTGCTTCCATGGGGTGCAAGCATTGCGTATGTTACCCCATGTCTGTGACATGGGGTGTTTTTTACGGGAAACCACGGCAGGACCGGTGACAAGATGGCCGGAAACCAGGCAAAAACAAATTCAGAATGGAGAAACCTATGAAGAAAGTACCTTTTTTGACGTTGGAAAAAGCAAAGGAGATCATCGCCCAGATCCCGACTCCGTTCCATATTTATGACGAAGCCGGTATGCGGGCAAACGCCAGGGCACTGAAGGAAGCATTTTCCTGGAATCCCGGCTTTAAGGAATACTTTGCGGTAAAGGCAACCCCGAATCCGTACATTCTGCAGATTCTCCATGAGGAAGGCTGCGGCTGCGACTGCGCCACCTATGCGGAGCTGCTGCTTGCGGAGGCTGCAGGCATCACCGGAAAGGATATCATGTTCTCCTCCAATGTCACACCGGAGCTGGATATGAAGAAGGCCTATGATATGGGGGCCTACATCAACCTGGACGACGCCACACACGCGGAGTTTCTGGAGCGGGTGTGCGGCGGTGTTCCGGAAACGATCTGCCTGCGCTATAATCCCGGCGGTTCCTTCAGCCTGGGCAACACGATTATGGATATGCCCCGGGATGCCAAATACGGCATGACGGAGGACCAGATGGCCGGCGTGATGAACCGCCTGCAGAAGCTGGGAACCAAGCATTTCGGAATCCATGCGTTTCTTGCTTCCAACGCGGTCAGCAACGAGTATTATCCGGAGCTGGCGGCCCAGTTGTTCCGGCTGGCGGTCCGGCTCAGAAATGCCACCGGGGCACATATCAGCTTTATCAATCTTTCCGGCGGCATCGGCGTGGATTACCGTCCGGAGCAGCCTGCCTGCGACATTGGGATCATCGGCAGGGAAGTCCACAACCGGTTTGACCAGATCCTGGTGCCCAACGGCATGGGAGACATTGCCATTTTCTCCGAGCTGGGCAGATTCATGATGGCACCCTATGGGCATCTGGTGTCCACGGTGCTGCACCAGAAGCATATCTACCGGGAGTACATCGGACTGGATGCCTGTGCGGCCAACCTGATGCGGCCGGCAATGTACGGTTCGTATCATCACATTACCGTTCTCGGAAAAGAGGATGCGGTGCTGGATCATGTATACGATGTGACCGGCGGCCTGTGTGAGAACAATGATAAATTTGCCATCGAGAGAAGCCTGCCGGAGATCTCGGTAGGGGATGTTGTGGTGATTCACGATACCGGTGCCCACGGCTTTTCCATGGGGTATAACTACAACGGAAAGCTGCGTTCGGCAGAAGTGCTGCTGAAGCAGGATGGAAGCTTCCGGATGATCCGCCGGGCGGAAACTCCCATGGATTATTTCGCGACCCTGGATATCGGGGATTTTTCCTTCCACAATTGACAGAACGAGGAAAAGGCAGACCCATGGAAATCGCCATGTGTCTGCCTTTTTGAATGTACCGGACCGGCTTAAGCCTGTGCCAGAGCCTGCTTCAGCGCCTGTGCGAGCTGATCGGGGCAGGAGGTGGGCTTGCTGCCGCAGTTCACGCCCTCCACCCGGGAAATGACTTCCTGGGCGTCCATACCTTCCACCAGCTTGCCGATGCCCTTCAGGTTGCCGTTGCAGCCGCCGATAAACTGAACGTTTTTCACCTTTCCGTCTTCCAAATCGAAGAGAATGGTGCGGGAGCAGGTTCCTCTGGTTGCGTATTCGTAATGCATATTCAACATCCTTTCTGTTTATTCGATTAAATCATCCAGTGTTGCACCGGTTAATTCTGCAAGATCCCCGGGACGGAGGATCATCTGATGGCCCCGTTCTCCGGCGGATACGGCAATGGTGTCAAAGAGCTGACAGGTCTCTTCCATGTGGGTAGGGTACTTTTTCTTCATACCCACCGGGCTGCAGCCGCCGCGGATATATCCGGTCAGTCCCAGCAGCTCCTTGACGGCAACCAGCTCCACTTTTTTGTCGTTTGCCGCTTTTGCGGCTTTTTTCAGGTCCAGCTCGCAGCAAACCGGGATACAAAATACATGGATTCCGGTCCGGTCGCCTCTTGCCACCAGGGTCTTGAACACTTGTTCTTCGGGCATTCCCAAAGCCTGAGCCGCGTGCCGGCCGCTTAAATCTTTTTCATCGTACTCGTAGAACGCTTCCCGACAGGAAATCCCTGCCTGCTCCACCATCCGTACGGCGTTGGTTTTGGAGGACATGATCATCACCTTTTCCATTATACACGATTTTCTGTTTTCTTTCAAGCACGAATTGTCTTCCTTTTTGTGGTTATCCTAAATGCAAAAGGAGGACAGAGTATGAACAATCAAAACGCGGATCTGAAAAAGGAAGAGCGGCAGCAGGTGGTGGAGCTGGGGTCCGACCTGACCAGCGGCAAGGACGGGCGGATCTATACACTGACCATCATCGGACAGGTGGAAGGACATCAGGTTTTGCCGGAAACGGCCAAGACAACGAAATACGAGCACGTCCTTCCGCTGCTTGCGGGTATTGAGGAAAGCGATGAGATCGACGGCCTTCTGCTGCTGCTCAACACAGTAGGCGGGGACATTGAAGCGGGACTTGCCATTGCGGAGATGATCGCCGGAATGCGAAAGCCCACCGTTTCTCTTGTGCTGGGGGGCGGCCATTCCATCGGCATCCCCCTGGCGGTGTGTACGAAAAAGTCCTTCATTACCCCCACCGCCAGTATGACGGTGCACCCGGTGCGGATGACCGGCCTGGTGGTGGGTGCGCCCCAGACCTTCCGGTACTTCCAGCGGATCCAGGAGCAGATCACGGATTTTGTAACGGCGAATTCCAGAATTTCCAGGGAAGTATTTGAGCATTATATGATGGCGACCGGGGAAATGGCCACGGACGTGGGAACGATCTTGTACGGAAAAGAGGCGGTGGCCTCCGGCCTGATCGACCGGCTGGGGGGACTGCACGATGCCCTTTCGGCCCTGCATAAAATGATCGATAAGCGCAAGCCGGAGGGAAAGGAAGCGGAAAAATAAAGAATTTGGGACTGGAAAAAGCACAGCGCCTGTGGTATAATAAAAAAACTTTGTTATAAGGAGGAGTAGGCGTGAATTTAGGTTGGCTTCGAAGCATCCTGTATGGGCTGGTGTCCGGTATCACCGAATTCCTGCCTATTTCCGGACAGGCCCACCGAATTCTGCTGCTGCAGTTTTTTGGTTACGGGGAGGAGACGGGGCTTCTTGCCCTGATGGTCCATTTGGGCCTGATGGCTGCCCTGCTTTTGTGCATGGGAGAACGGCTGCGCGGCATTCTTCGGGAGCGGGCGATCCTTCAGGTGCCCATGCGCCGCCGCCACCGTATGCCGGATCCCCAGAAGCTGCTGGAGTGGAAGCTGCTGTGCCGGGTGATCCCATGGGTGCTGATCGGAAATCTGTTTTCTCTGCGGAAGGACGTGGTTTCCGGCGGCCTGGGAATGCTGGCGCTGCAGATTCTGTTCCATGCGGTGATTCTGTTTCTCCCCACCCGAATGGCACAGGGCAACAAGGACTGCCGGAACATGACCCCTCTGGACTGCATCAGTGTGGGAATCGGCGGCGGGATCTCCGTGCTGCCCGGCATCTCTTCCATGGGAGCCATGACTTCCTTTGCCGCCGCATCCGGGATTGCCCGTACATACGCCGTGGACTTCTGCCTGATGCTTATGGTGCCCCTGACGGCGCTGAGGAGTCTGTTGGACGTGGCGGGTATTGTCTCCGGAGGGATGCAGATTTCCGGTTTCTCCGGAGTCCTGCAATGCCTGACAGTGGCGCTGACCGCATTCGGAGGCGGATTCCTGGGGATCCAGATCCTTCGCAGATGGGCGGAGAAATCCGATTTTCTGAATTTTGCCTATTACAGCGTGGGACTTGCGCTGTTTACCTTTATCGTATACATCATTGTTTGAAAGGAGGAGACCCGGTATGGCCAACGGGAAGCAGCCCACGCGGGCGGAGAAAAACACCATACGCCAGACAAAGGCCAATGCGGCAAAGAAAAAAGCGGCACAGGAAGGCAGGGAAGCCCTCCTTTCCGTCAAGGCGCTGGTCTGCATTGTCTCCCTGGTGCTTTTTGTCCTGTTTACGGCAACCTGCCTGAATCCGGACGGAGCGCTTCTGAAGCTGATCTCCGGCCTGATGCAGGGACTTGTGGGGAAAGCGGCGTTTTATATTCTGATACCATCCCTTCTGTACCTGTTTTTCCTTTGCGCCTTTGAGGATCGGAAGGTCCTGCTCAGAGGAATCTGCCTGTTTGTGTTTGTGCTCTGCTGCGGCTGCATCTCCCACCTGTATCTGTCGGAGGGGGCGATGCCCAAAGGCTTTGCGGCGGTGAAGTATTTGTATTCCGGCGGCCCGGCGGGAAGCACCGGCGGCGTGATCTGCGGCGGCATCACCCTGCTGCTGCGGTGGCTTTGCGGAACGGCGGTGTCCTATATCATTCTGGGTGTGGCGGCGTTTTTCACGCTGCTGGCATCCTTCGGATTTACCATCCCCAGCATCATCCGCGCCATCAAGAACCGTCCCCGGGCGGACTGGGAAGAGGAGCGGAGAAAGCGCCGGGAGGAGGCTCCGGAGCCTGCCCAGGTGGTGGTGAACCACATTGCCAACAAGCGCATTGAATACGTAGAAAATCGCAGAGTGCAGCAGGAACAGGCCGGAGGGCCGAATCCGTCTCCTGCCATCCACGGACCCCGAAAGCAGAAAATGAAGGATCTGATCCGCCAGACGGATCTGCCGGAGAAACCGGAAGAGCCGGCTTGCCCGGAGTTTCCCGTTTCTTCCCGTGTGCCGTCGGAGAAAAACCGGAAACCGGAGGATGCCTCGCCCATTGTAGCTCCGATCGTGGTCCCGGAGACGGAAGAACCGAAAAATCCTGTTGTGGAGAAAATCCTGCCGGTGTGCCCGGAGGAGCCGATTCCCGAACGGATGCCGGATCTGAAACCGGAGGAACAGCCTGCGGCGCTGCAGAAGGTGACCTCCGACGATGCTGCAGAATCTGCGGCGGAGGTGGCCAGGGAGATTGCCCAGGCGGATGCGGCGGAGAAGGTGGAATACTGTTTCCCGCCCATTGATCTGCTGAAGCTTCCCGGCGGCGCCGCGTCGGATGGGACGGAGGAAATGCGGGAGAATTCCCGCCGCCTGAACGAGACGCTGGAAAGCTTCAAAATCGAGGCCCACATCATCAACGTCACCCGGGGCCCCAGCGTGACCCGCTATGAGGTGGAGCTGGAGAAGGGCGTTCGCCTGAACAAGCTCACCTCCTGCGCCGATGACATTGCCCTGAGTCTGGGTGCCTCCGGCGTGCGGATCGCTGCCGTGCCGGGGAAGATCTCCATCGTGGGTATCGAAGTGCCCAACCGCAGCGTGACTACGGTATCCCTGCGGGAGGTCATTGATTCCAGAGAGTTTTCCTCCGCAAAGTCCAAGTCATCCTTTGCTGTGGGCAAGGATATCGGAGGTTCCTGCATCATCGGAAACATCTCCAAGCTTCCCCATATGCTGATCGCCGGTACCACCGGATCCGGCAAATCGGTGTGCATGAATTCCATCATCATTTCCCTTCTCTATAAGGCCAGCCCTTCGGACGTGAAGCTGATCATGGTAGACCCCAAAATGGTGGAGCTGGGAATCTATAACGGCATTCCCCATCTGCTGATTCCTGTGGTTACTGACCCGAAGAAGGCCGCAGGGTCCCTGCAGTGGGCGGTGACGGAAATGCTCCGCCGGTACAAGGCTATGTCCGATGCCGGTGTCCGGGAACTGGACTCTTACAACAGCATGATCGACAGCCAGGAGATGGAGGGAGAGCGGCTTCCGAAGATCGTGGTAATCATCGATGAGCTGGCGGATTTGATGCTGGTGGCTGCCAAGGAAGTGGAAGAATCCATTTGCCGGATCGCCCAGATGGGCCGTGCAGCCGGCATCCACCTGATCATTGCCACCCAGCGGCCCTCTGCTGATGTGATCACCGGCCTGATGAAGGCCAATATCCCCTCCCGCATTGCCTTTTCCGTGGCCTCCGCCATGGAATCCCGAATCATTCTGGACACCCAGGGAGCGGAAAAGCTGGTGGGCAAGGGTGATATGCTGTTTTCTCCCATCGGCGCGCTGAAGCCCACCCGTGTCCAGGGCTGCTTCGTCAGCGACAGTGAGGTGGAGGCGGTGGCCTCCTATGTCAAGCAGAACTTTAAAACGGAGTACGACAGCGAGGTCATGGAGGATATCGAGCGGAAATCCGCCCAGACCGGAAATGCCAAGGACAAGAATGCCGCCGGTTCCGCCGCTGAGCCTACTGCAGACGAGTTTGCAGGGGACGAAATGCTTCCGGAAGCGGTGGATGTGATTCTGGAAACCGGACAGGCATCGGTGTCCATGCTCCAGCGGCGGCTGAAACTGGGCTATGCCCGGGCGGCACGGATCGTGGATGAGATGGAGGAGATGGGCATTGTGGGCCCGTTCATGGGCAGCAAACCCAGAACCATTCTGGTGACCAAAGAGCAGTGGCAGCAGATGCGCTCCGGCGGTGTACAGGCCGAGCAGCTTGCCGTAGAGGAGCCGGAGGATTTTGTGGACCTGGAGGATGCCTATGTGCCGGAACCTCTGGAGTAAAACCCTTATGTGAGCCGTTTTCCGGGAAAACGTGCATAGAACACGGAAAAATATGAAAAAATTACTTGATTTTCGGAAAGTTCTGTGTTACACTATTTTGGTCTGAAATCAAGGTGAGTCCTCTGCGGTTCCGGTAACCATGTCGCCGGGGGAAAAGCTGTAAGAACGCCTAATATTAAGGAGGACAAAGATATGGATTTGGTTAAGGCTCTGTCCAGCCAGTACATGAAGGAAGAGCTGCCCGAAATGCGGGTGGGCGACACCGTTCGTGTGCATGTACGCATTAAGGAAGGCTCCCGTGAGCGTATCCAGGTGTTCGAGGGTACCATCATTGCCCGTAAGCATGGCGGTATCGGCGAGACCATCACTGTTCGCCGTGTTTCCTATGGCGTTGGCTGTGAGAAGGTGTTCCCTGTGCACTCTCCCCGCATTGCCGCTGTGGAGACCGTCCGTAAGGGCAAGGTCCGCCGGGCAAAGCTGTACTATCTGCGCGACCGCTTCGGCAAGGCTGCGAAGATCAAGGAGAAGGTTTGATCCAAAATTTCATAAAAAAAGAGGGGCGACCCTCTTTTTTTATTGCTCTTTTTTGTGTATACTATAAAGATACGGAGTGTGTTTTTTCTGGAACGGAGGCAGGTTATGGACGGCGAAAAAGAAGAGAAATCCTCAATAAAATACAACTTGACCCTATATCTGCATGATTTATTCTATATTCTTGCTGCCTTTCTTGTGGTTTTTTTACTGCTGTTTCGGGTAGTGATCGTGTCCGGTCCTTCGATGCTCGATACGCTGCACGACGGAGACTTCCTGTTCCTTGTGGGAAATCTGCTTTACCGGGAACCCAAGCAGGGAGATGTGGTGGTTGCATCCAAGGACTCCTTTGAGGACGGAAAGCCCATTATCAAGCGCGTGATTGCCACGGAAGGACAGACGGTGGATATTGATTTTGAGAAGGGAGTCGTCTATGTGGACGGAGTTGCCCTGTCGGAACCCTATACCAGAACGGCTACCACGCTCTGGGAGGGTACCGAATTCCCGCTGACCGTGGAAGAGGGAATGATCTTTGTGCTGGGGGACAACCGCAATGTCTCCAAGGACAGCAGGGACCCGGAGATCGGTCTGATCGACCGGCGGGAGGTGCTCGGCAAGGCGGTTTTCTGTTTTTTCCCGGGCAGGGAAAAAGGGGAGCTTGGATTTGATTTTCGCAGAATCGGGGGGATTTCCTGATATGGAGCAGATGAATATTCAGTGGTATCCGGGTCACATGACCAAAACCCGCCGTCAGATCGAAGCGGATCTGAAGCAGGTGGATGCGGTATGCGAGATCCTGGATGCCCGGATCCCTGTGTCCAGCCGCAATCCGGATATTGACAGCATCTGCGGAAGTAAGCCCCGGATTGTGGTCCTCAATCGGATGGATTTGGCAGACCCCGCGGTAACCAAGGCTTGGTGCGCCTTTTTTCGGAGCAAGGGAATGGCTGTGATTGCCACCGACTGTAAAACCAAACGGGGCGTCAGCGAGTTCGAGCCTGCGGTGCGTCTTGCTTGCAAGGAAAAGATTCAGAGGGATGCGGCACGGGGGATGAACCGCCCGGTTCGGGTGATGGTGGTGGGGATCCCCAACGTGGGAAAATCCACTTTGATCAATCAGATCTCCGGAAGAAAGGGAGCCAAGGCGGAAAACCGTCCCGGTGTCACCCGGGGAAAGCAGTGGGTGACGGTGAACGGCGGTTTGCAGCTTCTGGATACGCCGGGCATTCTGTGGCCCAAATTCGAGGATCCGGAAGTGGGTATGATGCTGGCTTACACCGGTGCTGTGAAGGAAGGGGTCATCGACCTGGAGGAGTTGGCCTGCCGGCTGATGCGGCTTTTGTGGACCCGGTATCCGGAGACATTGCGGCAGCGCTATGGCCTGGAAGCTCAGCCGGATGCGACAGGATATGAGCTTCTGGAGCAGGCGGGCAAAAAGCGCGGCTATCTGCTCGCCAGGGGAGAGATCCACACCGAGCGGATGGCGAAGGTGCTGGTGGATGAATTCCGAAGCGGAAAACTGGGACGGTTTTCCCTGGAAGTGCCGGAGGGACAGCCATGAGGGAACAGACGGATCTGTGGGCCATCGAAGACAGCCTGTACGGAGAAGGATTTCACCGGATCTGCGGCGTGGACGAGGCCGGGAGAGGTCCGCTGGCAGGGCCGGTGTGCGCTGCGGCGGTGATTCTGCCGCCGCATTGTCGGATCCCGGGGCTGGATGACAGCAAAAAGCTGACGGATGGGAAACGGAGAGAGCTGTTCCCCGTGATCTGCCGGGAAGCCATTTCCTACGGCATCGCCTTTGCCTCGGCGGAGGAGATTGATGAGATCAATATCCTTCAGGCAACCTTCCTTGCCATGGAGCGGGCGATGTCTCAGCTTGCTCCCCGGCCGGATATGGCCCTGATCGACGGCAACCGGGCAAAGGATTTCGGTCTGCCGGTCAGGACCGTTGTGAAAGGGGACAGTCTCAGTGCAAACATTGCCGCAGCCTCCGTTCTGGCAAAGGTCACCCGGGATGACTGGATGATCCGTGCCGGGTTTGACTATCCGGGCTATGGCTTTGAAGTACATAAGGGCTATGGCACCCGGCAGCACTATGCCGCTTTGCAGGAACGTGGCCCCTGCGGAATCCACCGCAGCACCTTTTTGAAGAAGTTTTATGGGAAGAGCTAACCTGACGGGAGCCTGGGGAGAGGCTCTTGCGGCAGAATATCTCCGGAGGAAAAAATACGTCATTGTGGCCAGCGGTTACCGCAGCCGCTTTGGGGAGATCGACCTCATCGCCAAAAACCGGAAATATCTGGTTTTTGTGGAGGTCAAGCTGCGCAGATCCGATTCCTTTGCCCAGGCAAGAGAGTACGTGGACAGCCGAAAGCAGGGGAGGATCCGCACCACGGCGGAAGTGTATCTGTCCGAAAACCCCACAAATCTCCAGCCCAGATTTGACGTAATCGAGATCTATGCACCCCTGGGCGCGGATACGAAAGATCCCAAAATACTACATATGGAGGATGCGTTTCAATGAATTTCCCGGTACTTGACTTACATTGCGACACCGCTTTGTCCCTTCTTCGGGAGGAAGGAGGCGTCAGACGGAGCCTGCGCCGGAATACAGGGCACATCGACCTTGCCCGGGGCAGCAAAATCGGCGGCTATGCGCAGTGCTTTGCCTGTTTTACGCATCCCTTTGATACCCGGCCCCATCCCATGGGATGGACGCCGGAAATGATGTTTGAGAAAGAGCTTGCAGTGCTCCGGGAGCAGTTTTCTGCCTGCAGCGACCTGCTCCGCCCGGCCCGAAATGCGGAGGAGCTCCGCCGGAACCGGGAAGAGGGCTTCGTCTCCGGGGTGCTGACCATCGAGGGCACCGCCGGAATCGGCTATGATGCCGGAAGGCTGGAGGAGCTTCGCAGGGAGGGATTCTGCGTGGTCTCCCTGACCTGGAATGAGAAAAACCCTTTGGCAGGCTCTCATGTGACCGGCGGCGGACTGACGGAACGGGGTCGGGAGTTTGTGAAGGAAGCCCAGCGGGTGGGAATGATCGTGGATGTAAGCCACATCAGCGATGAGGCTTTCTGGGACATTATGGACGTAACCGAAGGGCCTATCGTTGCCACCCATTCCAACAGCCGCAGCGTGTTTCCGGTGAGCAGGAACCTGACGGATGATATGTTCCGAGCTATCTGCAGCACCGGCGGAGTTGCCGGCTTCAACCAGTATGCCAGTTTTGTGGGAGAGCCTGCCACGCTGGATGCGGCGTGCCGGCATATTCTTCATTTCCTGGAGCTGGATCCCGACGGCAAGCACATTGCCCTGGGCGGAGATCTGGATGGATGTAATGTGCTGCCGGAGGGATTTGAAGGGGTGCAGCACTACCCGAGATTTGCCCAGGCGCTGCTGGATCGGGGAGCAGGAGAGACCACAGTGGCGGATATTTTCTGGAATAACGCATTTGGGGTGATGGAACAATGCTCTATGTAACCACCAGAGACGGCGGGAATCCTGTTCCCGCAGAATGGGTGCTGACCCATGACCGGGCTCCGGAGGGAGGTCTGTATACGCCGGCAAGCCTGCCTTCCTACACAGGAGACGACCTTGCAGATCTGAAGAATAAATCGGAAAACCAAATCATTGCCGAGATCCTGAATCTCTTCTTTGAACGCGGCCTGACAGAGTGGGATGTGCGGCTGTGCCTGGGCCAGAACCCCGGAAAAGTGTGCTCCATGCCTCACCGGATCCATTTTCTGGAGATGTGGAACAATCCCGGGTGGTCTGTGAAGTACGCGGTCCGGAGCCTGGGACAGCGTATGGGACTGTCCAAAGGGGATGCGGCAGGGAAATGGGTCACCATTGCGCTGTATTCCGCGCTGCTTTTCGGTGCCTATGCAGAGCTTCTGCGGCAGGGAGTGCTGGAATGCGGCGACAAGCTGGACGTGGCGGTGTCGGTGGGGGACTTTTCGGCCCCTATGGCTGCGCTGTATGCCGGCGCCATGGGTCTTCCCGTAGGTGGGATTCTCTGTGGCTGCAACGAGAACGGCGCGCTGTGGGATCTGCTGAAGCATGGACAGGTGCGCACCGGGGTCCAGCCGTTGAAAACGGACACACCTCTTTGCGATTGGGTGATCCCTCCCTGGCTGGAGGATGGGATCTTCCGCACCCTGGGACAGGAGGAGACCCTGCGCTTTGTCCGCTGCTGTGAAAAGTCGGAGATCTACCTTCTGAACGAGGAAAATCGGGAAATCATTGCCGGGGGGGTTCATGCCGCAGTGGTGGGCAGCCGCCGGATGACCGACCTGATGAACACCCTGTATGCCACCGGCCGTTACCGGATGGGCCCCTACACGGCCCTGGCCTATGCCGCGGTGCAGGACTACCGCTCCACGGGAGCAGCAGGGTGTGATGCCCTGGTCCTGGGAGAACGCTGTGCCGAAGAGGACGGCTTGCTTGTCAGCAGGGCCATCGGCGTGCCTCCGGAGGAACTGCGGATCCCTGCGGTCTGGAACTGAGGTGAGGCCATGGCGCTGTACGCGATCGGAGATCTTCACCTTTGCCTGGGCGCGCCCAAACCGATGGACGTGTTCGGCGGCGTGTGGAACGGATACATGGATAAGCTGAAAGCAGGCATGGAGGTGATCACGTCGGAGGACACCACGGTTCTGTTGGGGGACCTGTCCTGGGCACTGTCTTTGCAGGAGGCGGAGGCGGATTTTGACTGGATCGACCGGATCCCCGGCAGAAAGATCATTCTGAAGGGGAACCATGACTACTGGTGGAGTACGGCGTCCAAGTTTTATGCCTTCTGCCGGGAGAAGGGCTTTTCCAACCAATGGATCCTGAACAATAACCACTATGAATATGGAGATTTTGCCATCTGCGGAACCCGGGGATGGTTTTTTGAAGAGGAGCGCAGCGGTCAGCATGATGAGAAGGTGTTTCGCAGGGAGTTGATCCGCCTGGAGACCTCTCTGAAATCCGCCGGGGACAAGCCTAAGCTGGTTTTTCTCCATTATCCCCCACGGTACCGGGGCTATTCCTGCACGGAGATCCTGGATCTTCTGGAAAAATACCAGGTCCGGCAGTGCTTTTACGGTCATCTTCACGGCGACAGCCGGAAACTGGCCTGCAACGGAATGTGGAACGGAACGGAATTCCGTCTGGTCTCTGCAGATTCCCTGAATTTCTGCCCGTTCAAAGTCATTTCATAATATTTTTTCAGAAAAGTGTGGACATTTCCCTTTTTTTCTGATAAAATAGAGCGGCTACTATGAAAAAGAATGTCTGTCCCGAGCAGACTCAATTTAGGAGGAACATAAACATGAATGTCAAGAACGTTGAGAGAAACGGCAACCAGACAACCATCGTGGTCGAGATCGACAAGGACCTGATGGAATCCGGTGTCAATAAGGCGTATCTGAAGGCTCGCAAGAACATCGTGCTGCCCGGCTTCCGCAAGGGCAAGGCACCCCGCAAGATGATCGAGACCATGTACGGCCCTCACGTATTTTATGAAGACGGCCTGGAAGAGATCTTCCCCCAGGTTTATCAGGAGGCAGTTCTGGACCAGGGGGTGAAGGCCATCGGCCGCCCCAGCCTGACAGATATGCAGATCTCCGATAATCACATTATGACCATCACCATCACCACCGAGGTGTACCCCGAGGTGACCCTGGGCCAGTACAAGGGCCTGGAAGTGGAGAAGGAAGAGGTTTCCGTTTCCGATGCACAGGTGCAGGCGGAGCTGGACCGGATGGCGCAGAACGTGGCTTCCACCGAGACCGTGGAGCGTCCTGCTGAGATGGGCGATACCGCCAACATCGACTTTGAAGGCTTCGACAACGGCGTCCCCTTCAACGGCGGCAAGGGCGAGGGCCACGACCTGAAGCTGGGTTCCGGTTCCTTCGTGCCCGGCTTTGAGGAGCAGATCGTGGGCATGAGCGCCGGCGAGGAGAAGGATATCGACATCACCTTCCCTGAGGATTATCATGCAGACCTGGCCGGAAAGAGCGTTGTGTTCCATGTGAAGGTGAACAAGGTCTCCGTGACCAACGTTCCCGCTCAGGACGATGAGTTTGCCAAGGATGTTTCCGAGTTTGAGACTCTGGAGGAGCTGAAGAAGGACATTCGCGAGAAGGCCCAGGCTGAAGCGGAGAAGCGGGTGCAGTCTGCATTCGAGCAGGCCTGCGTGGAGAAGGCTGCGGAGAACACCACTGTGGACATCCCCAATGCCCTGGTGGAGAACGAGCTGGATTCCCAGATGGAGCGCTTTGCTTACCAGCTTCAGATGAGCGGTATGTCCATGGACAGCTATGCCAAGATGATGGGCGGCGACCTGAACAGTATGCGCAGCGCATTCCGCCCCTCTGCCGAGAAGCAGGCTAAGGCAAGCGTGACCCTGGAGAAGATCATGGAAGTAGAAGGGATCGATGTTTCCGAGGAAGAGCTGGCTGCCGAGTATGAGTCTCTGGCAAAGCAGTATGAGATGGAAGTCGAGAAGATCAAGAGCATGGTTCCCGAAGACGAAATCAAGGGAAGCATCAAGAGCCGCAAGGCCGTGAAGATCATTGTGGACTCCGCCGTGGCGGTGGCACCCAAGAAGGAAGAGGCTTCCTCCGAGGAATAATTGGATCCGTAATTGGTTAGAATGTTTCAAACCATGAAAGGAGACACCCTATGAGTTTGGTACCCTATGTTGTGGAGCAGACCAGCCGCGGTGAGCGCAGCTACGACATTTTTTCCCGTCTGCTCAACGACCGCATTATTTTCCTGTCCGAAGAAGTAAATGACACCACGGCAAGTTTGGTGGTGGCCCAGCTTCTGTACCTGGAGGCCCAGGACCCGGATAAGGATATCCAGTTTTATATCAACAGCCCCGGCGGCAGCGTCACTGCCGGCATGGCCATCTACGATACCATGCAGTATATCCGCTGCGATGTGGCAACCATCTGCGTGGGTATGGCCGCTTCGATGGGCGCATTCCTGCTGTCCTCCGGAACCAAGGGGAAGCGGATGGCTCTGCCCAATGCCGAAATTATGATCCATCAGCCTTCTGCCGGTGCCCAGGGCCAGATCACCGATATGGCCATTCATCTGCAGCGCCTGCAGCAGGTAAAGGAGCGGATGAACCGGCTGCTGGCTCAGCAGACCGGGAAAACGGTGGAAGAGGTGACAGCCGCCTGCGAGCGGGATCATTTCATGACTCCGGAGGAAGCACTGGAGTTTGGCCTGGTGGACCGGATCCTGGAGAGACACTGAGGGAAAGGCGGATAACGGTTCATGGCAAAAAAGAATGAACAAACCATACGCTGCTCCTTTTGCGGTCGTCCGGAATCTCCCGATAACCGCCTGATCGTCAGCCCCAATGCCTGTATCTGCAGCGAATGCGTGCGGGCCTGCACGGATCTTCTGCGGGACGAGATGCGCCAGACCGGCGGAAATGCCGCCCCGGAGGAGGGCCTGCCCACCCCCATGGAGATGAAAGCCTTCATGGACGGTTACATCATCGGCCAGGAAGAGGCAAAGGTTGCCCTGGCTGTGGCCGTATACAATCACTACAAACGGACGTATCTTCCGGCGGACTCCGATGTGGAGCTGCAGAAGAGCAATATCCTGCTCATCGGCCCTACCGGCAGCGGCAAAACCCTGTTTGCCCAGACCCTTGCCAAGATCCTGAACGTTCCCTTTGCCATTGCCGATGCCACGACCCTGACAGAGGCCGGCTATGTGGGCGATGACGTGGAGAATATCCTGCTTCGTCTGCTGCAGGCGGCGGATTTCGACGTGGAGCTGGCAGAACACGGCATCATCTATCTGGATGAGATGGATAAGATCGCCCGGAAAAGCGAAAACACCTCCATTACCCGGGACGTTTCCGGTGAAGGCGTCCAGCAGGCCCTTCTGAAGATCCTGGAAGGCACTGTGGCCAATGTGCCGCCTCAGGGCGGACGAAAGCACCCCCAGCAGGAAATGATTCAGGTGGATACCACCAACATCCTGTTTATCTGCGGCGGCGCTTTTGACGGCCTGGACAAAATCATTGAGGCAAGAACCGACACTTCCGCCATTGGCTTTGACGCCCCCATTGAGAGCAAAAAGAAGCGGGATGTCGGCAAGATCCTAAGCCAGGTTGAGCCCCGTGATCTGCTGAAGTTCGGAATCATTCCGGAGCTGGTGGGCCGCCTTCCTGTGATCACCAATCTTCAGAGCCTGACGAAAGAGGACATGATCCGCATCCTGGTGGAGCCGAAAAATGCATTGACCATGCAGTATAAGGCGCTGCTGGGCATGGACAACGTGGAACTGGAGTTCCAGCCGGATGCCCTGGAAATGATCGCGCAGAGAGCGCTGGACCGTCAGATCGGTGCCCGGGGCCTTCGCGCCATCATGGAGAGCATCATGATCAAGATCATGTACCGGATTCCGTCGGACCTGACCATCAAAAAAGTCATCATTACTCCGGAATGTGTCCGGGGTGGAGAACCGGAGATTATCCGGGATGCCAAGGAACCTCGTGTTAAGGTTAGCGTGAAATAAGAAAGGGGGTAGAATACTACCCCCTTTTGCCCTATCACCGAGGAAAGGAGAAACATATGAACAAAGCAAGTGTTGTGGAATTGAAGCTACCGATTCTCGCTCTGCCGGACACCGTGGTGTTTCCCAAGCAGAACGTGATCGTGGATATAGCGGGGAAGGCAGCCATGCTGGCTGTCCAGACCGGAATGGGTTCCTGCGACCAGACACTGTTTCTGGTGGCGCAGAAGGGTCCTTCCTCCGAAAGCGGAGAGATTGGGGACGTGTATCCCATCGGCACCGTTGCCAAGGTCCAGCAGGTGCTGCTGGCCTACGAAGACCGGCTGCGACTCCAGGTCCATGGCCTGTACCGGGGCCAGGTAACGGAATTGCAGAACGGATCTCTTTGCACCATGGCTATGGTGGCCCGGGCAGAGGAAACCGGCCGCCAGGACGATATGGCTGCCAGAGCCATGCGCCGGGTGGCGGCAAATCGCTTTAAAAAGTACTTAAACATCACAGAACGGCTGGAACCGAATCTGCTCCGCCGGCTGCAGGCGGCTGCCGACTGCGGAGAAGCGGCGGATATTATCGCCCAGGAGACGGACTTCAACTATGCAGACAAGGCGGACGCCCTGTGCGAGCTGGATGCCCGGGATCGGTTGGAGACCATAGCCTCGAAGCTGGACCTGGAGCTGCAGATTGCTCAGATGGAGACGGATATCCGGGACAAGACCCTGATGCGCATGGATCAGAACCAGAAATCCTACTACATCCGGGAAAAAATGCAGGTCATGCGGGGAGAGCTGGGGGAAGAGGATGATGAAGACGAGTTCGATGCCTATGAGGCAGAGATCCGGGGACTGAAGCTGGAAGAGGAGACCGAGAAAAAGCTCCTCAAGGAGCTATCCCGGCTGAGACGCCAGCCCTTCGGCTCCCAGGAGGGAGCGGTCATCCGGAATTACCTGGATACGGTTCTGGAGCTTCCCTGGAATCAGACTACAAAGGACCGGGCGGATGTGGAGGCTGCCAGAAAGATTCTGGACAAGGACCATTTCGGCCTGGAGAAGGTGAAAGAACGGATCCTGGAGACCATTGCGGTGCGCAAATTGGCACCGGATATGCCGCCTCAGATCATTTGTCTGGTGGGCCCTCCCGGCGTGGGCAAGACCTCGGTGGCCTACTCCGTTGCCCGCTGCCTGAATCGGAAGCTTGCCCGGATTTCTCTGGGCGGCGTTCATGACGAGGCGGACATCCGGGGCCACAGAAAGACCTATGTGGGGGCTATGCCCGGCCGGATCATGGCGGCAGTCAGCCAGGCCGGTTCCTGCAATCCCATTCTGCTGCTGGATGAAATCGACAAAATGGGTGCAGACTATCGGGGAGACCCCAGTGCAGCCCTGCTGGAGGTGCTGGATGGGGAGCAGAACAAAACCTACCGGGATCACTACCTGGAGATCCCCTTTGACCTGAGCAAGGTCATGTTCATTGCCACGGCGAACACTCTGGACACGGTCCCCAGACCTTTGCTGGACCGCATGGAGATCATTGAGCTTGGCTCCTACACCGATGAGGAAAAGCTGATGATTGCCAAGGATCACCTGGTAGGCAAGCAGCTCCGGAAGCACGGCATTAAGCGGTCCCTGCTTCGCATCACCGATGAAGCCCTGCGGGAGATTATCACCTGCTACACCCGGGAGTCCGGTGTCCGGAACCTGGAGCGGAGCATTGAGGAGATCTGCCGGAAGGCTGCCATGCAGCTTGCCGATGCGGAGGATCCCAAGCGGATCACCGTTACGGGCAAAAACATTCCTGATTTTCTGGGTGTTCGAAAATTCCAGCCGGAAAAGCTGGGAGATACGGATGAGGTGGGCCTGGTGACCGGGTTGGCCTGGACCTCCGTAGGCGGCGAGACCCTGGAGGTGGAGGTCAACGTCATGGATGGCAGCGGAAAGCTGGAATTGACCGGCAACCTGGGGGATGTCATGAAGGAATCTGCCCACGCTGCCATGAGCTATATCCGTTCCCATACCGACACGTTGGGAATAGACCGGGATTTTTATAAGACCAAGGACATTCACGTCCACTTCCCGGAGGGCGCGGTCCCGAAGGACGGACCTTCTGCCGGTGTCACGGTCTGTACGGCTCTGGTATCCGCGCTGACGGCAACGCCGGTTCGCAGAGATGTGGCCATGACCGGTGAGATCTCCATTCGGGGTCGGGTGCTTCCTATCGGCGGACTGAAGGAAAAAACCATGGCTGCCCTGCGACACGGTATCTCCACCGTGGTCATCCCCAAGGCAAACGAGAAGGACCTGGAGGAGATCGACCAGACCGTGCGGAAGCATCTGCAGTTTGTGACTGCGGAAACGGTGGATACGGTGCTCCATACGGCTTTGGACCGCAGCCTCTGACTGCGGATGGGAGGAATCTATGAACGTAAATCACGTGGAATTCCTGATTTCTGCGGCTTCCACAAAGGATTTTCCGGGGAAACGGCTTCCGGAAATCGCCTTTGCCGGAAAATCCAACGTGGGGAAATCATCCGTGATCAATCGGATCCTGCAAAGAAAAAACTTTGCAAGGGTAGGGGAGAAACCGGGAAAAACCATCCACGTCAACTACTTTACCGTGGATGACCGGTGCTATTTTGTGGATCTTCCCGGCTACGGCTTTGCCAAGGTCTCCCAGGCGGAGAAAGATCGCTGGGCAAAGCTGATGGAGTCCTATTTTGCCCAGAACCGCATCGATCTGGGGATCCTGATTGTGGACTACCGCCATGCACCTACGGCAAATGACGTGACCATGGCCCGGTGGTTTTTGGACACCGGATGCCCGTTTGTGGTGGTGGCCAACAAGATGGATAAGCTGAAAAAAAGTGAGCTGGCGCCGAATTTGGCGCGGATCCGGGAGGATCTGGAGCTGCCGGAGGCGTGTCCCGTGATTCCGTTCTCTGCAGAGAAGGGAGACGGACGGGAGGAACTGCTGCGGCAGATCCTGCAGGTGGTCTCGTAATCAGATAAGGAGGGGTGTTCATGCGTTGTGTAGATTGTGGTTATCAGAATAAGGGAGACGAGTTTTTCTGTCAAAGGTGCGGATCCGGACTGCTTCGTTCGCGGGGGCATGAGCGCTGCCTGGAAAATGATCCCACCTATCGCAAACTGGAAAAGCAGTACAAGACCATGTGCTCTATCCGGAAAAAGGTGGGGACGGTTCTGATCGCCTTTTTCCTGCTGGTGGTTGCCGGGTTTTCCAATCTGATTCCCATGACGGCTGTCAGGTCTTTTCTTGGCTTGATGTATGCGATGTTCTATTTGTTTGTGATTTTCAGCGTGGTGTGCGCTGTGCTGAAAAAGAAAATGTCCCCCTACCACCGGGATCATGGGATGAAACGGAGATAATTCCAGCCATGTCCCGGCAACGAAATGATGAGGATAGAAACAACCGGCACCTATATGGCGACTGCCATGTAGGTGCCGGTTTGCGAGTGTTCTGCAGGGTATTATTTCAACTTTTTGCCGTCGGAGAAGGCATTGCCCACCGTTTCCCCCAGACGGAGATAGGTGTGATTCACGCTGTCGAAAACAATGGGATCTAACTTTGCAGGGTCGATTTTGCCGTTTTCGCCAAGGATACGCTCATCAGCGCTGACATTCACGATCTGACCGATGACAATGCCGTCTTCATTGAACTTGATCAGCTTGCAGGACAGGGACATGGGAAGCTCTGAGAAAACGGGCGCATCTACCTCGCTGTCCTTCTCGGCATGGAACCCTGCCCGGGAAATCTTATCCGGAACCTGGTTTCCGGAGACGATGCCCAGATAATCGCATTGGACAACATGGGCAGCATCTGCGAAGCTGACGGTGAAGGATCCTGTCCTCCGAATGTTTTCTGTGGTTTTGTGGGTATGGCTCAAACAGAGCATGATCTGATCAGTGTCATAGATGCCGCCCCATGCGGCATTCATGGCGTTGGGTGTGCCATCCTCGTTGCAGGTGCCGACGATCAGTACAGGCATAGGGTACATCCAGGTCTGCTTGCCGAAATTCACACGCATGGCCTTTCCTCCTTTTGGAAAACGATGGATCAGAACCGGATCTCTACCGCAGGCTCCGTGTAGGAGGAGATGGTAGCAACGGCATCTTTGAAGTACAGGACCTGGGTGTTGCCGTCATCGGGGCTGTACATTTTTTTCAGGTTGGGGTAGGCTTCCAGCATAGAGACCTTGGCTTCTCTGCGGTCATCTTCCACAAGCTCCCCGGCAATGCGGATCCACTTTCCGCCCTTGAAGGCGCAGATCTCTGCCTTGGGATTCTGGGCAAGCTGCTTGGAGACGGATTTGACCTTTCCGGTCTGGATGTAGAGCTTCCCGTCGAAAATGTTTACGGTGCCGAAGGGACGGACCCGGGGCTGATCCCCTTCCACGGTTGCCAGGTAATACGTGCCTGCATCTTTCAGAAAATTGTAAACGCGTTCCATAATGTAGCTCCTTTCAGTTTTCCCAATATTTGGATACTGTCATTATACCATTGCTGTCAAGAAAAAACAATGCAGGGGGAGGAGCTTGCTGAAAAATGGAACAAACCGCCGGTTTTTGCGGGAAAAACCGGCGGTTTGAAGAAAAAGCAGGAAGTTCAGGCGGTCTCGAAGCCCATCATGACGCTGCCGCGCTCGGCATAGTAGCTGCACAGTCCTCTTGCGGCATAGCACAGAACATCGGCGTGAGGGAATTTGGAAAGGATCTTTTCCCGCAAAGAGGTGGCCGCGGAGGGGTTCTCCGTGTGGTTGATCCGGACCTTTCCTCCGGAATACCCGGCCTTGATCATCTGCTGCAGCATGGAATCCATAGCTTTTTTGTCACCCCGGCTTTTTTCGATGGGTTCCAGGGTTCCCTCCGGGCTGGCAGTGATGATAATGCGCAGACCCAGGATTCCCACGGCCTTGGCAAGAACCTTGCTGACTCTGCCGTTCTGGGCCATATTGTGCAGGGAGGAGAGAGAGCAGATCAGCCGGGTCTTCTGCAGGTAGGACTCCGCCTTCTGACAGATCTGGGAGAAATCCAACCCCTGTTTTGCCAGCTCTGCCAGCTTTTCCACCAGAAGGAGAAGCTCCGGACCGGTGCTCCGGGAGTCAAATACATGGATCTTGGCGTGGGGATGGGTTTGCAGGTACAGCTCCCGGGCTACCTGGGCAGAGTGGAAGGTGCCGGACAGGGCGCTGGTCAGGGTGGCGATGAAAATGGTATCCGCCTCGCCGAAGGCCCGGAGCCAACTGTCCGGACTTGGACAGGAGGTGCCGGTCTTTTCTTTCAGAGATGCCAGATGGTCCAGCATTTCGGTGATGTTCAGATCCTTATCGTCGGTATAGGTTTTCCCGTCAGTGCAGATCAGCATGGGTGCGGCGGCAAAATCGGCACCTTCCATTTGGAAAATATCACAGGATGAATCGGCAATGATCTTTGTCATTTTGTATCCTCCGTTTTGGTTTCAAAGCAGATCCAAAAGGACCTGCGGTTTTTCTCTATGATAACACGGTATCGAATAACTGTCAACAAGTTTTTCAAAAACTTGTTGACATTTCGAAAGGAAAGAGATAAGATATAGAAAAACATATAATCAGGAGGAATGCCTATGAATCCGGAGATACGCCGTCAGCTTATGGACTCGGTTCAGAATGTGCATCTGCCGCGTTATCATGAGATCCCGGACGTGGGACTGTTTTTGGAGCAGGTGACCAAGTATGTCAACGGCTTTCTTTCCACCTGCGGGATCAGCCCGATCACATCGTCTATGGTCAGCAACTATGTGAAGCAGAAGATCATTCCCGGACCCAAGAAAAAATCCTATGATTCGGTATCCATTGCCTATCTGATTTTTGTGGCCGTAATGAAGGGCGTCATGGCCATGGATGATATTCGTCTGCTGATCGATATCCAGCAGAGGACGTATGACCAGGTTGTGGCATACAATTATTTCTGTGATGAATTTGAAAACCTGATCCAGTATGTGTTCGGCAAACGGAAGGAGCTTCTGGAGGTGGGAGTGGATCACTCCGAGGAGAAGGAGCTTCTTCGTGTGGCGCTGTGTTCCATAGCCCAGAAGATCTATCTGGATCATTACCTGCGGATCCTGCGGGAAGAGCAGTCATAGCAACCCAAACCTCCTGTTTTCACAGGAGGTTTTCTGAGGATGCTTGACATGTTCCGGAGAAAGAGATATAATGGGTCCGTATTCCAAAACAGTGTTTTATAACGTTTTATTGGAATATGGAATGCTCGGTGCACCGCGGCCTTGGAGGCATCCAGCACATGGGTGGATATGGAAGATGGGGTTGAAAGGTTTTTTTCGCACTTCCTATTGACTTTCCCCTTTGTGGATGGTTTATACTCAGTCTCAGAGAGGCGGTAGAACTGTGAACAATTTTGAGATTGAGGACCTGGTCCCTCTCAGGTCCGAAAGGAGAATCCTATGCTGCAAATCAATCATCTTCTGAAAACCTACGGGGAAAAGCGTGCGGTGGACGACCTGACACTGCACATTGCTCCCGGGGAGATCTATGGGTTTATCGGGCACAATGGCGCAGGCAAGACCACCACACTGAAATCCGTGGCAGGCATTCTGCAGTATGACAAGGGAGAGATCCTGGTAAACGGCATCTCGGTGAAAAAGGAACCCATTGCAGCCAAACAGCAGATCGCTTACATCCCCGACAATCCCGATCTGTACGAGTTCATGACCGGTATCAAGTATCTGAACTTCGTGGCGGACGTGTTTGGGGTCAGTGCGGCGCTCCGGCAGGAACGTATCCGGAAGTATTCTGATCTTCTGGAGCTGACGGCGGACCTGGCCCAGCCTATTTCCGCTTATTCCCACGGCATGAAGCAGAAGCTGGCCATTATTTCCGCATGGCTCCATGATCCCAAACTGATCATCATGGATGAGCCGTTTGTGGGTCTGGATCCCAAAGCATCCCACCTTCTCAAGGGCATGATGCGGGAGGTCTGCGATCAGGGCGGCGCCATTTTCTTCTCCACCCATGTGCTGGAGGTGGCGGAAAAGCTGTGTGACAAGGTGGCCATTATCAAGTCCGGCAAGCTGATCAAGTCCGGGACCATGGAGGAAGTGAAGGGAGATACCTCTCTGGAGCAGGTCTTTCTGGAGCTGGAGGGCTGAGTATGCTGGGCGTATTACTGAAAAAGCAGCTTTTGGAGACGTTCCGTGGCTTCTTCGTCAGCCAGAAAAAGGGAAAAGCCAAATCGAAACTGGCTGTTGTCATCTCCTTTGCCTTGTACTTTCTGCTGATGGTGGTAGTGATCGGCGGTATGTTTGCAATGCTGGCGTTCAGCCTCTGCGGGACGATGTATCAGATAGGGCTGGGATGGTTTTACTTTGCGCTGATGAGCCTGATGGCCATTCTGTTTGGCGTGTTTGGCAGCGTATTCAACACCTATGCGGGGTTGTATAAGGCCAAGGATAATGAGCTTTTGCTCAGTCTCCCCATTCCGGTGCGGATCATCATGGCATCCAGACTGCTCAGCGTGTATCTGATGGGCCTGATGTTCTCCGGGGCGGTCATGGTGCCTGCTGTCGTGGTGGCGTGCATTGTGATGCCGTTTTCCGTGGGCCTTGTGGCAGGCGGGATCTGGCTGACCTTTGTGATCTCGGTGTTCGTGCTGATTTTGTCCTGCGCCCTGGGCTGGGTGGTGGCCAAGATCAGCGGCAAACTGAAGAACAAAAGCCTGATCACTGTGCTGGCGTCTCTTGCCTTTTTTGTGCTGTATTACTACTTCTATTTCCGTGCGTCGGAGATCCTGCAGGGGATCCTGAAAAACGCGGCGGCGTTGGGTGAGTCGATCAGAGGCTCTGCTTACCCTATCTATCTGGTTGGAAGAATCGGAGAAGGCAGCCTGTCTGCGGCCCTCATTGTAACCGCGGCGGTATTCCTGATGCTGGCGCTGGTGTGGGTGATTATGGAACGCAGCTTCCTGAAGATGGCAACGTCGGACGGAAGTACCGGCAGGATTGCTTACAGGGAACGTGCGGTCAAGCGAAAGAGCCAGGACGCTGCGGCCTTGGGCAAAGAATTCGGACGGTTTTTGGCAAGCCCCAACTACATTCTCAACTGCAGCCTCGGAACACTGTTTATGGTGGTGGCAGGAGTGGCGGTGCTGCTCAAAGGACAACTGCTCCGGCAGGTCCTGATGGAGGTATTCGGGAAGAATCCGGACTTTGTGTCCGTACTTGCCGCAGCCGCGGTCTGTACCTTCTGCACCATGAATGATATGGTGGTGCCCTCTGTCAGCCTGGAGGGAAAGAGCCTTTGGATCTATCAGTCCATGCCCATTTCCGCCTGGCAGGTTCTGAAGGCAAAGATGAACCTGCAGCTCATTATGACTATGGGGCCGGCCCTGTTCCTTTGCATTTGCCTTCTCATCGCTCTGCAGACAGCGCCGCTGACGGCGGTACTCCTGCTGCTGACCACCATGGTTTTCGTGGTGTTCTCCGATGCAATGGGAATGTGGCTGGGAGTCCTGCGGCCAAACCTCCATTGGACCAACGAACTGTATCCCATCAAGCAGAGCCTAAATGTGCTCATCGTTCTTTTCAGCGGTACGATCTACGCCATCGCCATGCTGGGGCTGTTCCTGTGGCAGGGATTCAAGATCGGTGTCACGTTGTATCTGACGGTCTTCCTGGTCCTGACGGCCGCAGCCACGGCAGGACTGCTGATCTGGCTGAAAAACAAGGGCGCAAAGATTTTCGCTCACCTGTAAGGGGAATGGATAATGCAGAAGCAAGGCGTGATGCGTCATGCCTTGCTTTTTGTATATAGAAAATGCAGGCAATGTTCAAAAGAACATTGCCTGCAAAAGAACATCCTGTGGGAAAACCCGAACGATGGAACCATGACGGTTTCGGGGGGATTACGCCTCGTAGATAGCCTTACAGGCCAGCATAGTCTCGTAGCAGTCCAGCTTGCTGACCAGCTCCATGGGGGCGTGCATGCACAAAACGGGCACACCGGCGTCTACGGTGACGATGTTCCGGTTTGCCATGTACGCGGCAACGGTGCCTCCGCCGCCCTGATCCACCTTGCCCAGGGTTGCGATCTGCCAGATGACGCCTGCCTTGTCCAGGGTGCTGCGGACATGGCCCATAGCCTCAGCGGAGGCATCGGACGCACCGCCCTTGCCTCTGGATCCGGTGTACTTGCAGATGGACACACCGTAGTTGAGCTGGCTGTTGTTCCGGCGGTCACAGGTTTCCGCAAAGTTGGGGTCAAAGGCGTTGGAAACGTCGGCGGACAGGCAGAAGGAATTTTCGAAGCAGCGGTTCAGGCTGGCGCCCTGAATGTCGCACAGATCCTGCATGAAGGTTTCGAAGCACTGGCTCTGCATTCCGGAAATGCCCACGGAGCCAATCTCTTCCTTATCGGCCAGAATGCACACAGCGGTCTTGTTGGGAATGTCAAGCTGGAACAGGGAGTCCATCTCTGCGAATGCACACACCCGGTCGTCATGGCCGTAGGCACCCAGAAGGCTGCGGTCCAGACCCACCTCCCGGCACTTGCCGGCGGGGACGATAGTCAGCTCGGCAGAGAGGAAATCCTCCTCCACAATGCCGTATTTCTCGTTGAGCAGCTTCATCACATTCAGCTTCACCAGGTCGGCACCCTCGCCCTCAATGGGCTCGGTGCCCAGGACCACGTTGAGCTGTTCGCCCACGATGCCCTCGGCCAGGGTCTTTCTCATCTGGTCGGCGGACAGATGGACCAGCAGATCGGTGACCACCAGGATGGGATCGGATTCCTCTTCGCCGATGGTAACCGTGATGACCTGACCGTCCTTGCGGTACACAACGCCGTGGAGGGCCAGTGCAACGGTGGGCCACTGATATTTCTTGATGCCGCCGTAGTAATGGGTCTTGAAATAGGCGATCTCGGAATCCTCATACAGAGGGTTGGGCTTTACATCCATCCGGGGAGAATCCACATGAGCGGCGCAGATGTTGGAGCCGTTGTTCAGGTTCTCTTTTCCGATGACCGCAAGCAGAATGCTCTTGCCCCGGTTGTTGCGGTAGACCCGGTCACCGGGCTTCAACTCCATGCCGGGGACCAGGGGACGGAAACCGAACTTCTCGGCGTTTTCCACGGCCCAGGTGGTAGCCTCCCGCTCTGTCTTGGCGGCGTCAATAAAGGCGGTATAGCGCTTGCAGTATGCTTCCATTTCAGCCCGCTGCTGGGCGGTGATCCGGGTAAACCCGTTCTTGGGAGCATTCAGCAGGGAAGTGCGCAGTTCTTCGGTAGTCATTGTTTACTCTCCTTTGTGGGTAGTTTCTTCCATTATAACAAACTGTCGAAAAAAGGCAAGACATTTCGCGGAAAAAGCGGCAGCGTCCCGGTCGTTTTCCAGAGTATAATCGCAGTGCTCCCGGAAATAATCCTGAGGTTTCTGGGCGGAGATCCGCATACGGGCATACTCCTCCGAAATTCCGTCCCGGGCCATCAGCCGGGTCACCCGATCTTCCTCCGGGGCGGTGATGGCCACCGTGATGTCGCACAGACGGGCCAGGTCGCTTTCGAAAAGGCCAATGGCGTCAATGGCTGCCAGTCCGGAAAAGTCCCCCAGCGCGCCTTCCACCACCTCGCACACGGCGTGGTGGGTGATTCGGTTCAGATCCTTCAGAGCTTCCGGGTCGGAAAACACGATGGCGCCCAGGGCTTTCCGCTGCAGTTCTCCTTCGATAACCGTGCCGGGGAAGCGCAGGGAAATCGTCTTCAGCAGGGCTTTGTCGGTTTTCAGCAGGTCATGATAGATCTGATCGCAGTCAAACACCGTTCCACCCAGCCGGCGGATGGCATCCAGGGCGGTGGTTTTCCCACATCCGGTGCCTCCGGTAATACCTATGATCATTGTTCTGCCTCCGCATCTACGATATGAAAGGCTGCCGCTTTTTTCAGCCGGTTCTGCACCGCATAGGCCACTCCGCCGCCTACGGGGCAGCGGGCGAAGACGGTGCCGATGCCGGGATCATCCAGGATCCGAAGGGCAGAAAACAGCCCTGCGGAAAGGGACATGGGATCCGCTTCGGAGCCGTAGGAAAGGGGGCTGCACCCGGCATACAGGGGAAGCTCCTCTTCAAAGCAGAGCACCCGATCCTTGGGGGTGTAGTGACGGTGAATGTACCGGGCTGCACTATCCCGGCTGCCGGCAATGATCACCACCTGGCAGTCCGGCGCATAGTGACGATCTTTCATGCCGGGGGCCTTGACCACGGCATCCTTGTCGATCTGGGCGGTAACAGCTTTGTCTACCACCAGATCACCCAAAACCGCAATAAGCTGTTCCGGAGTGACTCCGCCGGGGCGGAGAAGCCGGGGGCGTTCCTCCGTCAGATCTACGATGGTGGATTCCACACCGACGGAACAGGGGCCGCCGTCAACTATGGCCGGAATCTTGCCGTCATGATCGTGGAGAACGTGCTGGGCGGTGGTGGTGGAGGGCTTGCCGGACAGATTTGCTGAGGGTGCCGCAATGGGAACTCCGGCAAGCCGGATGATCTGCCGGGTAATGTCGCTGGCAGGGCAGCGGACAGCGACGGTGGACAGTCCGGCGGTGGTACGCTTGGGAACAATATCCCGGGCAGGAAGTACCATGGTCAGAGGACCGGGCCAGAATTCTTCTGCCAACCGGTAGGCATTTTCCGGAATGTGGTGACAGAATCTCTCAATTTCTGCCGTCTCTGCGACATGGAGGATCAGAGGATTGTCCTGTGGTCTGCCCTTGGCAAGAAATATTTTGGCAACAGCATCGTTGTTCAGACCGTCAGCGCCCAAACCGTAAACGGTTTCTGTGGGGATGGCTACCAGACCGCCCTCTTTCAGAATCTTTGCGGCAATGGCCGCAGTATCGCTCTTATCTGCGGGAAGCAATAGGGTGTGCATAAAACAAGCCTCCTGAAAGGAAAAGGAGCAACTGCATCGCAGCTGCTCCTGATGACGCAAATGAAATTACACAGTGGGCTGGTTGGCAGCCTCGATGATCTTGACAAACTTCTCAGGAACCAGGGAAGCGCCGCCGATCAGGCCGCCGTCGATGTCGGGCTGAGCCAGCAGCTCGAAAGCGTTCTTTTCGTTCATGGAGCCGCCGTACAGGATGGAGATGGCACGGGCATTCTTGGAGCTGTACAGCTTGCGAACCACCGTGCGGATGCCTTCGCAGACTTCCTCAGCCTGCTCGGGGGTGGCGGTCTTGCCGGTGCCGATGGCCCAGATGGGCTCGTAGGCGATGACGACCTTGCGGATCTTCTCCTCGGGAACGTTCTTCAGGCCGGCCTTGATCTGCATAGCGATCCACTCGGTGGTGATGCCGGTTTCCCGCTGCTCCAGGGTCTCGCCGCAGCACATGATGGGTACCAGACCTGCATCCAGGGCAGCCAGAACCTTGGCATTGACATCGGCATCGGTCTCGCCCATTGCGCGGCGCTCGGAGTGGCCGATGATCACATATTTGCAGCCGGCATCCACCAGCATATTGGTAGCAATTTCACCGGTGTAGGCGCCGGAAGCGTTGGCGTTGCAGTTCTCGGCACCAATGCCCACCCGGGTCTCACGCATGGCGCGGACGGCAGCGGGGATGCACACGGCAGGAACACACAGGGCAACATCACACCAGCGGCCCTTGGGCATCATCGCCTTGAAAGCGGTCATGAATTCCTTGGTTTCGCTGGGAGTCTTGTTCATCTTCCAGTTGCCGGCAATAATGGTCTTGCGATACTTTCTGTTCATGATTATTCTCCTTTATCCATGAAAAGCCAAACGGCTTCAGTATTCGTATGAAGAGGGCTTCCCGGAAAGGTCCCCGGGAAGCCGAAAGAGATCTCGGGGAAAAATTACTTATCCTGCAGGCAGGCAATGCCGGGCAGCTCCAGTCCTTCCAGGAACTCCAGGGAGGCACCGCCGCCGGTGGAAATGTGGGTGATCTGATCAGCGAAGCCAAGCTGCTCACAGGCAGCAGCGCTGTCACCGCCGCCCACGATGGTCACGGCGGAGGAATCGGCCAGGGCCTGAGCCACGGCGATGGTTCCCTTTGCCAGAACGGGGTTCTCAAACACGCCCATAGGTCCGTTCCAAACCACGGTCTTGGCGTTCTTCACAGCATCGGCAAACAGCTCACGGGTCTTTTCACCGATATCCAGACCCATCTTGTCAGCGGGAATGGCATCGGCAGACACGGTTTCGACTTCGATGGGAGCATCAATGGGGGAGGGGAATGCGGGAGCCACCACGGTGTCGATGGGCAGCAGGAGCTGGGTGCCTCTCTGCTGGGCCTTGGCCATCATTTCCTTGCAGTAGTCGATCTTCTCATTGTCCAGCAGGCTGGTTCCAACGCTATAGCCCTTGGCGGCCAGGAAGGTGTAGGCCATGCCGCCGCCGATAATCAGGGTGTCCACCTTTTCCAGCAGGTTGTTGATGACATTGAGCTTGTCGGAGACCTTGGCGCCGCCCAGGATTGCAACAAAGGGACGCTCGGGATCGGCCAGAGCCTTGCCCATGATGGAGACTTCCTTCTGTACCAGGTAGCCGGAGACAGCAGGCAGATAGTCAGCCACGCCGGCGGTGGAAGAATGGGCCCGGTGGGCAGTGCCGAATGCATCGTTGACAAAAATGTCAGCCAGGGAAGCAAATTTCTTGCTCAGCTCGGCATCATTCTTGGTCTCGCCCTTCTCAAAGCGGGTGTTCTCCAGCAGCATCACATCGCCGTCCTTCAGGGCAGCGGCCTTTGCCTGGGCATCCTCGCCGGCGACGTCCGCAGCCATGATGACTTCCTTACCCAGCAGCTCGGAGATCCGCTGCGCAACCACCTTCAGGCTCAGCTCGCTCTTCCACTCGCCCTTGGGCTTGCCCATGTGGGAGCAGAGAATGACCTTTGCGCCGTGGTTGACCAGGTACTCGATGGTAGGCATTGCGGCAACGATCCGCTTGTCGGAAGTGATCTTACCATCCTTGGTGGGAACATTGAAGTCGCAGCGGCACAGAACTCTCTTGCCGGATACGTCGATGTCCTCGATAGACTTCTTGTTGTAGTTCATCGTCAATTCCTCCAAATTATGGGGTTTACACCCTCATTATTCCAAAATCCTGCAAGCCGGGGAAGGAAAGGTGACGCAGGGCCTCAAAAGCGGTGACGGCGACCGCATTGCTCAGATTCAGGCTGCGGATGCCGGGCAGCATGGGGATCCGGACACAGGATTCCCGATGGGCTTCCAAAAAGTCCTCCGGCAAACCCTTGGTTTCCTTGCCGAAGAACAGGAAGCATCCGTCTTCGTAGTCCGCTTCCGTGTAGCTGCGGGGCGCTTTTGTGGAGAGGCACCACATCTGCCGGACGTCGTTTTTTGCAAAAAAGTCGTCCAGGTTTTCGTAATCCCGGACGGTCACCAGATGCCAGTAATCCAGACCGGCACGGCGGACCGCTTTCTCTGAAATGTCAAACCCAAGAGGACGGATAAGGTGAAGATTGGCACCGATTGCCGCACAGGTGCGGGCGATGTTTCCACAGTTCTGTGGAATCTCCGGCTCCACCAGCACGATATTCAGCACGGCTCCGCACACTTCCTTTCCCTTGGAATCTTCCATTCAATCGCAAGCCTATTGTAAGACAAAATTCCCAAAAAATCAATCTGCAAAATCAGATTTTCACAACTTTTCATACAATCCACATAAAAAGGGGCTGGAAATTTTGAAATTTGTGAAATATGTTGGCAGGAATTTCAATTCGTCTGGGTTTGTAGAAGAAAGTGTATATTATGAGATCAAAAAATGGGAAAAAGCAGAATGCGTGCTGAAATTGTCCCGGAATCACCATCTTCCAACCGCCGGTTGGAAGAAATAGGGAGAATCAACCATTCCTCGCTTGTGGAAATGGACGTTCCATGCTACAATCCAGGTGTAGCTACGAACAATATACAAAAGGAGTGATCCGAAATGTCAATGGGGACGAAAATCTCCCGGTACCGTAAGGAGCACGGCCTGACTCAGGAGAGTCTTGCCAGAATGCTCAACGTGACCAATCAGGCGGTTTCCAAATGGGAGACCGACCAGTGCTTCCCGGATACCATGCTGCTGCCTGCTCTGGCAGATGCTCTGGGAATCAGTCTGGATGCGCTTTTCGGAAGAGAAGAGAAGCAGGGATCCGGGGAGGGGCGGCAAACCGTATCGGAGCTTCCCTGGGAGAATGACGACGCTTTCCATGTGGTTCTGTATTGCGGACACACCCTGATTGGGGAGAACCCGGCGGAAGAACGGGTGACGTTCTGCTACGAGGGACCGGCAAAGGATCTGTACTGCCGGTTGAATTTGGAGTGCGGTGATGTCAGCGGTGACGTGAAGGCAGGCGGCTATGTGGAATGCGATGATGTCGGCGGTGGCGTAGCTTCCGGTGGCTATGTGGAGTGCGGTGATGTCAGCGGTGACGTGAAGGCAGGCGGCTATGTGGAGTGCGGTGATGTGGACGGGAATGTGGTGGCGGGAACCCAGGCCGAATGCGGTCGTGTGGGTGAAAGCCGTAAAGACCGCAGCCAGACGAAAGTCTCCATAGATATGAATGCATCGGAGTTTGCATCCATGGGGAAAGATATCGAAAAAATGGTGGAGGACGCACTGTCAGCCTTCAGATTCGGGAAGAAGCAGGAGGATGGGCAGTAAGTGGCTGCCGGAGTGTTTTTTTGAAATGCAAATCTCCCTTCCGGGTTTTCCGGAAGGGAGATTTGCATCAGCAGACGGGACTTGCAATCACAACGATGCCGTCGGAGTCTGCGGTCAGGTCATGGCCGGCAAAGAAGGAAATCGGAGCCTCTTTTCCGTGGAGAAACACATCAAAGCGGAAACGCAGCCGCTCCTCCGGCGTCAGGGCGGGGATGGGAACAGAACAGTCCAAGGGAGCCTTTGCAGATAGGTGCATCTGCAGATTTCCGTTTGTGGGCGCTCCATCACCGGAGACATACGCGTCATACTGCAGGTCATCGCCGCCTTCCGGCCGGTAGATGCAAATGCGCTGCAGCTCCTGCCCGTCCAGCACCAATACCAGATCCGCCTGGGTGCAGAAGGTTGGAGGAAGCTCTGCCAGATAGGGGGGATCGATCTCCAAGTCCAGGGTAGGGATCCGGACCTCGTCCGGCGTGCGGCTGTCCCAATCGTAGATCAGGTCACCGCTTGCCTGGTAAGAAAACCCTGTCTCAAAGTCGTAATAGAGAGCGGAGGCAACCTCGTCTTCCTGATAGGGCAGCGCGGAAAATTCCGAGGAGCCGTCGGCGTGGCGAATGGCCAACCGGCACAGATACCCCGTCCCTTTGGGAACGAAAACCGTTGCGGTATAACCGGTGTCATTCCAAAGGCAGTCTGCCTGCAGCACCTGGGTTTCTCCTTCCTTCCATACGACAAAGATGGCCTGATCACCCTGCTGCCGGGCCCGGGGCATGGCATAAAGAGTGATCTCCCCACCGGAAAGGTCCTCTGCCGCTTTCACGGACAGGCTCCATTCGGACAGAAGGGAGGATTGGTTTTGGAGACTCTCCGCGGCATCTCTCACCGACCGGAGCTGGGAAGAGAGGGAATTGTACGATGTCTGCAGACTGGCAAGCTGGAGGCTGTAATCGGGGATTTGGGATGCTTTCTGCAGAGCCAGGAGCCCGAACAGAAAACCGGCTGCCGCCAGTATCAGGGACAGAGCGGGAAGCCACCTCCGTTTCCGGACGGGAGCTTCAGGCTGCAAACGCCGGACGATCTGCTCCACCATTTCCAGTTGTGTCTCCGTCAGACCGTCACCGGCTGAGGGGGATTCTTCCGCCTGACCGCCGTCTGTCGGAGCCTGGGGGCTTTCTTCGATTCCCAAAAGATCGGTCACAGACACAGCAAACAGGCGGCTCAGGGCAATGAGTTTGTCGATTTCCGGAATTGCGGCGTCAGCCTCCCACTTGGAAATGGCCTGGCGGGACACACCCAACCTGTCTCCCAGGCTTTCCTGAGAAAGACCGGATTTCTTTCGTTCCGCAGCGATCCTTTGTCCGAGGGTCAGAGTATTCATTGGCACGTCCTCCTTTCGTGATGGGGTGATTGTATGTCCGATTCCCGGAAAAAGCAACCATTCCGGCCTTGCATTTTGTCAACCGGCGGTTGACACGGACAAAAAACTGCCCCGCAGTCCTGCGGGGCAGTAGGAAGGAGGGATTACTCTTCGCTGTTCTTGGCGGCTTCGATGATCTTCGCCTGGTTGACCTTGGGAACTTCCTCGTAACGGTCAAACCTCAGGGTGAAGGAGCCTCTGGCCTGAGTCATGGCCCGCAGGTCGATCGCGTAGCTGCCCATCTCCGCCATGGGGACTTCGGCTTCCACCACAGTGTTGCCTTCGTGATCGGGGTTCATACCCATCACACGGCCCCGGCGCTTGTTCAGATCGCCGATGACATCGCCCATGTAGCTGTCGGGAATGGTGACGGCCAGGCTGCCGATGGGCTCCAGCAGGGTGGGAGCGGCGTTGGGCATGGCCTCCTTGAAGGCCAGAATGGCGGCCATTTTAAATGCCATTTCGTTGGAGTCCACGGGGTGATAGGAGCCATCATACAGGACGGCTTTCAGGTTCACCATGGGATATCCGGCCAGAGGACCCTTGGAGGATGCCTCGCGGCAGCCCTTTTCCACGGCGGGATAGAAATTCTTGGGCACGGAGCCGCCGAACACTTCCTCGGCAAAGATCATTTCATCCTGCTCTTCCTGCGGCTCGAAACGGATCCACACATCACCGAACTGGCCGGAACCGCCGGTCTGCTTCTTGTGGCGGCCGTGAGCCTGGACGGACTTCTTAATGCGTTCACGATAGGCGACCTTGGCGGGCAGCAGCACGGCATCCACGCCGAAGCGGCTCTTCAGCTTGGAGACCAGCACGTCCAACTGCTGATCGCCGGTGCCGGAGACCACCATCTGATGAGTCTCGGCATTGGAGACCACGTTGAAGGAGGGATCTTCCTCGTTCAGACGGTTCAGGCCGGCAGCGACCTTGTCTTCCTGACCCTTGGTCTTGGGAGCAATGGCCATGGAGTAGCAGGGTTCGGGATAGGGGATGCCCTTCAGCGCAACGACCTTTCTGGGATCGCACAGGGTGTCGCCGGTTTTGACCCGGTCCATCTTGCCGATGGCACCGATATCGCCGCAGGACAGCTCCTTGACTTCGGTGGATTTCTTGCCGGTAATGGTGTACAGACGGCCCAGCTTTTCGGTCTCACCGGTACGGGCATTGACCAGGGTGGTATCGGAGTTGATGGTACCGGAGAGGACCTTGATGTAGGAATACTTGCCGTACTGGTCGGCAACAGTCTTAAAGACGAATGCAGAGGGGACGCCGCCGGGGGAGACCACAAATTCCTCGGTTTCCCCGTCGGCACGGGTGGCCTTGTGATAGTTGCCCTCCGTGGGGTTGGGCAGCAGATCCACGATGTTGTCCATCAGCATCAGAGAACCCAGGCAGGTTACGCCGGAGCCGCAGAGGACCGGGAACAGGCTCAGCTCGGTCACGCCGGTGTGCAGACCCTTGATCATTTCGGAATAGGTAAAGTCCTCGCCGTTGAAGAAGCGGTCCATCAGGTCCTCGCTGGTTTCGGCCACGGACTCCTTCAGAGCATCGTTGAACTCTTCAATGACGGCATCCTTTCCGTCGGGAATGGCGATCTCCACCCGCTTCAGGTTCTGCATCTCGTATGCCCGCTTGTTGAGCACGTCGATGATGCCGGTGACCCGCTTCTGGGCATCCCAGATGGGCACAACCAGGGGAGCGATCTTGTTGCCGTAACGCTCACGCAGGGCGTTGAAGGTGGCATTGTAATCGCTGTTGTCCTCGTCAACCTTGGAAATGTAGACGAAACGGGGCATATTCCGCTCTTCGCAGTATTTCCATGCTTTCTCAAAGCCCACGGTAATGCCGTCCTTGGCAGAGATCACCAGGATGGCTGCGTCAGCGGCACGGAGGGCTTCCATCACAGAGCCGGAGAAGTCGAAGCCGCCGGGGGTATCCAGAATGTTGATCTTGTGGTTGTTGTACTCCACGGGAACGGTGGAGGTGGAGATGGAAATATGTCTGCGGATCTCCTCCGGATCGTAGTCGCTGACCGTGTTTCCGTCAGCGTTCTTGCCCATGCGGAGGATGGCTCCGGTCATGTAGAGTAAGCTTTCGGCCAGAGCGGTTTTGCCGCTGCCGCTGTGTCCGAGAAGGCAGATATTGCGGATGGAATTGGCTGTGTACATTAGTGTAGCTCCTTTCGGGAGGATGACCTCCATTGCTTGGTCGGTGACGGACACCGTAACAATGTCATTATACACGAAAGGAGAAAAGATTTCAATGCCTTTTTTGGCAAAATTACAAAAAAGGACATGACACGACAGGGAATGCGGATTTATTCGAAAAATGGGACATTATTGCCGGATTTGGATGGCATATGTTGTGTTTTCGGTGAAAAAGAGAATGGTTGAGTGATAACGAAAACTGCATCGCTGCGTTTGCAGCGATGCAGAAACTCAGACAGAACGGGTCCACTCCGTGACCAGAATACCGGGAATGGCCCAGATGAGCTGGTAAAGCAGGACGTTCGCCGGGGTCAGAAGATCCCAGATGCCCAGGATGGCCACGGCGGCCATAGTCAGAAGTCCCAGGACACCGGCCAGAATATGCACGGCAAGCCCTGTGCAGGTGCCGCGGTACAGACAGCGGGAACCGGTGACCACAAATGCTTTGGCAGAAAGGGTGTCCCGGGAGACCAGCGCCAGCGCGGGAGCCTCCGGATCCGCAGGCCTGGAAAGCAGCTCCTTTCGCTGGGAAAGGGGGGCGAATTCCATCCGCTTCAGGCGGATCCGGTATTTTTTCGTCAGAAGATCCGCTCCCACGACGAAGTCCGTTCCCACCACCATAGGCGTAAGAGAACGGTAGCTGCAAAGAGTGGAAAGACCCTTTGCGGTGGATTTATTCTGGGTGTAGGTCAAGGCAAACACGGCGCACAGCCGGTTGTCGATGGCCATATAGATGGCATTTTCCACCGGGCTGCGGTCGGGCAGATCCACATGCATTTCTGCCATGAAGCCGCGGCTGCCCATGAGAACGGCTTCTTCGTTGAGAATTCCGCCGATACCGCCGTTATCGTAGAACCGGAATTCTCCGGCGGAGTATTGCCTGCAATTCCGGCTTTCCCGAAGCTGGCGGAAGATGGGCAGCAGACTGCTTCCCTGCTCCTCGGCCAGGGCGGCGGCATAGCCGATGACCTGATCGGGGCTGCGCTGGCCGAAGAACTTGACACCGTTGAGCTTCACGGAACCGATGGGGAACAGGTCGGTATCGCTGAGGGGGAAGATCAGATCCTTACGCAGGGCCTTTACGCCTTGCCAACCGCAGATCACGGAGCCGATGCGGTGCAGCCGACGTTCCAGAATGGCCTTTGGCCGTGTCAGAGAGATGAAAGCCGTGGCAGGAAAGGCGCACAGCAGGCTGGCTGCCAGCACACGGACGGCATAGTCCATTCCGTGGAGGAAATAGGCTGCGGCGGAAACACCCAGACTCAGGACAAAAGCGATCAGGCAGAAGACGGACTGGGTCTTTTCCGGCCCGGAGGGGAGGTTGTAGGTGTCCATGAACTCCTCCACTTCGCCGTCCCGGAGGATCAGGCCGTTTCTCCCTCCCCGGTAATCGGAGGCGGCGGTAACGGCATCCAGACGGACGGCACGGCGCATGGTATCCATTTCTCCCATTTCGGTATTCCGCTTTTCATAAGCGGCCCAAAGAGCCATCACCGTTTCCAGGGCGAACACTGCACCAAAGGGAAGCTCCAGCGAGGTCAGGCAGAAGAAAGCATCCACACTGCAGGCAATCAGCGTGACCACCAGCATGGTGTTTGGGGTGAACCGGCCGTGGAACAGGTCTCCGATCCCTTCCATGATCAGGTAGCAGCCCATCAGGGCGGAGACGAGAATCCCCATCACCTGGCTGAACACCAGGAACCGCACTCGGTTGTCCGGCACGGGCCGGAGGAAGAAAAAGGCGGTGGCGGCTGCGGTCAGCAGGAAACAGGCAATCATTATGATGATGGCAAGCTGAAGCTTTCCCAGGCCAAGTTCGCTCAGTTCGTAGTAGCGATGCTCCGGGCCGATCACCAGCTTCTTCCGAAGCTGCTTTAAGCGGGAAGGGGGCTGAAAGACGATGGGGTTGGGCACATATTCCTCATCCGCCGGAACGGAATCAAACTCCGGGAAAGCCTCGGATTCCTCTGCATCCCGGGACGTCACCGCATCCGGCTCCACGGGATCCGACAGGGAAGTATCCTCCGCAGTGACCTCTTGAGCGGTGTCGGGGGTGTCTGCTTGCCGGGCAAGCTCCTCCTGCTCAAAGGGAAGCAGAATGGAATTCTCGGGATCCTCCTCCGGAATATCATCTCCGGAAAACTCCGCCATAATGGCTTCCAATGATCCGGTGGAAAAATCCACCTCCAATTCGGAATCCGTCACCGGGGGAAGGGGCGCTTCGTCCGGAGGTTCTGGGGTATCCGCCGGGGTATTTTCCTGCCGGGTGTCCAAAGTATCTTCGGACTTCAGTTCTTCCGTATCGTCCATAGGGACCTCCTTATTTCAGTCGCTGCCGTACTGCTTCATACAGCAGAATGGACGCGGCAGCGGAGGCGTTGAGGGAAGAGATGCTGCCGCGCATGGGAATGCTGACGATCACATCGCAGTTTTTGCGCACCAGGGGGCTGATGCCGTCGCCCTCATTGCCAATGACGATGGCGGCAGGGACGGAAAGATTGGCCTGGTACATAGGGATGGAGCCTTCTGCGGCGGCGCCGAAGACCCAGACACCTTTCTGCTTCAGCTCTGCGATGGTGTTGTTGATGTTGCTGACACGGGCCACCTTCATATACTCGATGGCGCCGGCGGATGCCTTGGCCACGGTGGCGGTCAGCCCTACGCTGCGGCGCTTGGGGATGATAACGCCGTGAGCACCGGCACATTCAGCCGAGCGCATGATGGCACCCAGGTTGTGGGGATCGGACAGCTCATCGCAGATCACGATCAGCGGCTCCTCACCCCGGTCTGCGGCGGCGCTCAGGATCTCGTCTACGGTGCTGTACTGGTGGGCAGCTACCAGCGCGATCACTCCCTGATGGCTGCGGGTGGTGCTCATGGCATCCAGCTTCCTGCGATCCACGGGAACGATGACGGCACCGGCTTCTTTTGCCTCCGCAGCCAGACGCTGCAGCGCCCGGTCGATCTCGCCGCTGGCGATAAAGACTTTGTCCACGGCCCGGCCGCTGCGAAGGGCCTCGGTCAGGGCGTTACGGCCTTCCAGTTGGCCTTCGGTTTCTTCTGCAGGGGTTGTGTCCCGGCGGGGTCCGTTCCGAAAATTGCTCATAAATCTCATCTCCGAAAATAGTACGTTTCCTGCACATTATAACAGATTTCTCCCCATTTCACAACCGTTATTTTGCGGAACCTCCAAACAGCGGGTTTTCGGAAGATATTTACAGAAAATTTACGGGAATAAAGGGAATCATTCATTGCGTGGAGCGGGAAAATGTGATATGATGACTCAATAGAATCATCCAAGGAGGGATACTATGGATCCTAACGGAAATCGCCCCGGCGGAGGAAAGCCCGGCGGCAACCCCTCGGACGACAACAAGCGCCCGAAAACAAATATTTGGGTCACGCTGGTCATTGCGATCTGTGTAGTGCTGCTGATCAGCACGATTTACAATTCTGTGGTGAAGAGCCAGTATACGCTGACCACTTTCACGGATTTTCTGAACGCCTGGGAAAGCGGTGAGCTGGTGGAAGTGGAGATTCAGGAGGATCGGGTCATTTATATGACAAAAGCCGAGAGCCTGAAGCCTACGGGTCAGCAAAAGGCCTTCTACACCGGCCTTCCCAGCGGCGACCGGCTGACGCTGGCAACGCAGCTTCGGGAAGACGGTGTCACGGTCTACGAGCAGATCGTGGAGAACAACTCCTTCATCATCATGATCCTGTATTATGCGGGAATGTTTTTGCTGATGTTCGGCCTGATCAATATGATGACCAAGCGGTTCTCCTCCGGAGACGGTCTGATGGGGGGCTTCGGCAACAGCAAGGCCAAGGTCTATATGGAAAAGGAGACCGGCATCACCTTTGCAGACGTGGCAGGACAGGATGAGGCAAAGGAATCCCTGCAGGAGATCATTGATTTCCTGAACAATCCTCAGAAATATGCGGAGATCGGTGCGAAGCTGCCCAAGGGTGCCCTGCTGGTGGGCTCTCCCGGTACCGGCAAGACCCTGCTTGCCAAGGCGGTTGCCGGAGAGGCCGGCGTGCCCTTCTTCTCCATTTCCGGCTCGGACTTTGAAGAAATGTTTGTGGGTGTAGGCGCAAGCCGTGTCCGGGATCTGTTCAGTCAGGCTGCCAAGGTGGCGCCCAGCATCATCTTCATCGACGAGATCGACGCGGTGGGCCATACCCGGGATTCCCGCTTCGGCGGCACTTCCGACCAGACCCTGAACCAGCTTCTGGCTGAGATTGACGGCTTTGACTCCTCCAAGGGCGTGGTGATCCTTGCGGCAACAAACCGCCCGGAGATTCTGGACAAAGCGTTGCTCCGTGCCGGCCGGTTTGACCGGCGGATCATTGTGGACCGGCCCAACCTCCAGGGACGTCTGGACACCCTGAAGGTGCATACCCGGAAAATCAAGCTCACCGAGGATGTGGATCTGCGGAAGATCGCTCAGGCCACCGCCGGAGCCGTGGGCGCGGACCTGGCCAACCTGGTCAACGAGGCGGCCCTTCGTGCAGTCCGGCACGGCAGAAAAGCGGTCAATCAGGAGGATCTGATGGTGTCGTTTGAAGTGGTCATTGCCGGAACGGAGAAAAAGAACACGGTGCTGACGGACATGGAAAAGCGTCTGGTGGCATACCACGAGGTAGGCCATGCGCTTGTGGCTGCCCTGGAAAAGCATTCCCAGCCCGTTTCCAAAATCACCATCGTGCCCCACACCTCCGGTGCGCTGGGCTACACCATGCAGATGCCGGAGGAGGAGAAATTCCTGAATACGGCGGAAGAGCTGATGGTGGAGCTGCGCACGCTTCTTGGCGGCAGGGCCGCCGAGCAGTTGGTGTTCGGCGTCAAAACCACCGGTGCATCCAACGACATCCAGCGGGCCACTGCCCTTGCCAGAAATATGATAACCCAGTACGGCATGAGCGATGCATTCGGCAATATGTCCCTTTCCACGGTGCAGAATCAGTATCTGGACGGCCAGTCCTATCTGGACTGCTCTCAGCAGACTGCCGCCATGGTGGATCAGGAGGTGCAGAAGCTGCTGGGCGAGTGCTACGATCAGGCATTTGCCATGCTGAAGGAGCACCGCTCCCTGCTGGATGAGATTTCCCTGTTCCTGCTGGGCAAGGAGACCATCACCGGCGATGAGCTGATGGCCTATGTGAATGCCTACCGGGGCGAAAAGAGCGAGCCTGCGATGATTTCTGCGCCGGAGGCAGAGCCTTCGGACGATTCCCAGACCGGGGAGGAGCCTGCACCCATCCGGGAAGATCTATCCGATTGTTGACAAAATATTCAAAAACCACCGGAAAACGGTGGTTTTTGAGAATGATTGCATCCCTGTTTGCAGGAAGCCATGGGAAAGGGTGCATGAAAACGCGGAAAACCGGTTCCCAAAACAGGGCTGCCTGTTTTTCTCCGATGGATACATCGATACAGGAAAGAAGGGAATCATATGGAGGATAGAAAAGGTCTTGATCTGCATCTTATCAGGGCATCAGCCGGACAACTGGAAGAAATCCGGCAGGCATATATTCAGGTGATTGACCGTACGCAGCATATGAAAACGTATGCCCGGTGGATATACGGGCTGCATCCAACCGATGAGATGATCCGTTCCTACTTGGACAGCGGTGCCATGTATTTGCTTCTGGATGGGACCGATATTGCGGGGATGATGGCGGTCACCATGTCCCAGGGGGATGACTACCATGAGATTGCATGGGAAAGACAGCTTCCCGATACGGAAGTGGCGGTGGTACATATCCTGGCGGTCATGCCGGAGTATCAGAAACAGGGCTTGGGAAGAAAAATGATCGAAGAAACCCTTCGCCTTGCAAAAGAGAACGGGAAGAAGGCCATCCGATTGGATGCCCTGGCATCCAATCTGCCTGCCCACCGCCTGTACGAAAGCATGGGCTTTTCGCGCAGGGATCGAAAACACCTGTATGCAGAAAACACCGGCTGGACGGACTTCCTGTTCTTTGAAAGGGATGTATCACCGTATAGCCCGCAATCATAAACGCCGGAGGGCCTGAAACGAAGGAAAATCCAAAAACAAACAGGAAGGATGCGTATTATGAAAAAAGAACTGAAAACAGAAAAGGCACCTGCTGCCATCGGTCCGTACTCCCAGGCAACCATGAATGCTGCTGGATTGATTTTTGTCTCCGGACAGCTTCCCATTGATCCTGCCACAGGCGCTTTTGCCGGGGAAGATATCGTCTCCCAGACCCGCCAGTCTCTGGAGAACATTCGGAACATTCTGGCGAGCGAGGGCCTTACCATGGATCATGTGCTGAAGACCACCGTTCTCCTGCAGGATATCTCCGATTTCGGCGCCATGAACCAGGCCTATGCCACCTTCTTTGAGGGTGTCTGCCCTGCACGGGCGGCCTTCCAGGTGGCGGCCCTGCCCAAGGGCGCTCTGGTGGAGATCGAAGCCATCGCCTCCAAAGAATAACGGAGGATCGGATGCGGTACCCGGCAGACGGAGCCGCGAAATAGATCCTCTTTCCCGGTATGCGAATCCAACAAGCTGAAAACACAGGCTCCGCGGCCAATCGCCTCGGGGCCTGTGTTTTTTAGAATAAATCCAGCATATTGTCCAGATAGATCGCTTCCCGGACGTGGACATGGTACTCGGGTTTGGTCATGTAATAGAGCAGGAACTCCAGAACCAGGGCACTTCCAAGCCCTCGTCCCTCGATTTTAAAATGGGAAAAGCCCATGGGAAGATAGACGTTCCGAATATCCGCAGTGCCGATAAATCCGGGATTCTCCATTGCCCGGGAAAAGCGGTAGCCCCGGTCTCCGTCCGGTGCGGTACAGAGATGGTCAGTGCAGCTTTCTCCCAGATTCTTGCGGCTGACGGCTTCGTAGCACGCCTTTCTGTCGCTGCAGCCAAACCGGCAGCACTCGTTGCACAGAAACTCCACTTTGTCTTTCTGGGACTCTGTCAGAGTGTTCCATCTGTCAAATGCCTTGTTCAGCCGGAAATCCGGAACCACATAGAGGAAATCCTCCCGGTCAATCTCCTGCAGAAGCTGCGGAAAATCGGTCAGAACTTTTGTGGTGGAAGAAACAAAGTAAAGACCCGGGTATTTCCTTTTCAGAGAATCCAGAAGCAGATCCGAGTGGACAATGACACCGTTCCGGGGATCGGAATCTGTTTGAAACAGGGCACACAAACGGTTGCATTTCCTGTCCGAAAGGTGCTCTTCCCGAAGCAGGGAATTGCTGAAGGTCAACCGGGCGGAAATGCCGTATTTCCGGAGAAGTGCCAGAACACTTTCGGCGTCTGTTTCTCCCAGACCAACGCGGCCTCCGCCCCAGAGACAGCCTGCCGGTGCGCCGTAGATGGAACCGATGTCGCACCAGTCATAAAAGTATTCCCGATGTTCCCGAAAAAGGGGCAGAAACACACGATACAGCTCATAATGCTCAAACAAGCCGGGAAGATGATAATGGGCAATGTGTTTCTGAGAGTCGCTCATAGGACGGGTGTCACCTCTTTTTTCCTTTCCCTGGGCTGATCAAAGTGCTTCGAAATGATAGGCATAGCAGTCGATTCCGATGGCGAGAAGGGCCGCAAGGCATATGACCAGGACGTTTTTGTGTGCTTTTTCATATGAGAACCCCTTCGCAGTGGTCGATCTCGTGCTGGATGATCTCTGCAGTCCAGCCGCTGAAGGTCTTGAGCCGGGTTTGAAGCTGCTCATTCTGCCATTGCACCTTGATGGTGTGGAACCGCTTTGCTTTTCGTGTACCGGCGAGGGACAGACAGCCTTCCTCCGCCTCATACGGTCCGGACTGTTTTACAATGGTGGGATTGAGCATGACCATGTATGTACCCTCGTTGTCAAAGGCGATGATGCGTTTGCTCACGCCGATCATATTGGCCGCCATTCCCACGCAGCCATCCCTGTGGGCTGCCAGGGTGTCCAGAAGGTCCCGGGCAACGTTCAGATCACCGGCGTTGGCAGGCTCAGACTTCTGGGCAAGAAAAATCGGATCTTTGCAGATTTCGCAGATCAAGCAGCATCCTTCCTTTCTCTTTCCAATCTATCTGCGGATACGCTTGCCATCATTCTATCGTCAAGACTGCCGCAAGTCAAGACGGAAAGGAAGATGATAATTTCTGAAAAGGGGCTTTCCGGCAGGGGAATCATGTGATAGAATGAGGAAAAGGGAGGGAGCGGGATAATCCGTAATTTCAACGATTTTTGCCGGGAACCGAACGGAGGAACAACTGGCTGTGTTGGATGCATGGCTACGGAAAGAAATATAGGGAGTGTGCGCTATGGCCTTTGATTTCAAAAAAGAGTACAAGGAATTTTATCTGCCCAAGAATAAGCCCCAGATTGTGACGGTGCCGCCCGCAAATTACATCGCCGTCCGGGGTGAGGGCGATCCCAACGAGGAGGGCGGTGCTTACAAAGCGGCCATCGGGGTGCTGTACGCAGTTGCTTACACCATCAAAATGAGCAAGATGGGAGACCACCGCATTGACGGCTACTACGATTTCGTGGTGCCGCCGCTGGAGGGCTTCTGGTGGCAGGAGGGCTTAGCGGATATCGATTATTCTGATAAATCCACTTTTCACTGGATCAGCGTCATTAGAGTGCCGGATTTTGTGACCAAAGCGGACTTCGATTGGGCTGTGGCGGAGGCGACCCGGAAGAAAAAGCTGGATTGCAGCGCCGCAGAATACTTGACCATCGACGAGGGTGAGTGCGTCCAGATTATGCACACAGGCGCATTCGATGACGAACCTGCCACGGTGGCCATTATGGATGAATACTTGGCAGCGAACGGTTACGAAAATGACTTCTCCGACACCCGGCTGCACCATGAGATTTATCTCACCGATGCCAGAAAGGCTGCAAAGGATAAGTGGAAAACAGTGATTCGACATCCGGTGAAGAAAGCGCGGTGACAGTCAAAAACTGCGCTGCGGGAAACAAAGAAAAGGCCTGAAAGGGGGCGCGGCAATGGACAACGATACTTTATTCTTCTTCGGGGAACATATGGATGCTCTGCCCATGTATGAACGGCTGGAAAATGCGATTCTGACCCGGATTCCCGATGTGAAGATCAAAGTCGCCAAGACCCAGATCACCTTTGCGAACAAGCGGGGCTTTGCCTTTGTGTCCTTCAACCCCTGCCGGAAAGCAAAAGACCGTCCGGCGGTCTGGATGACAGTCACCTTCGGGCTGGGCTACCGTAAGGAATCCCCCAGAATCGATGTGGCGACCGAACCCTACCCCGGAAGATGGACGCACCATGTGATGGTGGGAACGCCCGACGAAATCGACGAAGAATTGCTGGGCTGGATTCAGGAAGCGGCAGACTTTTCTGCCGCCAAAACAAGATAAGGGAGAATACTATGGATTTTGGAATCAATCATTTCCAATGGACACGAGAGCCGGAGCATTTTACTGTGTCCGATGACAAGGTGGAGATCATCACCAAGCCCCACACCGACCTGTGGCAGAGAACCTATTACCACTTCCG
>JAQXVF010000044.1 GCA_029224785.1 Bacillota bacterium
CCCACGGATCGGAAGAAGACCGGCTCCGTGTTCCACTGGAAGCCGGACAGGCAGGTGTTTACGGACATCAATATCCCTGTGGAATACTACCGGGATGTGCTGCGCCGTCAGGCTGTGGTCAACAAGGGCATTACGTTCCGATTCCGCAATCAGGTGGACGGGAAATTCGAGCAGGAGGAATTCTGCTATCCCGACGGCATCAAGCAGTATATCGAGGAAACGGTGGGGGACAATGCCTTTACCATGCCCGTCTACTGGGAGACCGAGCGCCGGGGCCGGGATGCGGACAACCGCCCGGAGATGAAGCTGAAAATCACCGCCTCCTTCTGCTTCTCCAAGCAGATTTCCCACATTGAGTTTTACCACAATTCCTCCTGGCTGGAATACGGCGGCAGCCCGGACAAGGCGGTTCGCTCCGGTTTTACGGCGGCCTTTGATAAGTATCTGAGGGATAATAACAAGTACACCAAAACCGAGAGCAAAATCATCTTCCAGGACATTCAGGACAGTCTGGTGCTGGTGACCAATTGCTTTTCCACCATCGGCTGCTTTGAAAACCAGACCAAAAAATCCGTCAACTCCAAGTTCACCCAGGAGGCCATGACGGCTTTCTTTAAAGAGCAGCTCCAGGTCTGGTTCATTGAGAACAAGCAGGAGGCCGACCGGGCTGCTGAGCAGATTTTGGTGAACAAGCGGGCCAGAGAATCCGCGGAGAAAACCAAGTCCAGCGTGAAGAAAAAGCTGTCCGGCACCATTGATATCTCCAATCGGGTTCAGAAATTCGTGGACTGCCGCAGCAAGGATGTATCCGTCCGGGAACTCTACATTGTGGAGGGCGACTCCGCATTGGGCAGCGTCAAGCTGAGCCGGGACGCAGAATTCCAGGGCATCATGCCTGTGCGCGGTAAAATTCTCAACTGCCTGAAAGCAGACTACAATAAGATTTTTGCCTCTCCCATCATCACGGATCTGATGAAGGTGCTGGGCTGCGGTGTGGAAATTCAGGGCAAGAAATCCAAGGAGCTCTCCTCCTTTGACCTTTCCGCCCTGCGCTGGAGCAAGGTGGTCATCTGCACCGATGCGGACTACGACGGCTTCCAGATCCGCACCCTGATCCTCACCATGATCTACCGGCTCTGCCCCACCTTGATTCGGGATGGGTATGTGTATATCGCCGAATCCCCATTGTTTGAGATCACCTGCAAGGACAAGACCTGGTTTGCCTATAACGAGCAGGAAAAGGTGAAAATTCTCAAGGAGCTGGTGGGAAAAAAAGTCAACATCCAGCGCTCCACGGGCCTGGGCGAACACGACCCGGAGATGATGTGGATGACCACCATGAATCCGGAAACCCGACGGCTTATCAAGGTCATGCCGGAGGATGCGGAGCGCACCGCCTATTATTTTAACATCCTCCTGGGGGACGGCCTGAACGAACGGAAGAACTTTATCGCGGAAAATGGCGCGAAATACCTGGAATTGGCCGACATTTCCTGAGGATAACGTGAGGAAACGAATATGGCAAAGAAGAAACAGGAACCTGAGAAAAAGAAAAAAGTGAATACCGACGGCGTCATGGGCCTCCATGGCTCCACCACGGAGCAGGCCATTTCCGAGACCCTGGAGCTGAACTACATGCCCTATGCCATGTCCGTCATCGTCTCCCGGGCCATTCCGGAGATTGACGGCTTCAAGCCTTCCCATCGGAAGCTGCTATATACCATGTACAAAATGGGGCTGTTAACCGGCGGAAGAACCAAATCCGCCAACATTGTGGGTCAGACCATGCGCCTGAATCCCCACGGTGACGCGGCCATCTATGAAACCATGGTCCGTCTGGCCCGGGGCAATGAGACGCTGCTGCATCCCTTTGTGGATTCCAAGGGCAACTTCGGCAAGGTCTATTCCCGGGATATGGCCTATGCAGCCTCCCGTTATACCGAAGCCAAGCTGGATGCCTTCTGCGCAGAGCTGTTTCGGGATATCGACAGCGATACCGTGGACATGGTGGATAACTACGACGCCACCATGAAGGAGCCCAGCCTGCTGCCCACCACCTTTCCCAATGTGCTGGTATCCGCCAACCAGGGCATCGCTGTGGGCATGGCCAGCAATATCTGCTCCTTTAATCTGAAAGAGGTCTGCGACACCACCATTGCCCTTATGAAGAATCCGGAGCACGACATTCTGGAAACCCTGCCCGGGCCGGATTTTTCCACCGGCGGCGAGCTGCTCTTTGATGAGGCTGCCACCCGGGAGGTCTATGCCACCGGACGGGGAAGCTTCAAGCTCCGGGCAAAGTGGCACTACGAAAAAGAGGGCAACCTCATCGAGATCACGGAGATTCCCTACACCACCGCCACAGAGGTCATCATGGACAAGGTGGCGGAGCTCATCAAGGCGGGAAAAATCAAGGAAATCGCCGACATGCGGGACGAGACGGATTTGGGCGGCTTAAAGCTGACCATCGACCTGAAGCGGGGCGTGGATCCGGAGAAGCTGATGCAGAAGCTCTTCCGCATGACCCCGCTG
>JAQXVF010000045.1 GCA_029224785.1 Bacillota bacterium
AACGCCAACGGGCGGCTGAACGATGACCGCTTTGATATGATGAACGTGACCTATGAAACGGAACAGAAGCAGTTGGAGGCCGAGTGCATCACCTTGCGTCAGGAAATTGAAGTACAGGAACGACAGAACGAAAACATTGAGAAGTTCATTCAGACGGCCCACAAGTATGTGGGCATCGACGAGCTGGACGGCTACACTCTGCGGGAGCTGGTGTCTGCAATCTATGTAGACGCACCGGACAAGTCCAGCAGCAAGCGGGTACAGCACATCCACATCAAGTACGACGGGCTGGGCTTCATCCCGCTGAATGAGCTGATGAAAGAGGAAACGGCGTGACCGAAGTCACGCCGCACCCCTTGAAAACACAAGGTTTTCATCATTTTTTGATTTTACTGTTTTACGACCACCCGGCGATGCCGCTGCTCCTCCTTTCCAAATCGAACCCGCTCCGCTGGGCTTCGATTTGGTGTTGGGTGCAGACCTGAGGACTGCGGCATCTATAGTGTACTGATTGGTATATACGCAGAAGGGATTCGAAGGGCCGTAAAGAAAACGTGCCGGTGGCACGTTTTCAGGCCGTGGGAGAATCCTTCGTTTTCCGGATGCAGCCCGGAGGACTGTAGACGGGAAACGAAAAAGCGCAGAAGCGGAACGATCGTGCAGCGAAGTTACGGAAGGAACGAACCACCCCGCAGGGGTGGTTCGTTGAATACCTTAATCCATTGGCAGAGGAATGAAATGCGGAAAGGTACCGAACACATTCAAAACGGATCATCAGAACGATTGCGGTCAAGGAAAATCTGTGGTATACTATCCAAAAGGCATTGAAAGACTTGCCTGCCATACCGACCATCAGGAGGGAACCATATGGGATTCAACCACGGTATCATTGACGGCCATGTACATACCCACGGCGGCTTTGGCGTAGACGGTTATCTGCGCAATGTGACTGACCATCTGAGTGCCAGCGGGCTGGACGGCGAGAACCTGATCTGCGTCAAACACGGAAGGTCCGCCTGCATCACGGAGGCGGATGCGCTGGTTGCCAGAGCTATGTTTCCCCATCAGTATACGATTTACGGGCATCCGGTGTTCTTGATTCCCGGGTTTGACGGCACGCCGGAGGGAGTTGCCCGGCAGGCCAAAGATATGCTGGAAGCCGGCTTTGACGGCATCAAGCTTGCCGATGGCAACGGCGGAGAGAAGGAACCGCTGGATTCCGGGATTTTTGACCCGCTGTTTTCGACGCTGGAACACTACGATGCGCCCCTGCTGTATCATGTGGCCACCACTCCGGTGTTTCCACCCCGGCGTACCTTCCAAAAGAATCGTTTCCCGGTGGAAAACCCGCCGTTTCTGCTGTACCAGAAGGGAATCGACGATGACCACCCCGCACGGGACGGCCTTCCCCGGGAGATCCTGCACCGGAAATTTGCCGAAATGGATCGCATTCTGGCCCGTCATCCCAAGCTGAAGCTGACGCTGCCCCACTTCTATTTTATGTCTGATGATCTGGATCGTTTGTCGGCATTTCTTGACAGCCACCCCAGGGTCAACATTGACCTTACCCCCTGCCCGGAGATCTACTACAACCTGTCCCGGAACCCCGGGAAAAGCCGGGAGTTCCTCTGCGATTACCGCAATCGGGTCAACTTCGGTACCGACAACGACACCTCTTCGGATCCGCTGGTACCCATCATGCTGATGCGCCGGTTCCTGGAGACGGATGACACCTTCTTTGCCGTTCGCTGGGGCTTCGATATGACGGGTGTGAAGCTGCCCCGGGAGGTTCTGGCGGATATTTACAGGAACACCTTCCTCAGCATTCAGCGGGAACACCGGCTGGATTCCGGGAAAGCAGCGGACTACTGCGAGAAGATTTATGACACCGTCAAGGATTTTACGGAGCTGCCGGAAGAAAACAAGCAGGAGGTGCTGGAGTGCGCCCGGCGCCTTCGCAGCTTGTAAGCATTGGACGAAAAGCTGCGCAGAAGGATCAGGCAGATGCTTCGCTGCGGAACAGGAAAACGGAGGTTTCCCCCGAAAAGTGGGGAAAACCTCCGTTTTTTCGTATTGAAGAATTACAGGATGGCTTTTCCTTCTGCCACAAGCCTGTCGAAGTTTTTGCGGGAGAGCTCGTAAAGCTTTTTGCGGAATTTTTCACTCTTGGTGCCATTCAAGCCCCGGTTGTCATAGCCGAATTCCTCCATGAATCGGGCTGCGGCAGCAGAAATCTCCTCCTCGGAGGAATCGTCCGTCACCGCCATCTCGTGGGTGAAGATCATCCGATCTCCGTACATACGCTTCAGCTTGGGCTTGTCGTTCAGAGGCTGTCCACCCCAGGAGTTGAAGCCTTCCTCGATGAAGAAGGGAACGAAAGGCTCTACAAGACCGCAGCAGTGCAAATCGGCATAGCAGTGCAGCTCGTGGACTTTGTCGATGGATTCCTTGACGTAGGGCACCAGCATTTCCTTTGCGGTGTCAACAGAGAAGAAAGGCGCATACTGGCCGCCCCAGTCGTCGTTGAAGTTGAGAATATCCACCGGGAACCACTGTTTGCACAGTTCGTAGTACCGCAGGCGGTAGTCGGTTACGGCACGGAAGAAGCGGTGCACGGCCTCCTGCTGTTCCTCGTCGATCAGCGCAACTGCAGCCGGTGCAAAGTCCATGACCGCGATCAGCCGTTCAAACAGACAGCTTCCAAATCCGATATGGGTAACCAGGTCCGGACGGATCTTGCCTTTGTTCTGCATATAGCAGCGCTCCCAGTCCCAGTCATCCGGATTTGGCACCGTTATGTACTTCTCCCATTCGTTAATGTCGGGAACCTTGGGGGAACCGGGACGCACCATGGCACCGAGTCCTTCCCAGACCCATTCCACTCCGAAACCGTCGATACCGCCTGTCTGGCTTCTGGCCACATTTTCGGGGTCACAGTCGATCTTCAGGGACATCATTTCGTTGGGGTGGGGGATCCACATGGGGGTCTTGCCCTCATAAAGGCGCAGCATATTCTCTTTCGGGGTGATGGGGGTCTGATACAGATCCACGGACATTCCCCGCCCATTGATGAAAGAATCCCGCACCGTCAATTCGTCAGGGGAAAACGGTTTGTATGTCATGGTGCTTCCTTTGTTCCGGATGATGTCAAACAAAACGCCGATCAGTCCTTTACCTGGTTCAAGAGCCAGGACATGATGCCGTAGTCATCCTTGTAGGTGGGCACCCAGCTCCAGTGGTTCTGATGGAACAGGGTGGGATAATCCAGATCCGGGGTGATGGCAATATCATACTTCTGCAGCTCTTCCGGAGAGAACAGGGTCAGATGGGCATTGTTGTTGCCGTTATCCCGCATATGCATCACGGCGTCCACAAGATACTTATGACGGTACAGGGTGTGGTCGATGTAGGCGGAGGTGACCCAGATGGGACGGCGGATGGATTTCAGAATCTCAAAGGTTTCCGGCGTCATGGAGGGGCAGACCGGAACGGCTGCCGCAAACAGATCGGAGCCGACGGACATGGCACGGACCGTACCGGCGCCGCCCATGGACATACCGGTGACGTACACCCGCTTGGGATCCACCTTGCCCTCCCGGATCATTCTGCGGATAATGTCGCAGACCTTACCCAGATAGTACCGGGACCAGCCATAGCGCCAGTCTTTGGAGAAGTTGCTCTGTGCAAAGGATACGTTCATGTTGACTTTCGACATATCTCTGCGCTCTTCCACGCACATGGGGGCCATAACGTAGACATCAGGATAGTCCTCGGCGAAGTTTACGGGGCCGTAGTCAGCCATCAACTGCTTTTCGTTGTCCCGCTCTCCCTCATAGCCGCCGTTGCCGCCGCCGTGGAGGAACAGGATCATGGGCCGGGGCTCGTCCGCATCGGGGGAATACAGCCGGTACATCACGCGGCCTTCCTCGATCTTTGCGAATTTGTCATCGGCGGTACGGGTCCTGACGGTGAAGTCAGCCTTGGCGAAGCGCTTATCACCGATGACCAGCGTCCAGGGCACCCGATTGGTAAAGGGCTCCACGGTGATCACCAGTTTGCCGTCCTTGACGTCGACGGTTTCCACATCGCCGGGCGCATGGCCTCTGGAAGCCTTCATATAGGCATTCTGAGCGGTTTCTACTGCCGGGCCCTCCAGATGGATTCCGTCGACAGCCGGTGCGGCCCCATCCCAGGGGATCTCAAAGGAGGAAATCTCCTGACCGGTCAGTCCTAAAAATGCATGTGCAGTAAGTTCCATAGCGAAGTCTCCTTTTCAAATAAAATGAACTGAGATAAGAATACCATACGCACAGAGAATAATCAATTCGCAATCGAAATTTTGTTGAAATCTCCATACAGTTTCGGAGGAGCCATCACAACCGATCGTTCCCCGGAAGCCTTTCGGCTCCCGGGGAATCAGAAATGGGTGGTTTCTCAGTGATACACGCCGTATTCCCGGACAGTCTGGAACATGGCCTCCACATTCTCTGTCTTGACATTGTCCAGTCCGCTGGCAGTCTCAAAAATGAATCCGCCGCCGGGGGCGCAAATGTCAATCAGACGCTTGCACTCGTCAATGACCTCCTGCTTGGTGCCGAAGGTAAGCAGGGGAGTGGGGAAGCCGCCGGCAATGCAGGCGGTGTCGCCCAGGATCTTCTTTGCGCGGGCCATGTCCACCGTTTCGAAGTGGTAAAGGACTTTGCCCTTGGGAACATCCTTCAGGAACTCCAGGCGGGTATTGTATTTGCCCTCGGTGAAAATGTATGGCACCTTATCGGCTTCGATGATCGCTTCAATGATCTTCTGCAGATGCTTCCAGTAGAATTCGGCGTAGTGTTCGTCACTCATGAAGCCGTCCATGCCCTTGTGAAGGGCCATGAAAATATGCTTTCCATCGCCCTTGCCCTTGGATGCCCGGATCCGTTCCAGAGTCTGGGGGAAGACCTCGTCAAGATAGCGCTGGACATCCTCCGGGCGTTCGTACAGGTCAGCCAGGGAATTGAGGGTGCCCCGCAGATTGTCGCTGTAATCATCAAAGGGAACCGCGGCACCGCCGCCCTGGAAAATGGGGTAGCCCTCCTCCTCCACATCCCTGGCGAGCTGGGCGGCCTTTTCGTTGAATTCCGCAAATGCGTCGGAAATATCCCAGAACCGCTGGATCATCCGGCGCATTTCCGGGGTGGAAAAGGCCTCCGCAATGCTGCGGATACCGGCGTGGGTGCTGGCGATCTTCAGATTGGCAAGAGGCTCCGTCACCGTGGAGGACCGGGGAAGGGATTTGTTCAGCAGCCAGGCGGTGCGGTCGGAAAAGAACTGATCAAACTCCTCATCCAGAAGGAAGGGGTATTCGATGTACTGCTGAATGGAGTTATCATCGATGACATTCCCGGGCATTCCGGCCCAGCGCATATTTTTGGGGGACTGCAGCTCCATCAGGTGGCCCTGTCCCGGGTAGTTGTTGCCGACGCCGATGCCGGCATCGGGATCGTACTTGTTCAGGTAGCGGAAAATGGCTTTTCTGTACTTTTCAAGGCTCTTGTCGTAGATGCATTCGGCCACGGTGTAGCCTGCGTCGATCATGGGGAAAATGGCAGGAGAGGGCTTCATGGGGACGCGGTCAGGCTCTCTCAGTGCGATTGCGTCTGTAACGCGGCGTACCTTGGCATCGAATTTGGCTTTGTTTTGCTCGGTCATATACAGGGTCCTCCTCCTAACAGTCGTTTTTCATGAACGCAAAGCGTTGGAAAACAGGGAAAGCGCGCGATGGAGCATTCCGGTGTTTTGTTCATTATATCGTATTCCACATCCATTTGCAATTCTTTTTTGTAAAAAAGTCACAAAGGAATCCGGAGATTCCTGCGCCGCCCCATGCGAATTACCGCCAATGTGTGATTATGAAAAGGAAATCGTAGATTCTTTCTTGAAAATGCCGGAAGAAAATGGTTTAATAGGGGTAATTCATAGGAAAGGATGATGTTCTATGCCAACCTTTTATTATAACCGGATCGTACCCTCGGATGAGACGGAAGTGGAGGGAATGAAAATCCTCTATGCCGATAAGTCGGAGCCCAACAACATCCGCTATGTTAAGGATGTTGTCTACGATGTGCGCAGCGGCATTCCGCTGCATCTGCAGATGCTGTATCCCGATATCCCCATTTCACTGCTGGAAAAGCAGATGGAGGACGACAGAAAAGCCAACCCCGACCGCCCCGGTCCCAAGCCCCCCGTTGCCCAGAAAACGAATGGTTCCGCACCCAGCGAGGCCCGCTTCACCGGCATGAATCCTTATCAGGCCAAGCTGCGGATGCCCTGCGTGGTGTTCATTCAGGGTTCCGGTTGGGGCAAGCAGAACTGCTATTCCACCCTGCCCATGCTCATTGACATTGCCCGTATGGGCTTTGTGGTGGCTTCCGTGGAGTATCGTCCCGCCTTTGTGGAGCCCTTCCCGGGATTTGTGTCTGATGTGAAAGCCGCCATCCGTTTTCTGAAGGCCAACTCTGAGCTCTACGGCATCGATCCCACCCGGATCGCTATCTGGGGCGATTCCTCCGGCGGACATACCTCTTTGATGGTGGGCTCCACCGGCTGGACCAAGGAGTTTGATGACGGCATCTATCCGGAGCAGGATTCCAGCGTCTGCGCCTGCGTGGCCTACTACGGCGTGTCGGAGTTCAGCCCCTTCCTGGAGGGCGGAAAGTATGCCAGACCCTTCCTGTTCAACCACATTCTGGGGGATGAGGGGGCAAAGCGTCCGGATGCTGTCCAGTGGATCAGCCCGGTAAGCTATATCCACGAGGAACAGAACTATCCTCCCTTCCTGCTGATGCACGGAGATGTAGATGCGACGGTTCCCTTTGAGCAGAGCGTGTTCATGTACAACAAGCTGCGCCAGTGCGGAAAGCGGGTGGACCTTTACAAGGTTCGCGGCGCCAACCACGGACAGTTCTTCTGGACCCCCGAGGTGCTGCAGATCACCGGCCAGTTCCTGAAAGCCTACGTGTGATTGTCGGTGGGCAGAATACAAGAAAATCGGCCATCCCGAACGGGGTGGCCGATGGCTTTTATACGGTTTCGGAGTCCTTGTAGGAGTGCATGGGGGCTTCGTCCTTGCCGTGAAGAACCCGGGCAATGTAGTTTTTGGTAATCTTCACCACCAGGGGACTGAGGGCAATGACGCCGATCAGGTTGGGAACCATCATCAGACCGTTGAAGGTGTCGGAGATGTTCCAGGGAAGGGCCACGTCCGTCAGAACCGCACTGACAAAGATAATTGCCACAAAGACCACCTTGTAGACTACGGAGGACTTTTCTCCGAAGAGATAGGACCAGCTTCTGGATCCGTAGTAGCTCCAGCCCAGAACGGTGGAAAAGGCGAAGAACAGCACGGAAACGGCCACGAATTTGCCGCCGAAGCTGCCGAAGCTGGAGGAAAACGCCTGGGCAACCAGAGTGTTGGTGTCGGAGGAGGCGAAGGCGGCGTTCAGCATACCGGTGGACAGGTCCATGATGCCGGAGGTGAGGATGACGATGGCAGTCATGGTGCAGACGATCATGGTATCAAAGAAGACCTCAAAAATGCCCCACATACCCTGCCGGACAGGCTCTTTCACGTTGGACGCGGAATGGACCATGACCGAGGAGCCCAGGCCGGCCTCGTTGGAGAAGATGCCCCGCTTGAAGCCCATTTTGATGGCGATTCCCACGGCACCGCCGGCTGCGCCCCGGGCGGTAAAGGCAAACTTGAAAATGGACGTGAACACTGCTCCGATGGAGGAGATGTTCATGAACAGAATCACCAGAGAGCCCAGAATGTAGGCGCAGGCCATGAAAGGAACGATCTTTTCCGCCACGGCTGCGATGCGCTGAATACCGCCGATGATGACCAGTGCTGCGACGATGGTCAGGAAAGCGCCGGTGATCCAGCGGGGAATGCCGAAGGCGGCCTGCAGATTGCCGGAGATGGTGTTGGCCTGGGCCAGATTGCCGATGCCGAAGGAGGCGATGACGGCAAACACAGCGAAGAGAACCGCAAGGATTTTGCCGATGGCCCGGCAGCCCTTTTTACGGCCCAGACCGTCCTGGAGGTAGTACATGGCACCGCCGGCCCACTCACCATTGGCGTCCTTCCGGCGGAAAAAGATGCCCAGGACGTTCTCGGAGTAATTGGTCATCATCCCGAAGAATGCGGAAAGCCACATCCAGAACACCGCACCGGGGCCGCCGGTGGCAATGGCGCCTGCCACGCCGGCAATGTTGCCGGTGCCCACGGTTGCTGCCAGGGCGGTGCAGAGGGCCTGAAACTGCGAAATGGAGGAGCGGTCTCTGGAATGGGCGGAATTTTCCTTCCGGAACAGACCGCCTACGGTCTCCTTCATCCAGTGCCCAATATGGGTCACCTGGAAAAACCGGGTCAGAACGGTCATCAGGACACCGGTACCCAGCAGCGCCGCAATGCCGAACCAGCCCCAGATAAAGTTGTTGAGATCACCGGAGATAAAATTCAGAATACGCATCGTATTTTCTTCCCTTCTGGCAAAATAATAACAGACTACACCAACGCATAGTCTGCTGAAAGGACAGAAAAACTCTTTTCTGCAATGCACTTTGTCCTTTTGCCTGAGAGATTGGCGTTTCCGCTTTGCCCCTTCGGCACGCAATCTAATGCGATTCTCCAAAGTCCCATCCGCTTACAGTCTGCACCCGTTGCCGGGCACCTGAGAGTGTTACTCCTTCGGTTGCGGGAATCCGCATTTCCTGCAAGAATCAAGTGGGGTATTCTGTTTGAAGGAAAGTATAGCAGGATTCTCCCAATTTTGCAAGAGGGGGAGGGATTCTTTGTCAACAGTTCCATATTTGACGAACAAATATCCGCCGCATACATACAGATTGCCAATGGTTTCTGCTCTGCAGTGGGACGCATGGCCCGGAGGAAGAAAAGAGATCACGATTCTATAAGGAATTCGACAAAAATGGGTTGAAATTTCCATGGGAGTTTGCTATAATGAAGCCACAAGATGCGGGTATAGTTCATCGGTAGAATGCGACCTTCCCAAGGTTGACAGGTGGGTTCGACTCCCATTACCCGCTCCACACCGCCGCAGGCAGTTCCCTTGCGGCGGTGCTTTTTTATACAGCCGGATGACTTTTCGTGGAATAGAGAACGACATCCGGCGCGAAAAGAGGAATGTATATGGAAGAAGCACCGCGCTTTTTTACCCGGTGGGAATCTCCCGTGGGGGAGCTGACGCTGTGCAGCGACGGCACCGCACTGACGGGGCTGTGGTTCCGGGGGCAGAAATTCTTTGCGCAGGGGAAACCGCTGGGTCAGCCGGCGGAGCTGCCGGTTTTCCGGGATGCGGAGGAATGGCTCCAAAAGTATTTCCGGGGAGAACAGCCGGATCCCGGGTCGCTTCCCCTGGCTCCGGAGGGAACGGCCATGCAGAAGATCGTGTGGGATCTGCTGCTGCGCATCCCCTATGGACATACGGAGACCTACGGCAGCCTGGCCAGGAAAACGGCGGAAGCCATGGGAAAACCCTCCATGTCCGCCCAGGCGGTGGGAGGCGCGGTAGGCCGCAATCCCATTTCCATCCTCATACCCTGCCATCGGGTGGTGGGTGCTAACGGCAGTCTGACGGGCTACGCCGGAGGGCTGGAAAAGAAGGCGTTTCTGCTGGAGCTGGAGGGGGCTGACATCGGTTTGCCGGACCGGTGAAAACAGAATAATCGGAAAATGCACTTGACTTTGCCCTTTGATTAGCATATACTAACTAAGGAAAAAATGGACAAGAGGTGAAGTGCTGTGACACTGAATGAACTGAAAATCGGCCAGAGCGCCGTGATTACGGAAGTTGGCGGCCAGGGGGCCCTCCGTCAGCATTTTCTGGATATGGGCCTGATCAACGGAGCAGAGGTTACCCTGGTGAAATTTGCCCCCATGGGAGATCCCATGGAGCTACTGGTTCATGGCTATGACCTGACCCTTCGGGTGGAGGACGGGCAGAAAATCACTGTGATCCCCGGACATAGCCGGAGTAGAACGGAATACGACGGCGGAAACCGGAAGGAGATCCCCCATCCCGGTCTGGGTGAGGGAGGAAAATACCACCGCAAATCCACCGAAAATCCCCTTCCGGAGGGGGAGACCCTGACCTTTGCCCTGGTGGGCAATCAGAACTGCGGAAAGACGACCCTGTTTAACCGATTGACCGGCGCCAATCAGCACGTGGGCAATTTTCCCGGCGTGACGGTGGACCGGAAGGACGGACGGATCCGCAACCAGCCCAATACCCTGATCACGGATCTTCCCGGCATCTATTCCATGTCTCCGTACAGCAGTGAGGAGAAGGTCACCCGGGAAATGATCCTCCGGGAGAAGCCCAAGGGGATCATCAACATTGTAGATGCCACCAATATTGAGAGAAACCTGTACTTAACCATGCAGCTTCTGGAGCTGGACATCCCCATGGTGGTGGCCCTGAACATGATGGATGAGCTGCGGGCCAACGGCGGCTCTATCCGCATCAACGAGATGGAGGAGCTGCTGGGAGTGCCGGTGGTGCCCATCTCCGCAGCGAAAAACGAAGGCATTGACGAACTGATCGGTCATGCCGTCCATGTGGCCCGGTATCAGGAAAAGCCGGCCCGGACGGATTTCTGCAGCGCGGACAGCGACGGCAGCGCGGTCCACCGCTGTATCCATGGGATCATGCATCTCATCGAGGATCATGCCGCTCAGGCGGGGATCCCCAGGCGGTTTGCCGCCTCCAAGCTGGTGGAAGGGGATCCGGATATCCTGCAGAAGCTGGGACTGGACCAAAACGAACAGGAAATGCTGGAGCACATTACGGCGCAGATGGAAAAGGAACGGGGCATGGACCGGTCTGCCGCCATTGCAGATATGCGCTTTTCCTTTATTTCCCGGGTCTGCCGGCAAACGGTGGCCAAGCCCCACGAGAGCCGGGAACACGCCCGCAGCCGCCGGATTGACCGGATTCTGACGGGAAAACACACGGCAATTCCCGTGTTCATCGCCATCATGGGACTTGTGTTCTGGCTGACCTTCAGTGTGATCGGCGCGTTTTTGTCCGATCTGCTGCAAATGGCCATTTCCGGACTGAGTCAGGCGGCGGCGGATGTGCTGATCCGGGCCAATGTGAACCCGGTGCTGCGGTCGCTGATCTGCGACGGGATCTTTGAGGGTGTGGGCAGCGTATTGAGCTTTCTGCCGGTGATCATCACCCTGTTTTTCTTCCTTTCCATGCTGGAAGACAGCGGGTACATGGCCCGGATCGCCTTTGTGATGGATCCTCTTCTGCGGAAAATCGGCCTTTCCGGCAGAAGCATCGTGCCCATGCTGGTGGGCTTTGGCTGTACGGTGCCCGGAGTCATGGCAAGCCGCACCCTGTCCTCCGAGCGGGATCGGAAAATGACCATTCTGCTGACTCCGTTTATGAGCTGCTCGGCAAAACTGCCCATCTACGGCCTGTTTACTTCGGTGTTCTTCCCGGAGCACACGGCACTGGTGATGATTCTGCTGTACTTCGGCGGCATCGCCGTGGGGATCCTGGCGGCGCTGGTGATGAAGGGGACCCTGTTCCATGGGGATCCGGTGCCCTTTGTGATGGAGCTTCCCAACTACCGCATCCCCACCTTCAAAAATGTGATGCAGCTTTTGTGGGAAAAGGCAAAGGATTTCCTCCAGCGGGCCTTTACCGTGATCTTCGTGGCAACCATTGTCATCTGGCTGCTGCAAACCTTTGATATCCACTTCAATCTGGTGGAGGACTCCAGAGACAGCATCCTGGCAGGCCTTGCCGGGGTGATCGCTCCCATCTTCCGGCCCATGGGCTTCGGAGACTGGCGGATCTCCACGGCACTGATCACCGGCTTTATGGCAAAGGAAAGCGTTGTGTCCACCCTTACGGTGCTGCTTCCTTCGGAAGGGGCGCTGGCCACGTTGCTGACACCGGTAAGTGCGGCGTCGCTGCTTACCTTCTGCCTGCTGTATACGCCTTGTGTGGCGGCGGTCTCTGCCATTCGCCGGGAATTGGGCGGCAGGTGGAGCGCTGCAGTGGTGGCGGGCCAGTGCGTCATCGCTTGGGTGGCGGCACTCCTGGTCTATGGAGCCGGCACCTGGATGGCTGGCCTGTAATCATCTATGGAAACAGAATCAGGAAATGGTTTCCCCCTCCGGCTGATATGCCGGAGGGGGAATGCTGGTATTCGGATGCTTATTCCAGCTCAAATGCGCCGGTGTAGAGCTGGTAGTAGGTGCCCTTTTCGGCAATGAGCTGGGCGTGGGTGCCGCGCTCGATGATCCTGCCGCCGTCCAGCACCATGATCACGTCGGAATTCATGACGGTGGAGAGCCGGTGAGCAATGACAAAGGTGGTTCTGCCCTTCATCAGGGAGTCCATGCCCTTCTGAACCAGGGCCTCTGTGCGGGTATCGATGGAGGAGGTAGCCTCGTCCAGGATCATCACCGGAGGATCGGCAACGGCTGCCCGGGCAATGGCAATGAGCTGACGCTGGCCCTGAGACAGGCTTGCACCGTTGCCGGTGAGCATGGTGTTGTAGCCCTCGGGCAGACGGGTGATGAAGTCATGCGCATTGGCAAGCTTGGCTGCCTCTATGCACTGCTCGTCGGTGGCATCCAGGTTGCCGTAGCGGATATTCTCCATGACGGTGCCGGTGAACAGGTTGGTGTCCTGCAGCACGATGCCCAGGGAGCGACGCAGGTCCGGCTTGCGGATCTTGTTGATGTTGATGCCGTCGTAGCGGATCTTTCCGTCGGCAATGTCGTAGAACCGGTTGATCAGGTTGGTGATGGTGGTCTTTCCTGCGCCGGTGGCGCCGACGAAGGCCACTTTCTGACCCGGCTCGGCATACAGTGTGATGTTATGCAGCACCGTCTTTTCCGGAACGTAGCCAAAATCCACATCGTACATGGTGATATGGCCCTTCAGCTCGGTGTAGGTGATGCTGCCGTCTGCCTGATGGGGATGCTTCCATGCCCAGCGGTCGGTTTTCTCGGTGCACTCGGTGATGTTGCCGTTTTCGTCGATCCTGGCGTTGACCAGGGTCACATAGCCGTCGTCGGTCTCGCTGGGTTCATCCATCAGCTCGAAGATCCGTTCCGCACCGGCAAGAGCCATGATCACGGCGTTGATCTGCATACTGACCTGGCCGATGGGCATATTGAAGGAACGGGTCAGCAGCAGGAAGCTCATCAGGCCGCCGGCGGTGATCAGAGTTTCGTTGCTGTGCACTGCCATCAGACCGCCGATGACAGCCACCACGGCGTACTGGATATAGCCCAGGTTACTGTTGATGGGGCCCATCAGATTCGAATAGGCACCGGCTTTGAAGGCGTTCTGCCGCAGGGTCTCGTTGAGCTTGTCAAACTGTTCCTTGGCGGCGTCCTCGTGACAGAAAACCTTGATGACCTTCTGGCCGTTGATCATTTCTTCCACAAAGCCGTTGACAGCACCCAGGGAACGCTGCTGGCCCAGGAAGAAGGTGCTGGATTTTTTCGCCAGAACCTTGGTGATCTGCAGGGTCAGGAACACGGAGGCGATGACGATCAGGGTCAGCAGGGGAGAGGTAAGCAGCATGGTGACAAAGACCACCACCAGGGTGACCACCGAGTTGATGCACTGGGGCAGAGCCTGAGAGATCATCTGACGCAGGGTGTCGATGTCATTGGTGTAGCGGCTCATGATGTCGCCGACGGGATGGCTGTCGAAATAGCGGATGGGGATGGTCTGCATATGGGCGAACAGGGACTCCCGGATGTTTTTCTGGGTTCCCTGGGCGATCCGTGCCATCAGAAGCTGGCGGACAAAGGAGGCTATGATGCCCACAAGGTACAGCGTTCCCAGCCGGATCAGGAAGGTAATCAGGGCGGAGTAGCTGGGATTGTCCATCTTCAGAAGGGGCATGATGTAATTGTCCACAACGCTCTGCAGGGACTTGCTGCTGGCTGTGTTGGCAATGGCGGAGATGATGATGCACACCACAACCACCAGAAGCTGGTAGCGGTAGGGCTTCAGACACAGGGCCAGCCGCTTCATGGTTTTCTTTGGATCTTTTGCTTTACGGCCGTCGCCGCGCATTCTCATTGGGGGCATTCTGTCTCCCCTCCTTTTGTCTGGGATTCATAGACCTCGCGGTAGATGGGGGAGGTCCGGAGCAGTTCCTCGTGGGTTCCGGCTGCGGACATCCGGCCGTCTTCCATCACGACGATCAAGTCGGATTCCTGAACGGAAGCGATCCGCTGGGCAATAATCAGCTTGGTTGTGTTGGGAATCTCTTCCCGGAACGCCTTGCGGATCATGGCATCGGTGTGGGTGTCCACCGCGGAGGTGGAGTCGTCCAGAATCAGGATCTTGGGTTTTTTCAGCAGGGCACGGGCGATGCAAAGCCGCTGCTTCTGACCGCCGGAAACGTTGGTACCGCCCTGCTCAATGTGGGTGTCGTAGCCGTCGGGGAAGGACTCCACAAAGGAATCGGCGCAAGCCAGACGACAGGCATGACGGATTTCCTCATCGGTAGCGTTGGGATTGCCCCAGCGCAGGTTTTCCTTGATGGTGCCGGAGAAGAGCTGGTTTTTCTGCAGGACCATGGAGACCTGGTCCCGAAGGGCGTGCACATCGTAATCCTTCACATCCACGCCGCCTACCCTCAGGGCGCCCTCGGTGACGTCATACAGTCTGGGGATCAACTGTACCAGGGTGGATTTGGAGGAACCGGTGCCGCCCAGAATGCCCACGGTCATGCCGGAGCGAATGTGCAGGTCGATATGATCCAGGGAATTCTTGGAGGCGGAAGCGGAGTAACGGAAGCTGACATTGTCAAAGTCGATGGATCCGTCTGCCACCTCAGTAACGGGATGCTCAGCCTGGGGCAGGTCGGGGATCTCCTCCAGAACCTCGTAGCAGCGGCGGACGGCTGCCCGGCTCATGGTCATCATGACGAAAACCATGGAGAGCATCATCAGAGAGGAGAGGATCTGGGTGGTGTAGGTAAACATGGAGCCAAGTTGGCCGGTGGTCAGGCCCAGGGCGGCATTGTTGCCGGACTGGACCACCAGGGTGGCGCCCAGATAGGAAATGGCGATCATACAGGTGTACACACAGAACTGCATGATGGGCATATTGCCTGCCAGGATGGACTCTGCCTTGACAAACATCTTGTAGATGGTGTTGGATACCGTGTTGAACTTCCGGCACTCCAGATCCTCCCGGACGAAGGACTTCACTACGCGGACACCGTGCAGATTTTCCTGCACCACGTTGTTCAGTCCGTCGTAGGTACGGAACACACGGTCAAAAATGGGGTGGGTGAATTTCATGATCAGCAGCAGTGCCGCTGCCAGTATGGGCAGGACGATCAGATATACCATGCACAGCTTGGGGCTGATCCGCATAGCCATGATCAGCGCCATCACCAGCATCACCGGGCAGCGGATGGCCATACGGATGCACATCTGGAAGGCGTTCTGCAGGTTTGCCACGTCGGTGGTCAGACGGGTGACGATACTGGAGGTGGAAAACTTGTCAATGTTGGAAAAATCGTAGGTCTGGACTCTGTAGAACATATCATGGCGCAGGTTGGCTGCGAAGCCGGTGGCGGCCCGGGATGCCAAAACAGCAGAGCCGCTGCCGAAAACCAGGGAACACAGGGCGCAGAGCACCAGCAGCAGACCCTGGCCCACAACCACGCTCATGTTTCCGGCGGCAACGCCGCGGTCAATCAGGGCGGCCATGACTATGGGGATCAGCACTTCCATAGTCACCTCGCCGATCATGGCGATGGGAGAGCCTATGGCATACGGAGTATACTGCCGCAGGCACTTTGCCAGTCGTTTAATCATCTTGGGGATCCTCCTTCAGGGGGGCGACACGGAAAGCCGCCCAGATTCGTAATGGCGCGGGCTAAATAAGCATAGAACTGCTCCTGTTCCTCCAGGGTGAAGTCCTTCACGATCATCGCTTCGATATGCTCAATCTGGCGGACGGTCATTTCGTGACATTCCTGGCCCTTCGGCAGCAGATAGATTCTGCGGCAGCGATGGTCGTCCGGATCGCATCGGAGTTCAATAAACTGTTTCTGCTCCAGACGCTTCAGCACACCGGAAATACTGGGGTGGGACAGGTGGAAAAAGTCTTCCAGGTCTTTTGCACAGGGGGCGGATTCCTGGGTAGCAATGTACCCCAGAATCCGGCTCTGGGATGCGGTCAGCTCAAATTGCGCCACCGCCTCGTTGAGAAGCCCGGCAGTGCACCAGTGCAGGACCCGAAACCGATGTCCAAAGTGTTTCATATCATTCTCCTTTCCGAAATGTAGCAAGCTACGCAATATACTATCACAACTCTGGTCCGATTGCAAGGGCTTCAGGCAATGTTTACAAAAAATTCCCACCTTTTTTGAAAAGGAGGGAAAGAAATTGTAAGTATTTCTGAAATGGCCGTCATCCGACGGGCAAATCGGCGGCATCCACGGAAGAATCCCCGCCTTTTTGACCGGCGCCATGCCCAGGATGAACAGGGGAAGTGCATACCCCACCGAAAGGTTTTCCGTCACGGATCCGGAAAAACGCTGGCATTCTTTCCGATTGTGTACTATAATATGGGGAAGAAAACGCCGAGACACGGAGGGAGCGAAATGACAGACACCATCAGAATCGCCCGGGAGGAGGATCTCGGAAGGATCCTGGAGCTGTACGCCCGGGCCAGAGTGCGCATGGCGGAAAACGGAAATCCGAACCAGTGGGGCACTTCCTGGCCGGAGGAGTGGAAGGTCCGGGAGGATATGGAAAACCGGCGGCTCTATGTGATCTGCCGGGGGGATACCATCCGGGGCGTGTTCTGCCTGCTGTCCGGCGGGGATCCCACCTACCGGCAGATCGAGGGCGGCTGGCACAGCGACTGCAGCTATTGCGCCATCCACCGGATCGCCGGAGAAGGCGGAGGGATTTTCGCGGCTGCGGTGGAATATGCAGAGAGATTCTGGCCGTATCTCCGGGTGGACACCCACGAGAAGAATACCGCTATGCGCCGGGCCATCCTTCGGCAGGGTTTTTCCTACTGCGGAATGATCCGCGCGGAGGACGGAACCCTGCGGCTTGCCTTTGACCGGCTGCGGGAAAATGGAATTTCTGACCGCTGACGATTCCAAAGTGACGGAAAAACGGCGGAAATGTGTTTCGGTTGCGCCATATTTCTGCCGGGAATCCGGGATTTTCTTGGCAAATATACTGGATTGACAGAGAGCGGTTTTTCCAATAAAATGGGGGTAGTATGCAGCCGGCGGCCATGGACACTGCCGGCCACTTTTTCAGGAGGGGTATTTCGGATGGAAGTGAAGGACAGAATTCCGGAGATGTTTGGCAGCATGGTCTTTAATGAGGCGGCCATGGCCCAGTATGTACCGATCGATGCCATGAATGCCTGGCGCCAGTGCCTGAAGAGCGGACACGCTCTGACGCTGGAAGTTGCCAACGACATTGCCGAAGGTATGAAGACCTGGGCTCTTTCCAAGGGGGCCACCCACTATACCCACTGGTTCCAGCCCATGACCGGCATTACCGCGGAAAAGCACGACAGCTTTGTGACCCCGGTGGGCGGCGGAAAGATCATGATGGAGTTTTCCGGCAAGGAGCTGGTCCGGGGAGAGCCGGATGCCTCCAGCTTCCCCTCCGGCGGCCTGCGGGCTACATTTGAGGCAAGAGGCTATACCGCCTGGGATCCCACCTCCTTTGCCTTTGTCAAGGGTACGTCCCTGTACATCCCCACTGCCTTCTGCTCTTACTCCGGCGAGGCTTTGGACAAAAAGACCCCGCTGCTGCGCTCCATGGAGTGTGTCAGCAAGGAGGCCCTCCGGATCCTCCGGCTGTTCGGAGACACCACCACGAAAAAGGTCATTCCCCAGGTAGGACCGGAGCAGGAGTATTTCCTGGTGGATCGGGAACTGTACGAGAAGCGGGAGGATCTGAAACTCTGCGGCCGCACCCTGTTCGGCGCAAAGCCCCCCAAGGGACAGGAACTGGACGACCATTATTTTGGTGCCATCAAGCCCCGTGTGGCGGCCTTTATGCGGGAGCTGGACGAGGAACTGTGGAAGCTGGGAATCCTTTCCAAGACCAAGCATAACGAGGCGGCTCCGGCACAGCACGAAATGGCCCCCATCTACTCCGATGCCAACACTGCCTGCGATCACAACCAGCTTGCCATGGAGATCATGAAAAAGGTGGCGGCCCGGCACAATCTGGTGTGTTTGCTTCACGAGAAGCCCTTTGCCGGCGTCAACGGCTCCGGCAAGCATGACAACTGGTCCCTGGGCACCGATACCGGGAAAAACCTGTTCTCTCCGGGAAAGACTCCCCGACAGAACGCCCAGTTCCTGCTGTTTTTGGCGGCCTTTCTGCAGGGCGTGGATGAATACCAGGAGCTGCTGCGCTGCTCCGTGGCCTTTGCCGGAAATGATCACCGGCTGGGTGCCCTGGAGGCACCTCCCGCCATCGTCTCCGTTTTCCTGGGGACGGAACTGGAGGGAATCGTGGATTCCATCATCCATGATACGCCCTATCTGGAGCGGGAGACCGGTGCTCTGCAGATCGGCGTGGATATCCTGCCCACCATTCCTCTGGACACCTCCGACCGGAACCGTACTTCTCCCGTGGCCTTCACCGGCAACAAGTTCGAGTTCCGGATGCCCGGCTCCAGCCAGTCCATTGCCGGCCCCAACACCGTGCTCAACACCATCATGGCGGAAGAACTGGGACGCTTTGCCGATATTCTGGAGCAGGCCGAGGATTTCGACACGGCGCTGCATGATGTGGTCCGCAAAGCGTTTACCGAGCATAAGCGCATCATCTTCAGCGGCAACGGCTACGACGATGCCTGGGTGATGGAGGCCCAGGGACGGGGACTTGCCAATCTGGTCAGCGCGGCGGATGCCCTGCCTGCCTATGTACTGCCCAAAAATGTGGAGCTGATGACCCGTCACGGCGTGTATACCGAGCATGAGATGTATGCCAGAAACGAGGTCCACATGGAAAAGTATTGCCATGTGGTTCAGATCGAGGCCAAGACCATGCTGGATATGATCCAACATGGGATCGTGGGGGCCGCCACGGCGTACAGCGCGGCCCTGTGTGACGGCATCCTGGCAAAGAAGGCCTGCGGTATCAGCTGCCGCAGCGAAAAGGCTCTGGCGGAGACCATCAGCGAGCTGACCGATTCCCTGATGGAAAAAACCCTGGAACTCAAGACCGCAGTGGCCACCGTGCCCTCCGGTACGGCAGAGGAGACCATGATCTATTATCACGACGTGGTGGTATCCAGGATGAATCGGCTCCGGGGTATCGTGGATCAGTTGGAGACCCTGGTGGATTCCTCCTACTGGCCCTATCCCACCTACTACGATCTGCTGTTTTCCGTGTAATAGCATGCCCCCGGGAAGGATATGGCCTTCCCGGGGGCATTGGCATGAAAAAACCGATTGCGTTGACCGGACGCAATCGGTTTTTTCAAAAGAAAAGAGAGGTAAGAGAATGAAAAAAACTCGAAATCAGTTTCTGAATCAATTCTGTTGATTTGCCCTCATTATACCCCTCAAATTTTAATGAGAATAGCGTGAAATTATTAAAGAAGTATGAAGCTGGTAGAATATAAAGGAGATTTCTTGTGCACAATTAACAGAAAATGAATTTTTTGCGAACAATCGGTGCGCCCTCTTGACAAAAACGGAAAATGCGCTATAGTTTAGGAAAAAGAATTAGCACTCGAATGATGAGAGTGCTAAAAGGAGTGAGTGTATGAATTTCAATTCTTATACGCAGAAATCCCTGGAGGCCGTCCAGGACGCACAAAAGCTGGCACAGAGCTGCCGGAATCAGCAGTTGGAGCAGGTGCACATCCTGCTGGCCCTGCTGCATCAGCAGGGTGGGCTGATCCCACAGCTGTTGCAGAAGATGGATGTAAACGTGGACGCGCTGGAAAACGGCGCCAATCAGGAGCTGCAGAAGCTGCCCTCTGTCAGCGGCAGTGTGGAGGCGGACCGGTTCTATGTATCTGCCGCGGCCAATGATACCCTGCTTCGGGCAGAGACGGAAGCGGAAAACATGAAGGACTCCTTCGTGTCCGTGGAGCATCTGTTCCTGGCGCTGGTGGAGACCGCCAAGGGCGGCATCCGGGAGCTGCTTTCCGGGATCACCCGGGAGAAGTGCCTGCAGGCCCTGCAGACGGTCCGGGGCAACCAGCGTGTGACCACCGACAACCCGGAGGGCACCTATGACGCCCTGGAGAAATACGGAACCGATCTTGTCAAACGGGCAAGGGAGCAGAAAATGGATCCCGTCATCGGACGGGATGAGGAAATCCGAAATGTGATCCGGATCCTTTCCCGGAAAACCAAGAACAACCCTGTGCTGATCGGCGAACCCGGCGTGGGCAAAACCGCCATTGCCGAGGGGCTGGCCCAGCGGATTGTCAGCAAGGATGTGCCCAAGAGCCTCCAGGATAAGTCTATCTTTTCCCTGGACATGGGTGCCCTGATCGCCGGTGCCAAATATCGGGGTGAGTTTGAGGAACGTCTGAAAGCGGTCCTCAATGAAGTCAAGCAGTCCGAGGGCAGGATCCTTCTGTTCGTGGATGAGCTGCACACCATCGTGGGCGCCGGAAAAACCGAGGGAAGCATGGATGCGGGCAACCTGCTCAAGCCCATGCTGGCGAGGGGCGAGCTGCACTGCATCGGCGCAACGACCCTGGACGAATACCGCCAGTATATTGAAAAGGATCCGGCTCTGGAGCGCCGTTTCCAGCCTGTGATGGTAGCGGAGCCTTCCGTGGAGGACACGGTGGCAATCCTCAGGGGTCTGAAGGAACGCTATGAGGTGTTCCACGGCGTGAAGATCTCCGATCCTGCCCTCATCGCTGCCGCGACCCTGTCTCATCGGTATATCACCGACCGGTTCCTGCCGGATAAGGCCATCGACCTGGTGGATGAGGCCTGCGCACAGATCCGCACGGAAATGGATTCCATGCCTACGGAGCTGGACGGGGTTTCCCGGAAGATTATTCAGCTCGAGATCGAGGAGGCCGCGCTGAAAAAGGAGGAGGATCCTCTGTCCGTGGCCAGACTGGGAGAGGTCCGGAAGGAGCTGGCAGAGCAGCGGGATCGGTTCAATGCCATGAAGGCCCGCTGGGAGAATGAGAAGAACGCCATCGGCCGGGTGCAGCAGCTTCGGGAGAAGATCGAGGATCTGAACCGGCAGATCGAGCAGGCGGAACGCAACTATGATCTGGAAAAGGCTGCGGAACTGAAGTACGGACGGCTGCCGGAGGCACAGAAGGCCCTGCAGGAGGAGGAGAAAAAGACACAGAATGCCAAGGAGGATTCTCTGCTGCGGGATCGGGTCACGGAGGAAGAGATTGCGAAGATTGTGGAACGCTGGACCGGGATCCCCGTATCCCGGCTGGTGCAGGGAGAGCGGGAAAAGCTGCTGAACCTGTCGGACACCCTGCATCAGCGGGTAGTGGGACAGGACGACGCAGTGACTGCCGTGACGGAGGCCATTCAGCGCAGCCGCGCCGGCATTCAGGATCCCAACCGTCCCATCGGTTCCTTCCTGTTCCTGGGACCCACCGGTGTGGGCAAGACGGAGCTGGCAAAGACCCTGGCACAGGCGCTGTTTGACGATGAGAACAACATGGTCCGGATCGATATGTCCGAGTATATGGAGAAATACTCCGTATCCCGTCTGATCGGAGCGCCTCCCGGCTATGTGGGCTACGAGGAGGGCGGCCAGCTCACCGAGGCTGTTCGCCGGAAGCCCTACTCCGTGGTGCTGTTTGACGAGGTGGAGAAGGCCCATCCCGATGTGTTCAATGTACTGCTGCAGGTGCTGGATGACGGACGGATCACCGACTCCCAGGGCAGAACGGTGGACTTCAAGAACACCATTTTGATCCTGACCTCCAATCTGGGCTCCGAATACCTGCTGGAAGGGATCCGTCCCGACGGCAGCCTGGAGGAAAAAGCCAAAGACCAGGTAATGGCTCTGCTGCGCCGCAGCTTCCGCCCGGAGTTTTTGAACCGGCTGGATGAGATCGTATTCTACAAGCCTCTGAGCCGGGAGAACGTAGAAAAGATCATCGACCTGCAGATCGGTAAGCTCAATGAGCGGCTGGAAGCCCAGCAGATCCACTGCACCCTGACGGAGGCGGCGAAGCGCCACATTGTGGACAATGCCTACGATCCCCAGTACGGTGCCCGTCCGCTGCGCCGGTATGTGCAGCATACGGTGGAGACCATGCTGTCCAGGAGGATCCTGGAGGGCACGATCCTTCCCGGAAAAGAGGTCGTGGTGGATGCCGAAGGCGGAGACCTGATCCTGAAATAAGCGATCGGATCCCCTTTGCCCGGAAACGGGCAAAGGGGATTTTTTCTTTCTGTATCCAACACATGAATATGCAGAATATATATACGAATATTCACAAATACAGGTGTTGTATGCATAATTAAGGAAAAAATAATGAAAAAGTATTCATAAAAGGGATTGACAAACAGACAGGGAAATGGTATCATGTCAACAATCCGATTGACCGACGGATGAAATCCCAATCTCCATATGAAAAGAGGAACCTGTGATGAAGAGTTTGAAAAAAGTATGTTGTGCAGTTCTTGCAGTTATGATGCTCCTGTCCCTGTGTGCCTGCGGAAGCGGCGCACCGGCAACGACCACGGCTGCCCCTGAGACCACTGCAGCCCCGGAAACCACCGCTGCTCCGGAGACCACGGCTGCTCCCGAGACCACTGCCGCTCCCGCAGAAAAGACCATGCTGGAGCAGATCAAGGAGTCCGGTGTTCTGAGCGTGGCCCTGTCTCCTGACTTCGCCCCCATGGAGTTCGTGGACATCTCCAAGACCGGTCAGGATCAGTATGTTGGCTTTGATGTCACCCTTGCCAAGTTCATTGCTTCCGAGCTGGGCGTGGAGCTGGAGATCCAGCCTATGAACTTTGACGCCTGCCAGACCGCTGTGTACACCGGAGCAGTGCCGATGTCCATCTCCGGCTTCAGCTGGACCGAAAAACGGGCACAGAACTATGAAATGTCCGATCCCTATTACGCAGGTGACAACGAAACCGAACAGGTCATTCTGATCCGTGCAGAGGATGCCGATACTTACAAGGATGCTGCCGATTTTGCCGGCAAGGATGTGGGCGCACAGAATGCATCTCTGCAGATGCAGCTTCTGACCAGCCAGATTCCCGATGCCAATCCCATCACCATTACCGATATCGGACAGGGCGTCCTGGAGCTGAAATCCGGCAATATCGAGGCACTGGCGGTTGCCAAAGGCAATGCCGAGGCCATCATGGTCAACAATCCCGAGCTGGTGATCTGCGATTGGCAGTTTGAGGTGGCTTCCGAGTTTGAGAACAACGTGATTCTCATCCATAAGGGCGAGACCGATCTGCTGGAGGCTGTCAACGCGATTCTTGCAAAGGCTTATGCCGCAGGTTACTACGGCCAGTGGTATGCCGATGCCGAGGCACTGTCCAAAGGCGAAAATGCGCAGGAAGTCAGTGTGGACTGAATGAATATGGACACCCCGCATCGCGGGGTGTCTGAACTGTTTGTGAAGGGAAAGATATATGAAACTGTTTTCGTTCGAAAAAATCATCATGCTGCTGGAGCAGTATTGGCAGAAGTTCCTGCTGGAGGGCGTCGGCTATACATTATCCATGGCAGCCATTACCGTTGCATTCGGTGCGATATTTGCATCTCTGATTGCACTGCTGAAAATGTCAAAAATTGCGCCCTTCCGCTGGGTTTCCAATGTTTATATTGAGATCATCCGGGGCACGCCCATGCTCCTGCAGCTCTATATTTTCTATTTTGCCCTTCCCATGCTCATTCCCGTTCTGAATAAACAGAAGTATGTCTGTGTATGCATCGCTTTGATCTGCAACAGCGCCGCCTACCTCTCTGAGGTGATCCGTTCCGGCATCCAGGCTGTGGATGGAGGTCAGACCGAAGCCGCTTTGAGCCTGGGCTTTAATTCCAGAAAAACCATGTGGTACATCGTGCTGCCTCAGGCAATCAAAAATATTCTGCCTGCCCTGGCAAATGAGTTTATTATGATCATCAAGGATACTTCCCTGGCCTCTACATTTTTCATCGGTGACGTGATGACCCAGTGCCTTTTGGTAAAGGGTGCCACATATCTGCCCATCGAGCCAATGATCATTGTTGCAGTGATTTACTTTGTGCTGACCTTTACCCTGAGTAAGATTGTCGGTGCCTTTGAAAGGAGAATGAGCCGTGGCTACAAGCGGTAATGCGATCATCCAGGTGAAAAACCTGAAAAAATACTATAACAAAGGGGAAATCAAGGCCCTGGACGGGGTCACTGTGGACATTCACAAGGGGGATGTGGCCGTCATCATCGGACCCTCCGGCTCCGGAAAGTCTACATTCCTGCGGTCATTGAACCTGCTGGAGCAGCCCACCTCCGGTGAGATCATTTTCGAGGGCGTGGACATCACCAAGAAGCGGGATCAGAGCGGCAAGAAGATCGATCTGCCCAAGCACCGGGAAAAGATGGGCATGGTGTTCCAGCATTTCAATCTGTTCCCGCACATGACCCTGCTGGACAACATGACCATTGCTCCCATTCAGATCAAGGGAATTCCCAAGGAGCAGGCGGAGGCCAGAGCACGGGAACTGCTTGCCCGGGTAGGACTGGGAGACCGGGCAGATGCCTATCCCCTGCAGCTTTCCGGCGGACAGAAGCAGCGTGTGGCCATCGTCCGGGCCCTGGCTATGGATCCGGATGTGATGCTGTTTGATGAGCCTACCTCCGCACTGGACCCGGAGATGGTGGGCGAGGTGCTGGACGTTATGAAGGAACTGGCCGGCACCGGCATGACCATGGTGGTGGTGACCCACGAAATGGGCTTTGCCCGGGAAGTTGGAAACCGGGTGCTGTTTATGGATGAAGGCAAACTGGTGGAAGAGGGGACTCCCGAGGAAATATTCAATTCCCCCCAAAGCCCCAGACTGCAGGACTTTTTAAGCAAGGTGTTGTGATATGGAAACCATCAAAGCTGCCGCCCTGGCGGAAATCGAAGAGAAAAAGGATATCTGCATCGGCGTGTCCGATGCCATCTGGGACCATCCGGAGCTTTCCCTGAAGGAGTTTTACGCAACGGAGCTGTACTGCAAGGTCCTGCGGGAGCAGGGATTTGCCGTGACCGAGAATCTGGGCGGCATCCAGACCGCTTTTTCCGGCTCCTTTGGCTCCGGAAAGCCGGTAATCGGCATCCTTGCGGAGTATGATGCCCTGTCCGGCCTGAGCCAGAAGGAAAATGCCACGGAAAAGGAGCCTCTGCCCGGAGACGGCGTAGGCCATGGCTGCGGCCACAATCTGCTGGGCGGCGGATCCCTGGCGGCTGCCCTGGCAGTCAAAAAGTATCTGGAGCTGTCCGGAAAACCCGGTACGGTGGTGTTTTTCGGCTGCCCCGGTGAGGAAGGCGGCGCCGGCAAGGCCTTTTTGGCCCGGGAAGGGATGTGGAAATCCCTGGACGCTGCCCTGACCTGGCACCCCAACACCGCAAATGAGGTGTCCACCGGCACCTGCAATTCCTGCATTCAGGTGCTGTACAACTTTAAGGGCATCGCTGCTCATGCAGCAGGCAATCCCCACATGGGCCGTTCCGCTCTGGATGCGGTGGAGCTGATGAATATCGGTGTCCAGTTCCTGCGGGAGCACTCCACCTCCGACTGCCGCATCCACTATGCCATTACCAATGCCGGCGGCGTCTCTCCCAACGTGGTGCAGAGCGAGGCCTCCGTGCTGTACATGACCCGGGCCAACAAGGTGTCCGATACGGTGGCCCTTCAGAAGCGGGTGGATGACATCGCCCGGGGAGCGGCCATCATGACGGGCACCACCTACGACCGGGTGTTCATCGATGGTACGGCAGAGACCCTGCCGAACTATACACTGGAAAAGACCATGTACGACAATTTCCAGGCCATCGGTGTGCCCCAATATACCCCGGAGGAGATGGAATTCGCCGCCCAGGTGCAAAAGAGCTACCCGGCTCCCACCCAGCTTCCGGGCTATGCCGCAAAGCACAGCGTGGAGGATGCCAGACTGGTGCGGGGCAAAACGGAGAATCTGACCCGGCCCCTGAATGACTTCCTGCTGCCTTATTACAGCGGTGAGGACTTCGGCGCGGGAAGCACCGACGTGGGAGATGTGAGCTGGCTGACGCCTACGGTTCAGGCCCATGTGGCCTGCTGGCCTGCCGGCGCTCCCGGCCATAGCTGGCAGGTGGTCACCTTCGGAAAAAGCAGCATTGCCCACAAGGGCCTGCTGTGCGCCGGAAAGGTGATTGCCGCCACCGCCATCGACCTTTTCGAGGATCCGGAGCTGCTGGAAAAGGTCCGGGAGGAGTTTTTGGAGCGCTCTGCCGAGGGGTACACCTGCCCCATCGAGCCGGATGCGGTGCCCATTGCTCTGTAATGACGGGATACAGCCCGGTTCCGATATTCCTCTTCCCAACAGCATAGTGTTTTTCCGCCAACGCGTTCTTTTCGTTGGCGGAAATGCTCTTTTTGGCGCTGTGCTTGACAAAAATCCGAAAGAATGAGATAATTGCAGTATAGTGATTTCGGCGGCAGACAGATGGAAATGGATGAGGGATGCTATGGCAGTTCAAAGGAAGGAAAAGACGGTTTACTATGAACTATTAAGAATCATTGCGATTCTGTGCGTGGTTTTTAACCATACCGCAGGGTTTTACAGCTTTACCTATGCCGATTTCGGGAGCTGGGCGTGGTTTGTCCGGCTTCTTGTTTCTCTGTTCAGTAAAATCGGTGTACCGGTGTTCTTTATGATTTCCGGTGCGCTTCTGCTGAATCGGGATCGCTCTCTGTCTTGGCTGCTTTCCCGCGTGGTTCATACAGGGCTGCAGCTTGCGGCGATTACGGCGCTGATCATGGTAGGGAAGTATTTTGTATACGGCGTGCGGCCGACGCTGAAGAGTTATATCATATTTCTCTATACCGGAACCAAACTCAGTTCCCAGTTGTGGTTCATGTATGCGTATCTGGCATTCCTTTTGTCAATTCCGCTGTTGGATCGATTTGTGAAAAACTTTGACCGGGTGGGAATGAGGTATCTGATCTTCTGCTATGTGATCAGCCAAATTGCACTGATTGCCCAGTATGTGTTCCTGAATGACAAGTATTCGTTCAATAGCCGCCTCTTTCCGACCTGGATGGCAACGGATATCTTTCTCTATCCGGTCATCGGCTGGTACTTGGCAAAGCATCCTGAGGAGACGACCAGAAGACGTGTGGCAGTCTGGACGATATCTGCCGGATTGTTCATTGCGCTGTTGTGCGGGACCGTGTATTTAATGGGGTACCGCAATGGGGGCAGCATGGAAGATCTAAACTATCAGCGGTTCCATAATTATTTTGTGCTGTTTCCCTCTGTGGCTGTTTTCCTGATTGTGCAGAAGCTGGATGCTCATATTCCCCCAAAGCTGTATCCGGTCATTCGCGTATTGGGAGGCGCTTCTTTTGGCGTTTATATGATCCATATTCTGGTAAAAGACCTGCCCTTCATGAAGCGCGGACTGGATTACCTGAGCAACAGTCTGGGTATGGATCATCTGCTGTCCAACATTCTCTATGTAGTGGCAGCGTGGCTGCTCAGTACGTTTTTTGTGGTTATTTACCAGACGATCGTTCGCCTGCTGTCCGAATGTATCCGAAAGATCCGGAATCAGAAATTGTCGTAAAAGGGGCTGCAAAAAAATTGCCTCAAAAGCAGGCTGTGCCGAAAGGTGCAGCCTGCAAAATATGGTTCTATCATAAATGTTGGGGTCAGGCGGTGAGCCTGGCCCCAACATTTATGATAATAGAACCTTTATACGACTGTGACTGTTAACTGTCTTATGAACATCGGGCTTTTCGGGCGGGGGCGTGTTGCCTGTTCAGGCCGAACGGTCAGTCGTTTGGGGGTGTGATCCCAAGGAGATCATAAATATCCTCTGCGCTGGTGAAGTAGCAGGTCTCCGTCTCCCAGAGACTCCAGACGGCGCCGGATTCTCCGTGGATATCAAAGTTTTTCGCCGCCAGAAAACCGTAGAGCACGACACTCCCCTGATAGTCGGACAGGTCCAGCAGGACGGTCACCACCGTTTTCTTGCCTTCCTCCATGGTGATGTCGGCAACCGGACCGTCGGACACCGGCAGGTTGTTGACAAAGAGGTTCAGCCCATATTCTCCCCGGGGATCGCCGAAGACTTCAAAGGTCACCTCCAGGGGCTCGTGGGCGGTGTAGCCGTAGAACATCATTCCACCGGGATCCTTTCCGTAGTCTCCGACTTTGCCGTGGATGGTCAGGCGGTAGGGCAGCTCATAGGCCAGGTCGCGGGATTCCAGCATGGCGGATTCGCTCTGTGTCAGTTCCACGGTTTTTTGAGATACGGAAAGAACGCGGCTGGTGACAAGGGGATTTCCGGCGGAGCCGGAGGACTCCAGCACACGGACATTGGCGTTGGCGGTGCTGATCATGCCGGTATACTTGCAGAAGGTGATCCCGTCTTCCAGGAAGAAATTGGGCTCGGAGAGACAGACTACCTGCATGGACAGCAGATCGCCGGGATCGCCGGTGTTGGGGATGAAATAGAGATCGTAGGAGGCCCTCACCGGCAGGGTCTGGGAGAAAATATGCAGATACTTGTAACTGCTGTGGGGCTCGTCATCCGGTACCTGTACCCGATAGGTTTGGGGCTTCCCATTCAGGAACAGCAAAATGCCGGTTTCATTGACATTCCGCGGATCCACGGAGACACGCAGATGCAGTTCGCCGCCTTGATAGGAAAATTCCGGTACGCTCTCATTTCGCATCTCCGGGGTAGATAACAGGGACACTTTCAGGGAGTAGGATTGTTCCTTGGGACCTCTCCAGTCTTCCAGGAGCTTTGCCTCCAGGGCAGCTTTTTCCGCCTCCAGGGCAGCTTTCTCCGCCTCAAAACGCTCTGTTTCCTGCCGGATGTCTTCGGGTGACACGGTGCCCGGCACCGCAGTTTCCGAAGGCAGGGTGGTTTCCGGGGGAAGTGTGGCCGAATCCGGCACGGGATTGGTGGCAAGACAGGCAGAAAGCAGGATGCAGAACACGAGAGTCATGGAAATGACACCGATACCTGCCTTTTTCCGGACGGCCAGGTTGCGGATCCGGCACTTGGCGTTTCCTCCGAAGGTCAGAGGGATCCCCATCAGGTTTCGGCGACCGGCGGCAAGACTCAGAAGGGAAGTGCAGTAATCTGCCCGGATCCCGTCGCCCATTTTTCGGATGACTGCTTCATCACAGCACATTTCCATATCTTTCGCGGATAGAGAGAATGCCAGCCATACCATCGGATTGAACCAATGAATGGAAAGGGCCAGGAATGCCAGCATTTTTACAACGTAATCCAGCCGGGCAATATGCTGCTTTTCGTGCAGCAGGATGTATGCCTGCTCATTCTCGGTCAGACCGGCAGGAAGATAGATCCTGGGACGGAAAATGCCCAAAACAAAGGGAGAGCGGATCCCGTCTGCCAGAAAAATCTGTTTCCCGACAGGAATGGCGGCGGCGGTTTTCCGCCGGATGTGCAGACCGGCAATGAGAATATAGGCTCCCATGGCGGCAACGCCCGCAAGCCAGATCCGGCAGGGAAGGGAGAGCGCTGCTTTCACAGGCTCGGCCTCCATGACGATGTCTTCGGAGGACTTGCCTTCCGGGGCGGGAGAGTCCGTATTGCCCGGGATGTCCCGGATTTCGAAGTGAGAATTCAGAGTGACGGTATCGGACCACCGGGAGGCGGCGAGGGATACCTGTTGGGGGATGAGAGATATCGGAGACGGCAGGGACAGAGGACACAGCAGCCGGAACAGTACCACAGCCCAAAGAACATAGGAGAGCGCCCTGGGCGCTTTTTTCAGCGCATAACGGGCGAGACAGACAATGGAAATTGCAATGCAGGCCGTCAGGCTCATGCCAAGGACTGTTTGAAAAACCATTTCCATAAGATCACCTCCGCATCCCCTCGATCACCTTCAGAAGCTCTTCGATCTCGACGTCGGATAGCTTGTTCCGGGTGCCGAAGGCGGTAAGAAACGCAGGCAGAGAGCCGCCGAAGGTCTCCTCCACATACTGCCGGCTGTGGCGGGCATAGAAGTCCTCCCGGGAGAGGAGGGACGTAACGGTTCCCCCCTGATTCCGGAAGATTCCGCGGTCGCAGAGCCGTTTGAGAACGGTGAAGGAAGTGGTCTTTTTCCAGCCGAACTCGGTTTCGCACAGCTTTGCAAGCTGACCGGAAGAGATGGGCTCGTTTTCCCAGATCAGATCGGCAACCCGGGCCTCAGCGGTGCCCATTTTCAAATCAGACATAGGGATTCCTCGCTTTCAAGTGGATTCTACAATCTGTAGTATGACAATATACTACATCCTGTAGTACGATTTGTCAACAGGCTTTTTGAAAGAAGCACAAAAAAACTCCCCGATCCGTGGATCGGGGAGCCTGGAAATGTGAAATTACTTGCCGGCGTTGGCGATCTGAGCGGCGACTTCAGCGGCGAAGTCATCCACCTTCTTCTCAATGCCCTCGCCCTTGACGAAGTGGATGGCGTCCACGAACTTCACGGAAACGCCCAGCTTCTTGGCGGCATCGGCGATATAGCCCTCGACGGAACCGGTGAACAGGTCGCTGCGGACGAAGTCCTGCTGCAGCAGGCAGTTCTCCTTGTAGAAAGCGTTGATCTTGCCGGCGGCGATCTTCTCCTTGATCTGAGCGGGCTTGTTGGCCATTTTGGGATCGTTGTCCATCAGGGCAACCTGAACCTGCAGCTCGTGGTCCACGTCAGCCTGGGGAACCAGGGACTTGTCCCAGAACTTGGGATTCATGGCGGCGATCTGCATAGCCACGTTTTTGCCGATCTCGGTGATGTCGGCGTCGCCCTCCACGGCCAGGTTCACCAGAACGCCGTGGGTGCCGCCTGCATGGACATAAGCCACGCTGACGTTGTCTGCAAAGCGGGCGAAACGGCGGATCTGCAGGTTCTCACCGATGGACATGACCTTCTCCTGCATGACCTCGGTAACGGTCAGGTCGGTGCCGGGATACTTGCAGTTCTTCAGGGCCTCCACGTCAGCGGGGGCGTCGGTTGCCACAATGGCAGCCAGGTTCTTCACCAGATCCAGGAAAGCGTCGGTCTTGGCGGCAAAGTCGGTCTCGGTGTTGACCTCGATGACCACACCGGTGGAGCCGATGACGGCGGCATAGGCAACGCCCTCAGCGGCGATGCGGCCGGCCTTCTTGGCAGCCTTGGCCAGGCCCTTCTCGCGGAGCCAGTCAACAGCCTTATCCATATCACCGTCGGTAGCCTGGAGTGCCTTTTTGCAGTCCATCATGCCCACGTTGGTCATTTCACGCAGCTTCTTCACATCTTGAGCAGTAAAAGCCATTAGTATGTCCTCCTTAGTATTTGAAGTAGGGGGGTGTCCGGCGGTGCCGGACACCTTACGGATTCTTACTCAGCGGCGGGTGCCTCGGAAGCGGGCTCCACAGCCTCGGCAGCCTCAGCGGCATCCTCACCCTGACGGCCCTCGATGGCGGCATTGGCCATGGTGGCGGCGATGAGGCGGATGGCGCGGATGGCATCATCGTTGCCGGGGATCACGTAATCGATCTCATCGGGATCGCAGTTGGTGTCCACGATGGCCACGATGGGGATGTTCAGCTTCCGGGCCTCAGCAATGGCGTTGCGCTCTTTGCGGGGATCCACGATAAACAGAGCAGCGGGAATCTTCTTCATTTCCTTCACGCCGCCCAGGTACTTCTCCAGCTTTTCAATCTCGCCCTGATGCTTGATGACTTCCTTCTTGGGCAGCATGGCGAAGGTGCCGTCCTCTTCCATCTTGCGAAGCTGAGCCAGACGGTCGATACGGGTGCGCATGGTGCGGAAGTTGGTCAGCATACCGCCCAGCCAGCGGGCGTTGACGTAGTAACCGCCGCAGCGGGCAGCTTCCTCGCGGATGGCGTCCTGGGCCTGCTTCTTGGTGCCGACGAACAGGATATTGCCGCCGTTGGCAGAGGTCTCACGGACAAAGTTGTAGGCCTCTTCCAGCTTCTTCACGGTCTTCTGCAGGTCGATGATGTAGATACCGTTGCGCTCAGTGTAGATGTAGGGGGCCATTTTGGGGTTCCAGCGGCGGGTCTGATGACCGAAGTGCACGCCGGCTTCCAGCAGTTGCTTCATGGATACGACAGACATGGTTTTATTCTCCTTTGTTTTTGTTTTTCCTCCACCCCGATCATCCCGCAGATCCGTCCCTTTCGGAACACGGGAACCTGCGATCCCCGGGTGTGTGGTTTCGTCACGGGCTTTGCCCATGCTGATTCATTATAGCCAATCAAATCGAATTTTGCAAGTATTTTTTCCAATTTTTTTCTGTTTCATGCGTCATTTCCGGAAGAAAGGCGAGGATCGGCACCTCTGTTGGGAAAGTCGCCTAAAACAGACCGATTTTGGCCCTGGGAACCAGGCACTCGGTGGGTTTTATGTCAACTAAAATGATATCCGGGCCGATCCGGCGGATGCATCCCCAGGGAATGCAGTAATCGTCCTTCCTGCCGAAAAGCCCGAAATAGCGGCATTTTCCGGGTACGGTCACCGAGAGAACGTCCCCCTCCGGGGACTTGATGGAAAGGTCGGAGACAAAGCCCAGACGGCGGCCGTCATTGAGGCAGATGACCTCTTTGCAGCGCAGTTCGGAATAGCAGACGGTCATAAGATCCCTCCCCTGATGATAGAGTCATTCTATGCACCGGGGGAGGGGAAAATGTCAGCCTGCCATGGATTTACGCATTGCGGAAATGGCGCCTTTTTCCAGCCGGGAGACCTGGGCCTGGGAGATCCCCACCATCTTTGCCACTTCCATCTGGGTCTTGCCGTCGAAAAAACGCAGGGAGAGGATCTGTTTTTCCCGGCGTCCCAGCTTGCGGAAGGCATCCCGCAGGGTGATGCGCTCCAGCCAGGTCTCATCGGTGTTCCGGGTGTCGCAGACCTGGTCCATAACGGTCAGAGGATCTCCGCCGTCGGAATACACCGGATCATACAGGCTTACCGGGGCACAGATGGCATCCAGAGCGGTGCTGACCATCCGGGCAGGCAGCTCCAGGGCGTTGGCGATCTCCTCCAGCGTGGGATCCCGGTCGCTTTGTGCGAGGAGGGCCTCCTTGCACTGCAGCACCCGGTAGGCAATGTCCCGAAGGGACCGGGAGACCCGGATGGCGCTGTTGTCCCGGAGGTAGCGCCGCACCTCCCCGGCGATCATGGGAACACCGTAGGTGGAAAACCGGACGTTTTTCTCCGTATCAAAATTGGCGATGGCTTTCATCAGCCCGATGCAGCCCACCTGGAACAGGTCGTCGGGGTTTTCGCCCCTGCGGTCAAAACGGGAAATGACACTGAGGACCAGCCGGAGATTTCCCTCGATCAGCCGGTTGAAGGCGCTTCGGTCACCGGATTTGGCTTTTTTCAGCAGATCTGTGGTTTCGCTCTGGGTCAGCGTAGACAGTTCGGCGGTGTTCACACCGCAAATCTCAACCTTTCCCTGCATAAGAATCCTCCTTGGTGTGGTGCTAACAGTATTTCCCGGCGGAAAAAAATGATACCTGCGGGGTTTTGTCTGATTTTCACAAAAATTATTTTCCGCAAGGAAACGAAAGGGAAAGATTCCGGCGGCATCGGCCAGATCCGTCAAGATTTTTCTTCTGAAAAGGGATAGGGTAGACAAAACTGCACCCTGTTTTTTTTCCCGCGAAAAAGAGGAAAAGGCAAGGGGAGAAAGGGCATTTTTCCACAGAAAAATGGACAGGCATTGTTGTGGAAAAAACTGTTCAGGGTGTGGAAAACAGAAACTTTTCCACATTCTCCACAGGGTTTTCCACAACGGTTTTCCACAGGACAATCCCCGGACAGCCGGCAGGGACCGTTTACATAAGAGATTTGACCCCTTTTTCCAAAAAGCCAACTTTTTCTCTCTCGGTATTTCGCCCATAGACTGTCGGGGGGTGTGGAAAAAAGGACTTGACAGGAAACGGAGCCTCTCAACCGGCCCAAGAGCATCCGAAAAACAGACGGAGAAAAAGAAAAATATTTTTAAAAAAAGGATTGATTTTAGAGAAAAAATTCGTTATAATGAGTAACTGCGTAAAGCTGTACTTTACCATTGGAATTGGAGGTGGAACGAATGCCCAACATTAAGTCCGCAAAGAAGCGCGTAGAGCTGAGTAAGGTTGCTTACGAGAAGAACAAGGCCGACAAGTCCGAAATGAAGACTGCTATTAAGAAGTTTGACGCTGCCGTCAGCGGCGGAGACAAGACCGCTGCCCAGGCTGCCTACAAGCTGGCAGTGAAGAAGGTGGACCAGGCTGTGATCAAGGGACTTCTGCACAAGAACAATGCCGCCCGGAAAAAGAGCAGCATGACTCTGAAGCTGAACACCCTGGCTTGATTCTCTCTGAAAATATCTCCTTCCGATCCGTCGGAGGGAGTTTTTTCATTTTGTCCGGTGGTGGACAGACGGGCGGTCCTGTGGTACACTGAAAAAAAGGGGGGATGTCCATGGCCCGGCTCACAGATCCGATCTCCATGCTTCGGGGGATCGGCCCGGCAAAGGCGAAGCTGTTTGAACAACTGAACATCCGGACTCTGGGGGATTTGCTCTGTCACTTTCCCCGGGGATACCAGGACCGGACGAAAATGGTGACCGTCTCCCAGCTTCAGGCGGACGAGCCTGCCTGCTTCCGGGCGACGGTGATGAATACTCCCCGGACGGCCCACATCCGTAAGGGGCTGGATCTGACCCGGGTTCAGGTGGCGGACCACTCCGCCAGGCTGACTCTGACCTTTTTCAACCGGAAATTTACGGCGGATCAGCTTCAGTACGGGAAGGAATATGTGTTCTACGGCGCTCTCAGCGGCGATTTTTCCGGCTATCAGATGACCAACCCGGTGTTCGAATCTCCCGATGCGCCTCCCGGAGCTACCCGAAGGATCCTGCCGGTCTATCCGCTGACGGCGGGGCTGACCAATGGCGTGGTGCAGAAGGCGGTGGCCCAGGCGCTGGCCCTGTGCGATCCGCCGGAGGAGATCCTGCCGGAGCGGATCCGGCAGCAGTACGGCATTCTGCCTGCCGAAACCGCTTACCGGGCCATCCACGATCCTCAATCCATGGAAGAGGCGGAGCAGGCAAAAAGAAGGATGGTTTTCGAAGAATTCTTCGTGTTCTCTGCCGGCCTGGCCATGATGCGCAGCGCCCGCACATCGGTGCAGCGAATGCCTTACGAAAACACGAACCTGAGGCCGCTGCTGGATGCGCTGCCCTTTACCCTGACATCCGCCCAGATGCGGGCGGTGGAGGAGATCCGGTCAGACCTGTGCGGGGGAACGGTGATGAACCGACTGGTGCAGGGAGATGTAGGCAGCGGCAAGACCATGGTGGCGGCGGCAGCAGCATGGCTGGCGGTGCAGAACGGGGACCAGGCGGCGCTGATGGCACCTACGGAGATTCTGGCAGAGCAGCATTATGCTACGCTGTCGAAGCTTTTGACGCCTCTGGGGGTCCGCACGGCCCTGCTGACCGGTTCTCTGAAAACAGGGGAGAAGCGGGAGCTTCGCCGGAGGCTTGCGGCAGGACAGATCGACTTTGCTGTGGGCACCCACGCGCTGGTTACGGACGCTACGGATTTTTCCCGGCTGGGCCTGGTGATCACCGACGAGCAGCACCGCTTCGGCGTTGCCCAGCGGGCGGCCCTGGCGAAAAAGGGTCGAGATGTGCATACTCTGGTCATGTCAGCAACACCCATTCCCAGAACCCTGGCCATGCTGATGTACGGAGATCTGGATGTATCCATTCTGGATGAGCTTCCTCCCGGGCGTCAGGCGGTGGACACATTCCTGGTGGGAGAGTCCTACCGGCCCCGGATCAATGCCTTCATCCGAAAACAGGCGGCGGAGGGGCACCAGTGCTTTGTGGTGTGTCCGGCGGTGGAGGAGAATGAGGAGCTGGATCTTCGCTCCGCCGCGGCCTGGGCGGAGACGCTGCAGAAGACCGTGTTCCCGGACCTGCGGGTCATGCTTCTCCATGGACAGATGAAAGCCGGTGAGAAAGAGCGGATCATGGGTGCCTTCTCCCGGGGAGAGGGGGACGTGCTGGTGGCCACCACGGTGATCGAAGTGGGAGTGGATGTGCCCAACGCTACCCTGATGGTGATTGAGGACGCAGACCGCTTCGGCCTTTCCCAGCTTCATCAGCTTCGGGGCCGGGTAGGCCGGGGGGACAGCAAGAGCTATTGCATTCTGGTGTCCCACAACCGGAATCCTGAGACCCTTGCCCGGCTGAAAGCCCTGTGTGCCACGTCGGACGGCTTCCAAATCGCAGAAGAGGACTTGAAAATGCGGGGACCTGGTGACTTTTTCGGCTCCCGGCAGTCCGGGCTGCCGGCTTTTCGGGCAGCGGATCTGGGGTTTGGCCTGCAGACCATGAAAGAGGCCCAGGAGGCATCGGTCCGGTGGATCGACAGCCGGGAGTATGTCCAGAGCCGGGAGGGACAGGCCCTTTTGAAGCGGATCGCTGCCCTGTTTGCCGGCGGCGAGGCCACAATGAACTGAAACATGACGCTTTTTCAAAACAGCATCGGATCAAGCGGGATCCGGTGCTGTTTTCATGTCCCCGAAGGGAATGTATTTGACTGCATTTCCGGCGCAAAATGGGATCATTTGCCGGTTCTATGGCGCATTTATCCAAAGGTGGAAATTCTTTTTCCTTCATTTTTGTTCCGGTTGGGAATTTTTCAAAAATAGGTTGTAAGTTTTGGGGAAATGATGTAAAATGAGATAACCGATACAATGTAATTCCATAAGATATCGATCTGATTTCGAATACGGAGGTTTCAGAATGAAAAAACCAATTGTTCTGGTTGTGATGGACGGTGTGGGCAAGGGTGACGGCGGCAGCGGAGATGCGGTTGCCGTAGCCAAGACCCCTACCCTGGATACCCTGCTGGCAACCTGCCCCCATACTTACCTGAAGGCACACGGCACCGCCGTGGGTCTGCCCAGTGACGACGACATGGGCAATTCCGAGGTAGGTCACAATGCGCTGGGCTGCGGTCAGGTGTATTCTCAGGGCGCCAAGCTGGTGGGAGAGTCCATTGAGAACGGAAATCTGTTCGCATCCGACACCTGGAAAGACCTGGTGGCAAATGCTGCGGAGGGACGGGCAATGCACTTTTTGGGCCTGCTGTCCGACGGCAATGTCCATTCCAATATTCACCATCTGATCGCCCTTCTCCGGAAGGCAAGAGAAGAGAACCTGAAGAAGGTCTACTGCCACATTCTGCTGGACGGCCGTGACGTACCTGCCACCTCTGCTCTGGAGTATGTGGAAATGCTGGAGAACACTCTGGCGGAGCTGCGGGGAGAGGGCTATGACTATGCCATCGCCTCCGGCGGCGGCCGTATGCAGATTACCATGGACCGTTATGAGGCAAACTGGGGGATGGTGGAAGCCGGCTGGAAGGTCCACGTCCAGGGCATCGGCCGTCAGTTCCCCTCTGCCAAAGAGGCCATCGAGACCTACCGGGCCGAGACCGGCTGCATCGACCAGGATCTGCCTGCCTTTGTGGTGGCGAGGGACGGCCGGCCCGTGGCGAAGATCGCCAATGGCGACAGCGTGGTGCTGTTCAACTTCCGGGGTGACCGTGCCCAGGAGATCTCCCTGGCATTTGACCGGAAGGAATTTGACAAGTTTGACCGCGGAGACTACACCGGTGTGAAGTTTGCCGGCATGCTGCAGTACGACGGAGATCTGAAGATCCCCGAGCATTATCTGGTGCAGCCTCCCGTGATCCAAAACACCCTGACGGAGGTCCTGGTGGCCGCCGGTATCAACGAATATGCCGTGTCCGAGACCCAGAAATACGGCCACGTGACCTACTTCTGGAATGGCAACCGTTCCGGCAAGGTCTGTGAGGAGCTGGAGACCTATGAGGAGATCCCCTCTGATGTGGTTCCCTTCGAGCAGGCGCCTGCCATGAAGTCCAGGGAGATCACGGAGCACCTGGTGGCGGCCATGGCCTCGGGAAAGTACCAGTTCCTGCGCTGCAACTACCCCAACGGCGACATGGTGGGTCACACCGGCGTCATGGACGCGGTGGTCTATGCCATGGAGTGCGTGGATGCTTCCGTGAAGGCCGTGCTGGAGGCTGCCGACAAGTACGGCTACACCGTGCTGATCACTGCCGACCACGGCAACGCAGACCAGATGACCGAAACCAAGAAGGGGAAGACCTCCGTGCGGACGGCCCATTCCCTGAACCCGGTTCCGTTCATCATTTATGACAAGGACCAAGCCTGGACGGTGAAGGAAGGCAGCTTCGGTCTGGCCAACGTGGCTCCCACCGTGGTGAAGATGATGGGACTGGAAGTGCCCGCTGTGTGGGAGGAGAGCATGGTCTGAGGACCGCATTCCCCCTGCATAAGCTTTGAATCAAACAGGAGGTTATGATATGATTCGTCACAACAATGAGAACGGCTCTGTTTGCATCAGCTCCGGTGTGTACACCGATATCGCCGGCACTGCCGCAGCCAACTGCTTCGGTGTCAAGGGCATGGCTGCCCGTTCGGTCACCGATGGAGTCTACCACCTGCTGCGCAAGGAATCTGCCAGTAAGGGTGTGAAGGTAACATTCCACGAGGACAACAGCATTTCCATCGACCTGCACGTGATGGTGGACCACGGTGTGAACCTGTCCGCCGTTGGCGCGTCCATTATTTCCGAGGTGCGGTATGTGGTCAGCAGCACCACCGGTACGGAGGTTCGTGCCGTCAATGTCTATTTCGATTCCATGATGATTGAATAACTGTCGGAGGTGTAACCATTGAGGCAAACCATTAACGGGGCCGATTTTCGCAGACTGGTGATCAGCGCTGCCGCCTCGATTGAGATTCATAAACAGACCCTGAACGATCTGAACGTGTTCCCGGTGCCTGACGGAGATACGGGCACCAATATGTCCATGACCATCCATGCCGCCGCGGCGGATCTTCGGAAGATTGAGGATCCCTCCTTGGAAAAAGCAGCCTCCGCTGCGGCTTCTGCCATGCTCCGGGGTGCCCGGGGTAACTCCGGCGTGATCCTGTCCCTGCTGATGCGGGGCATTTCCAAGCGCCTGAAGGGCGCGGAGGAGTGCGACGGTGTCCTGTGGGCTAATGCCCTGCAGGAGGGAGTGGACGCTGCCTACAAGGCGGTGATGAAGCCTGCGGAAGGCACCATCCTCACCGTTGCCCGGCTGGCAGCGGCCAAAGCTCTGGAGGCGGCAGGAGAAAACAGCTACTTCGAGTTTGTCCACGAGGCGGCACTGGAGGAGGCCAAGACTGCCCTTGCCAACACCGTGAACCAGAACCCGGTGCTGAAAAAGGCCGGCGTGGTGGATGCCGGCGGAAAGGGCTGGGTCTATGTGCTGGAGGCGATGCTCAGCGCCCTGCGGGGTGAGGACATTGTGGTTCCCGAGGACGGTGCTCCGGAGGTGAAGGAGCAGGCATCCTTTGCGGATTTCGAGGATGAGGACATTACCTTCACATACTGCACCGAGTTCATCGTATCCCGGGAGAACGGGAACGATCCCGACGAGCTGCGGAGTTTCCTGGCAGAGCTGGGCGACAGCCTGGTGCTGGTGGACGACGATGAGATCATCAAGGTCCATGTTCACACCGATCAGCCCGGCACTGCCCTGCAGGAGGCACTGAAATACGGCTCTTTCGTCACCGTAAAGGTGGAGAATATGCGGCTTCAGCACACCGAGAAGGTGCTGACCGAGCAGGAAAAGGCACCGGAAATCGCCGAGCCGGAGAAGGCGCTGGGCGTGGTGGCCGTCTGTGCCGGCGCTGGCCTGAAGGACGTGTTCGCCAACCTGGGAGTGGACGGCGTGATCTCCGGCGGCCAGACCATGAACCCCAGCACCCAGGATATCCTGGAGGCGGTGAACAAGGTCCCCGCAGAGACGGTGTTCGTCCTGCCCAACAACAAAAACATCATCATGGCGGCCCAGCAGGTGGATGCCCTGACCCCCAAGAATGTGGTGGTCATCCCCAGCAAAACGGTTCCCCAGGGTGTGACGGCAATGCTGAGCTTCAATCCGGAGGGCGCCGTGGAGGAGAACGTCGAGGCCATGGAAGGTGCTCTGGAGACGGTGGACACCATGCAGATCACCTATGCCGCCCGGAACTCCGATTTCGACGGCTATGACATTCACGAGGGCGATTATCTTGCCCTGTACGGCAGTGCCCTGTTCGGTACCAGCCGGGATATCAAGGTCCTGCTCCGTTCCCTGGCAGAGAGGGTCCGGGACGAGGGCAAGGAGTACGTCACCATCTACTACGGCGAGGACATCAGCGAAAAGGCTGCCCAGAAGGCGGCGGACCTGTTTGCCGACATCTGCCCGGAGGCGGATGTGACACTGCTGTCCGGCGGCCAGCCGGTATACTACTACCTGATCTCGGCGGAATAAAAAGACAAACGCAGAGGGCGTGCCATGCAGATCGTATGACACGCCCCTATGCTTTTGGAAAGGAGGAACCGGGGCATGAAGGAGTTTCCCAGGGGAGGACTGATCGGAAAAACGGTCCACGCCATCCGCAGGATCGGAGACCTGAATATCCCCGCCCATGCGGCCGGATGCTGCTACTTCCTGGCGATCTCCGTGTTTCCCTCCGTGGTTCTGTTCCTGGCAGCCCTGCGGTATCTGCCCTTTGGGGTGGAGGACCTGATAGAGCTGCTGGACGGGGTGATGCCGGTCGTGCTGCTTCCCTATGTGGAACGGCTGCTGAAAAGCGCGTATAACCACAGCTCGGAGACCATGGTGTCCGTTTCTGCGGTGATGGCCCTTTGGTCGGCCAGCCGGGGAGTCTACGGCCTTCAGCGGGGACTGAATTCCGTCTACGGCGTGCGGGAGACCCGAAGCTACCTGACGGTCCGGGGGATCAGCGTGCTGTACACCTTCCTGCTGCTTGCGGTGCTGCTGCTGACGCTGGTGCTTCATGTGTTCGGCACCACCATTCTGGGCTATCTGCCGGTGGTCACCGATCCGGTGCTGTCGGTGGTGGCGGAGGTTATCGATTTTCGGTTTTTCCTTCTTTTAATTCTGCAGACCCTTTTCTTTACAGTGCTGTATATGAAGCTGCCCAACCGGCACAATTCCTTCCGTGCCAGCTTTCCCGGAGGGCTCCTGGCGTCTTTGGGCTGGCTGATCTTTTCGGATGTGTTTTCCATTTATGTGAAAAATATGCAGAAATACTCCCTGATTTTCGGTTCCGTGTATGGCGTGGCACTTTGCCTTTTGTGGCTGTATAGCTGTATCTCCATTGTGTTTTTCGGGGGAGCGCTGAATTGCTGGCTCAGCCGAAAGGAAGAGGATAAAGGGTAGCTTTGTTTATTTCCAGTTCATAACTGTTTTGTAAAAAGGAGGAAACGGCGATGTTTGGTTTCGTCAATGCCAGCATGGATGAACTGACGGAGGACCGGAAAAAGCGGTACACGCAGGTTTACTGCGGTATCTGCCGGGATATCCGTGCTTCGGCGTCCCAGACGGCCAGACTCAGCCTTTCCTATGACATGGTATTTCTGGCTCTGCTGCTGGAGAGCCTGTACGAGCCGGAGACAAAAACCGGCAGCCGTGCCTGTATGCTGCATCCCTGCAGTCCCCGGGGCTGGTCTTCCAGTCCCTACACCGCGTATGCGGCGGATATGAATGTTGCTCTGTCCTATTACAAGTGCCTGGATGACTGGCAGGATGACCGAAAAGCCGTTTCTCTGCTCATGGCAAAGGCCCTGAAGCCTCAGATGCCCGGCCTGGAGCAGCGGTATCCCCGGCAGTGCGGGGCCATTTCCCGGTGTATCCGGGAGCTGTCCCGACTGGAAAAGGAAAACTGCAGCAACCCGGACCTGCCGGCGGGCTGCTTCGGCAGCCTGATGGAAGAGCTGCTGGTCTACCGCACGGATCACTGGGAGGGCTACCTGCGGCAGATGGGAAATGCTCTGGGCAGGTTTATCTACCTATGCGACGGGGCCATGGACTTCCGGGAGGACCGGAAAAAAGGCCGCTACAACCCGTTCTTGGCCATGGGCATGGAGCAGGAGGACTACCAAAGGTGGGATCAGTACCTGATTCTGACCATGGCTGCCTGTACCCGGGCGTACGAAATGCTGCCCCTGGTCCAGGACAAGGAGATCCTGGATAATATCCTGTACAGCGGTGTTTGGCTGCAATACCGCAGAAAGCAGAAAAGAGACAGCCGGGAGGAATCAGAATGAGAGACCCATATGAAGTGCTGGGCGTGTCCAGAGATGCCTCGGATGAGGAGATCAAGCGGGCCTACCGCCGGCTTGCCAAGAAGTATCACCCGGACATCAATCCCGGCGATCCGGTTGCTGCGGCCAAAATGCAGGAGATCAATGCAGCCTATGAGCAGATCAAGGATCCCTCCAAGGCGTCCTCCCAGGACAGCGGACCCTACGGCGGGTACAATCCCTATGGCAATCCCTATGGCAACCCCTTCGGCGGCGCTTATGGCGGCGGCTACCGCACCCAGACGGAACAGACAGGCGACAACTACCAGCAGGCTGCCCGGAATTACATTCGCTACGGCCGCTATCAGGAGGCTCTCAATGCGCTGCAGAATGCCAAAAACCGGGATGCGGCCTGGTATTACCTCAGTGCCGTGGCCAATCAGAATCTGGGCAACCAGGTGACGGCCCTGGAACATATCCGCAGGGCGGTGTCCATGGATCCCGAGAATGCGGAATATCTGCAGACCCTCCGGATCATTGAAGGCGGCGGCAGTGTATACCAGCAGCAGGCGGGAAGCTTTATGGGTATGAATTTCGGCGGCGATCTGTGCAGCCGTCTGGCCCTGTGTATGTGCATCAATTTCCTCTGCGGCGGAAGATGTCTGATCTGCTGAGAAGAAAAATATCCCCCGGGAGACTCGGTTCCGTTCCGGAATCCGGTCCCCCGGGGGCTTGCTTGTTTTAGGATACGCTGTCGAACTGGGAATGGTAAAGGCTGCTGTAAAACCCGTTTTGGGCCATCAGGCTGTCGTGGGTGCCCTGTTCCACGACTTTTCCTTCGTTCAGGACCAGAATGTGGTCCGCAGAGCGGATGGTGGACAGACGGTGGGCGATGATGAAGCAGGTCTTGCCCTGCATCAGCTTCCGCATGGCGTCCTGGATTTTTTGCTCCGTCCGGGTATCCACATTGGAGGTGGCCTCATCCAGGATCAGCATATTGGCATCCAGCAGCATGGCTCTGGCAATGGTCAGAAGCTGCTTCTGGCCCTTGGATATGCTGGTGCCGTTGTCGGACAGAACGGTGTTGTACCCATCGGGCAGCCGGGAAATGTAGGAGTGGATATGGGCTGCTTTGGCGGCGGCAACCACCTCTTCCATGGTGGCACCGGGCTTTCCGTAGACCAGGTTGTCGTAAATGGTGCCGTGGAACAGCCAGGTGTCCTGAAGGACCATGGTGTAGGCTTTCCGCAGGGATGCCCGGGTCAGGGTGCGGATGTCCTTGCCGTCCAAGTAGATGCATCCGCTGTCGGTGTCGTAGAACCGCATCAGCAGGTTGATGATGGTGGTCTTGCCGGCTCCGGTGGGGCCGACAATGGCGGTCATGGAGCCGGGAGGGGCATGGAAGCTCAGATCTTCGATGATGGGGGTTCCGGGAACAAAGGAAAAGTCCACCTTTTCCAGCCGCACATCCCCCTTCACATCCGTCAGCTCCTCCGCATCCTCGGCATCCGGTACTTCCGGCTGGGCGTCGATCAGGGAGAACACACGCTCCGCGGCGGCGAAGGCGCTTTGCAGCTCGGCGATGATGTTGGCAAACTCGTTGATGGGCCCGGAGAACCGGCGGGAGTACTGCACGAAGCTGGACAGATGACCCAGCAGAAGATGGCCCCGAAGGAACAGCACGGAACCAAAGACGCACACCATGGACAGGGAAATGTTGTTGATAAAGTTGACGGAGGGCCCGGTGATGGTACCGTTGGCCTCTGCAACGGTGTAGGCATCCACAGCCTCCTGGTTCCGCTCATCAAACTGCTTCAGCACCGCCTCTTCCCGTCCGTAGGCCCGGATGGTCTTCTGACCGGAGAGCATCTCCTCCACAAAGCCGTTGAGCTGTCCCAGCTTGGCGCTGCGGCGGCGGAACAGAGGACGAACCCGCTTTGTCAGCCATTTGGTGAAGAAGATCGTCATGGGAACGGTGACGGCAAAGACCAGGACCAGCTTCGGTGCGATGGAGAGCATCATCCAAAAGGAAACCGTCACGGTAACGATGCTCTGCAGTACCTGCAGCAGATCCGTGGAAATGGACTGGTTCACGGTGTCCACATCATAGGTGATGGTGCTGATGATGTCACCGGTCTGGTACCGGTCAAAGAAGCTGACGGGAAGGGTGGTCAGTCGCTCGAAAACGTCCCGGCGCATCTGCCGGGAGATCCTCCGGGAGAGGCGGATGACGACCACCTGCAGCAGGAAGGACAGCAGACTGGAGCATATGTAGAATACGGCCATCAGAAAGGCACAGCGGTATACGACGGGGAAATCCACGTTCCCGGCCCCGGAAATGGCATTGATGGCCTGACCGGAGAGCTTGGGCCCGTACAGGTTCAGCACGCTGCTGCTGACAGACAGGAAAAGAGCCAGAATCAGCAGCAGCCGGTTCCCGCCCAGATAGCGCCAGAGGCGGCGCAGAAGCTGCCCTTTTGGGATCTTCGCGGCTTTCTGGGCCCGGTTGTCACCGTTCATTTCACCGCGGCTGTACCGGTTGCCGCCGATGATGTTGGGATTGGCCATCAGGCGCCCTCCTTTCCGTCGCCCATCTGGGTCTGGGCGATGATCCGGTACTCTTCGCAGGTTTCCATGAGCTGCTCATGGGTGCCTGCGCCGATGACCTGGCTGTCGGAGAGGACCAGGATCAGGTCTGCGTGCCGCAGAGAGCTGATCCGCTGGGCCACCAGCACAGTGGTGGTATCCCGGTAGTGCTGCCGAAGAGCTTTGCGCAGCAGGGAGTCTGTCCGGTAGTCCAGGGCAGAGGACGCATCGTCCAAAACCAGGATTTCCGGATTGCCTGCCAAGGCCCGGGCGATCAGAATACGCTGCTTCTGGCCGCCGGAAAGGTTGTTGCCCCGCATGACCACGCTGGCATCCATCTGCCCTTCCTTTGTCCGGATAAAATCGGCTTGGGCGTGATGGGCAGCCTGGGAAACAGCCTCCTGGGGAAGATCCCGGAAGAACCGGATGTTTTCTCCGATGGTGCCGGCGGCAAGAAAGTCATTTTGGAACACAATACCGAACTTTTTTCGCAGGGTTTCATAGGGGATGGAGCGGATGTCCTGCCCGTCCAGCAGGATCTTGCCCTCCTGAGGATCGTAGAGCCGCAGGAGCAGATTCAGGATGGTGGTTTTGCCGGAGCCGGTGGCACCCAGAATACCCAGGGTCTGGCCGTGCTCCAGACGGAAGGAGAGATGGTCCACATTTTTGCCGATGCCGGTGTAGGAAAAGCTCACGTCCCGGAACTCGATGTGGGGAGCATCCGGTTCCGGTTCCCGGGCGGGGATCACGGTCAGATCGTCCGGAGTGGAAAGGGCCTGAGCCACCCGCTTTGCGCTGGCTTCCCCCTTGGACCACATGACGAAGATCCGGGTAACGCCCATCATGCCGTTGAGGATCATCACAAAGTACTGCAAAAACGCCACGATGACACCGCTTTTGCAGGCACCTGCGTCCACCCGGAAGGCACCGATGAGCACCACCAGGGTCAGGCCGATGTTCAGCGTCAGGGAGGAGGCGGGATTGGTGACGGAGGTGACGATACCCGCCTTCTGATCCACCTGTGTCAGCTCGTCGTTCACATTGTGGAAGCGCTGCTTCTCATACTCGGACTTGCTCAGGGCCTTGATGACCCGGATGCCGGTGATGTTCTCCTGGACCACCCGCACCACCTTGTCCAGCACAAACTGCTGTTTGGTGTACAGGGGTACGCTGGTTTTCGTGACAAAACAGACCACAAGTGCGATGACAGGCAGCAGAGCAATGAGCACCAAAGCCAGCACCGGTTCCATTTTCAGCATCATGATGGTGCCGCCCAGCAGCAGGATGGGGGCGCGGATGCCCAGACGCTGAAGCCGGGCAAGGAGCTGGTTGATGTTGTAGGTGTCGCTGGTGAGACGGGACTCTGCGGAGGAGACCGTCATGGCATCCATCTGAGCCGCGGAGAGGGTGCCCAGCCGCCGGAACAGGTCGTGGCGGATGGCTTTTGTGATCTTTCCGGAGCTGAAGGCGCTCATCCGGTTGGCGATGATGTTCAAAACGAGGCAGAGCACCGCGCACAGAAGCATCAGTCCGCCGTAGAGGTAAATGCCTTGCAGGTCACCCTCGGCGACCTTCACATCCAGCATGGTCTCCATCAGGTCGGGGATCAGAAGCTCCATCACAGCGCCCCCCAGCTTGATCAGGGTGGTCAACAGGATAATGGGAAGGTAAGGCAGAATGTATTTCTTCAGTTGAAGCATTTCACAGCGCCTCCGTCCAGTTGGGCGCCTTTTGACGGAGTTTGTGCAGCATGGTCAGAAGCTGCTCCTGTTCTTCCGGGGTCAGATCGGACGTGAGGAAATCGCGCCAATCCCCCAGAACCTTGCGGATCGCAGGGAGGACATCCAGCGCTTTCTGGGTGGGAAACAGCATAATGACCCGCCTGTCCTCTTTGGAGGGCGTGCGGGTAATAAAGCCGTCCTCTTCCAGAGAAGCCACCTGACGTGCAACGTTGCTTTTGTTGATGCAGATCCTCTGAGCAAGCTTGTCCTGAGAGATGCCCGGCTCATCACAGATGACCAGAAGGTAGCTTCCGTGGCAGGATTTCAGTCCCAGCGGTGCCAGACGCTCCGTGCGGTACTGGGCAGCACAGCGAGAGATTTCCGTAATGTCCCGGCTGATACTGGACATATAATCGCCTCCTTGCATATTAGTTGCATATGCAACTATATTACTTTCTTTTCTTCGGAAAGTCAAGGGTTCCGGGATGAAAAACCGGAAAAAGGACCATCCTAAGTGGGGGGTGAGCACATGAAAGAGAAGGACCGGCCCATTACCGAGGAGATCCGGGATCCGGAGGTTCCGGTGATCCGGGCAGAAAAGAAACCGGAGAAATAAAGAACGGATCAGGGTCTGTTCGGCGAAAAGAACAGAAAAAGCAGGACCGGAGAACCGGTCCTGCTTCTACATACGCATTCTGCAAAAAATCAGCCGTTGGCACGCATCTGAGCGAAGCACTCGCTGCAGTACACGGGACGGTCGGACTTGGGCTCGAAGGGAACCTTTGCCTCGCCGCCGCAGCGTGCGCAGGTAGCGGTGAAGAACTCACGGGGACCACGGGCATTGTTTTTGCGAGCATCACGGCATGCCTTGCAGCGCTGGGGCTCGTTCTGGAAGCCGCGCTCTGCGTAGAATTCCTGCTCACCGGCGGTGAAAACGAATTCCTTGCCGCACTCTTTGCAAACTAAAGTCTTGTCTTCGTACATGGATAATACCTCTCTTCGGATAGTTGTTGCCCCGTAAGTGACTACCAAACACTGGTGGTAACGCGGAGTCAAATAATATATGTGGCGTGACCACAAACCGGATTATAGCATAGGAATAGCGGAATTGTCAATCCTTTATGAAAAATATTTTATTCTGAAAAAAGATTTATGCACTTTTTCCATATTTCAGATCTCAAACTGATCCTGAGAGACATGGTCGATGTGCAAATGCTCGTATGCCAGGGAGGTGACACAGCGGCCCCGGGGAGTCCGGGTCAGAAATCCAAGCTGCATCAGATACGGCTCGTACACGTCCTCCAGGGTCACGGCTTCCTCCCCGATGGTGGCTGCCAGGGTCTCCAGACCTACGGGACCGCCGGAATAATTGCGGATGATGGCGGTGAGCATCCTGCGGTCGATGTTGTCCAGCCCCAGCTTGTCCACCTCCAGCCGGGAAAGCGCCAGATCCGCCGCCTCCTTGGTGATGACTCCGTCTCCCATGACCTGGGCGAAGTCCCGGACCCGGCGGAGGAAACGGTTGGCGATCCGGGGGGTGCCCCGGCTTCGGGAGGCAATCTCCATTGCACCCCGTGGGTCAATGTCCATACCCAGAATGGCGGCGGAACGAGTGACGATCCGTGCCAGCTCCTCCGGGGTGTACAGCTCCAGCCGCAGGCTGACACCAAACCGGTCCCGCAGGGGAGCGGAAAGCTGTCCTGCCCGGGTGGTTGCGCCGACCAGCGTGAACTTGGGAAGATCCAGCCGGATGGAATTGGCGGAGGGACCCTTGCCCACGATGATATCGATGGCAAAATCCTCCATGGCAGGGTAGAGGATCTCCTCCACCACCCGGTTCAGGCGGTGGATTTCGTCGATGAACAGGATGTCGCCGGGGTTCAGATTGGTCAGCAGAGCTGCCAAATCACCCGGCTTTTCAATGGCGGGACCGGAGGTGATGCGGATGTTTACCCCCATCTCATTGGCGATGACCCCCGCCAGAGTGGTTTTGCCCAGACCGGGAGGACCGTAGAGCAGGGTGTGGTCCAGCGGCTCGTTTCTGCGGCGGGCCGCTTCAATATAGACGGACAGGTTGCCCTTGGCTTTCTCCTGACCGGTGTAGTCCGACAGCAGCTTCGGGCGCAGGCCGATTTCTCCGGCATCCTGTGGAGCAAAGGTGGGAGAGATGATGGGGCTGTCCAGTTCTTCGGAAAATTCAAGACTCATTTCGTTCTTTCCTCCTTAGCCCTTCATGACCATGGCCCGCAGCGCATAGCGGACCATTTCCTCGGTGGTGGCACCGGGATCCACGCCCTTCAGGGCGGTGCTGATTTCCCCGGAGGAATAGCCCAGCTCCTGCAGCGCAGCAGTGGCCAGGGAGAGCGCACCGGAGGGGGCAGGGGCAGCGGAGACGGTGACGCCGGAGAAATCCAGCTCCGCCGTGCCGCCCAGCTTGTCCTTCAGCTCCAGAATGATGCGCTGAGCCAGCTTTTTGCCTACACCCTGGGCAGCAGTGAGCATTTTCTCATCCCCGGTCATGACTGCCAGAGTGAAATTCTGAGGTCCTCCGGCAGAGAGAATGGAGATTGCGGCCTTGGGGCCTACGCCGTTGACGGAGGTCAGCAGGTTGAAGCACCGCTGCTCCTCCCGGGAGGAAAAACCGAACAGATCATAGGCGTCCTCCCGGATGGATTCGGTGACAAACAGCCGCGCATTTTGGTTCAGCTTCAACTGTGCAGCAGTATAGGCGGTGATGTGGCACTCATACCCCACGCCGCCGCAGTCGATCACGGCGATCCCCGGCTCCAAAAGGGCCACTTTTCCGGATACATAGTATAGCATGGTCAAAAACCTCGTTTGTTTTCATTTGCCACCCGTCCCAGAAGGGAGGTGGCGCAGCGGGCGTGGCAAAGGGCAATGGCAATGGCATCGGCGGCGTCATCCGGCTTTGGCATCCGCTCCAGATGGAGCAGCCGTCTGGTCATGTCCATGACCTGATGCTTGGTGGCGTTGCCGTAGCCCACCACTGCCTGCTTGACCTGCATGGGCTTGTAGGAAAAAAGCTCCACGCCGGCCTGACGGACAGCCAGCAAAATCACCCCACGACTCTGGGCAACGCCGATGCCGGTGGTAACGTTGTGGCCGAAGAACAGCTCTTCAATGGCCACGGCATCCGGCTTCGTCACGGCAAGAAGCTGCCGCATATCCTCGTAGATCATCTCCAGGCGGGCGGAGAAATCCGCTCCCGGCGGGGTGGTGATGGCTCCGCATTTCAGCAGGCGGTATTGGCCCAGGTCCCCTTCAATGACCCCGAAGCCGGTGATCCCGTAGCCGGGATCGATCCCCAGAATCCGCATCAGGCACCTCCGAAGGCAATGTTGCGGAAGTACAGGGCCAGCAGAATCAGAAAGACCACAAGACCGATCCGGGCACACCAGACCTGCCAGACGGGGCGGGGGACGTATTTTGTTTCTTCCTGGGGGTTGGCGTTTTCTTCGTTTTCCATGGCAATTCACCTCATTTCCTCTATGATAGCACATTTGTTCTTGTTTTCCTACAACTATTTTTTCTTCTGCACATGATTTTCCTCAAACTGGGAATGCTACCAGAGAAAAGGCGGTGTAAATGTGGTTAGCTTTTCCTGTAAAACAAAGATCATCGGCGGAGACGGAGCGGTCCTTGCCCTGAAAGAGATGGATATCCGGCGGCTTTTTATGGTGGCGGATCCGTTCTTCGTCAAAAACGGCACGGCGGAGCGAATCGCCTGCATGACCGGGGCGGAGGAAACCGGGTATTTCGACGGTGTTACGCCGGATCCCGATGTGCGCACCGTGGCGGAGGCGGCCTCTCAAATGCAGAAATTCCGGCCGGATACGGTGCTGGCTCTGGGAGGCGGCAGCGCTATGGACTGCGCCAAGGCGGCACGGTTCTTTTCGGGGATCGGCAGCACTCTCGTAGCGGTGCCCACCACCTCCGGCTCCGGAGCAGAGGTGACGGACTTTGCGGTGATCACCGCAGGGCAGACCAAATACCCCCTGGTGGACTCGGCGCTGACCCCGGAAGTCGCCATTCTGGATGGGGACCTGCTGCGGGAGCTGCCCGCCGGCCTGATCGCGGACAGCGGATATGACGCGGCGGCACACGCGGTGGAGGCATTTGCAGCTCTGGGGCACAGCCCTCTCAGCGACAGTCTGGCGGCATCGGCGCTGAGGGAGATTCTGGAAAAGCTCCCTCTTTCCCGAAACGGGATGGTGTCCGTCCGGATGGATCTGCACTATGCCTCCACCATGGCAGCCTGCGCCTTTTCCCAGGCAGGGCTGGGGGCCTGCCATGCCCTGTCCCACAGCCTGGGCGGAGCATTCCATGTGCCCCACGGCAGACTCAACGCCGTGCTGCTGCCGGCGGTGGTGGAGTGCAACAGCAAGCGGGCACCGGAGCGGTATGCCCGGCTTGCCCGGCAGGCGGGGATCCCCGGGGCCTCGGACTTTATGGCTCTGCGGAATCTGAAAAATGCCCTGAAGGAGCTGCGAAGGCAGCTTGGCCTGCCGGAGACCCTATCCCAGGCAGGGATTCCGGTTCCGGAGCTTCGTTCGCGGCTGCCGGGGATCCTCCGCACGGCGTGCCAGGATGCCTGCGCCGGAAGCAATCCGGTTCCGGTGACGGAAACCTTCCTCCGGGAGATCCTGGGGGAGGTGGCGGACCTGTGAAAACCCTTGTCAGCGTGGGCCTGGATGTGGGAACCACCTCCACCCAGATGGTGGTATCCCGGCTTCTGGTGGAAAACCGGGCCTCTGCCTTTTCCGTTCCGGAGATGGAGATCGGAAGCCGGGAGATCCTGTACGAAAGCCCGGTCTACTTTACTCCGCTGCTGGACGAAAGCCATATCGACGGACCCGGGCTCCTGGAGCTGGTGCAGCGGGAGTACCGCAGCGCCGGCATTGCCCCGGGGGATGTGGATACCGGCGCGGTGATCATCACCGGGGAGACAGCCCGTCGGGAAAATGCCGATGCGGTGCTGCGGCAGCTATCCGGCATGGCGGGAGACTTTGTGGTGGCCACCGCCGGACCGGATCTGGAGAGTGTGCTGGCAGCCAAAGGCGCCGGTGCCGATGTATGGTCCGAACAAACCGGGGGCTGGGTGCTGCATTTTGACATCGGCGGGGGCACCGCCAACATGGCGCTGATCCATGAGGGGCAGATCCTGCAGACCGGGTGCCTGAACGTGGGCGGCCGGCTGATCATACTGGGAGAAGACGGCAGAGTTTCCTATGTGTCCCCCGTTCTTCAGAATCTTACGGACCTGCGGCCCGGAGATCATCCGGAGGAGGAGAAGATCTGGGCGGTGACGGAACTGCTGGTTCATTCTCTGGAAGCCGCAGCAGGGCTGCGGCCGGATTTTACGATTCCCCGGAGCCTGATCACCAACCGGACGGTGACCCTTCCGGATGCGTCGGTAACGATCTCCTTTTCCGGAGGCGTGGCGGACTGCATCGAAACACCCCGGAAGAATTGGGAATTCGGGGATATCGGTCCGGCATTGGGATCGGCCATCCGGAAAAGCCGCCTGTGCGCAGGGGACTACAGGCTGGGCACTCATACGATCCGGGCTACGGTCATCGGGGCCGGAAGTCACAGCACCACTCTGTCAGGCAGCACGGTGTACTATGAGGGAGTCAAGCTCCCACAAAAGAATCTTCCCGTTGCCTGTATGGAAGAAGAGGATCTGCGGCGATCATCGGAGGACATTTTTCGGCGGATTCAGAAGGAGATCTCCCAATGGGACGAGCCGGTGCTTCTGTTTTTTCCGGGGATGGGAAAGACGGGGTATGATGACGTGGAGCGGCTGGCCCGGGGGATTGCCGGAGCCGGGGAGAGCCTTGCCGGGGTGGTGCTGGAGCGGGATATGGCCAAATCCCTGGGACACGCCCTCCGTCTTTTACAGCCGGAAAAGACGCTTTTGTGCGTGGATCGGGTGCGCCTGCATCCGGGGGACTATCTGGATGTGGGAAATCCGGTGGGCGGTGCGCTGCCGGTGGTGGTAAAAACATTGATTTTGTCACGATAAGAGGGAAGTTATGCTGCTGAAAACAACATTATTGGGAAAAACCTACACATTTCGGGATCTCAAAGAGGTGCTGGCAAAGGCCAACGAGGAAAAGACCGGGGATCGGCTGGCAGGTCTGGCGGCGGAAAACGCCAAGGAACGGGTGGCGGCAAAGGTGGTGCTGTCTGCCGTGAAGCTGGAGGACCTGCGGGAGAATCCTGCGGTGCCCTACGAACAGGACGAAGTGACCCGGATCATCCAGGATGATGTGAACGAGCAGGTCTACCGGCACATTCGCCGCTGGACGGTCAGTGATCTGCGGGAGTGGATCCTGTCGGAGACCACCACCGGGGATGACATCCGAAAACTGAGCCGGGGGCTGACCTCGGAGATGGTGGCGGCGGTGGCCAAGCTCATGGGCAACCTGGATTTGATCTATGCCGGGGCAAAAATCCGGGTTACCGCCCACTGCAACACCACCATCGGCCTGCCTGGTACCCTTTCCTGCCGGCTGCAGCCCAATCATACCACCGATGACCCGGAGGGGATCACGGCCTCGGTGCTGGAAGGACTCAGCTTCGGCGCCGGGGATGCGGTGATCGGCCTGAACCCGGTGACGGATTCGGCGGAGCAGGCGGGGAGGATCCTTCGCCGCTTCCGGGAGATTCAGGAAAAGTGGGAGATCCCCACCCAGACCTGCGTGCTGGCCCATGTGACCACCCAGATGAAGGCGGTGGAACAGGGCGCACCGGCGGACCTGATCTTTCAGTCCATCGCCGGAAGCCAGAAGGGCAACGAGGCTTTTGGCTTTACCGCCCAAACGCTGAAGGATGCCCGGGATCTTTTGCTGCATCAGGGGACAGCAGAGGGTCCGAATGTGCTGTATTTTGAAACCGGTCAGGGCTCCGAACTGTCCTCCGATGCCCACTTCGGAACGGATCAGGTGACTATGGAGGCCAGGTGCTACGGCTTTGCAAAGCACTATTCTCCCTTCCTGGTGAATACGGTTGTGGGGTTTATCGGACCGGAGTATCTGTATGATGCACGACAGGTCACCCGTGCCGGGTTGGAGGATCACTTCATGGGCAAGCTCACCGGAATCTCTATGGGCTGTGACTGCTGCTACACCAACCATATGAAGGCGGACCAGAACGACATCGAAAACCTGGCCACCCTGTTGACGGCGGCAGGCTGCAACTACTTTATGGGCATTCCCCACGGGGACGACATTATGCTCAATTACCAGACCACCGGCTTCCGGGAGACGGCGGCCTTGCGGGAGATCACGGGCAAGACCGCCATCCCGGAGTTTCAGCGTTGGCTGGAGAAGATGGGCTTCGTGGAAAACGGACATCTGACGCAGAAGGCCGGCGACGGCTCCAGCCTGATTTTTTAGGAGGCAATATGAACAAAGAGGAATTAAAGGCCATGGTGGCGGAGCTGCTGGGGCAGATGGAGCCTCAGGTCAAAGGCGGTGATTACCGCCCTACGGCGCCCCAGCCGGAGCAGAAAGAGGGCTGCAGCCAGGCCTTTGTGCCGGATGTGACGCAGATTGACCTGCGGAAGCTATACCTGACAGAGAACCCGGAAAACGGGCAGGAATTTCGGAAGCTGAAGAGCCGGACCCCTGCCCGGCTGGGCTGCGGAAAGGCCGGTGCCCGGTACAAGACGCTGACGATGCTGCGCTTCCGGGCAGATCATGCGGCTGCCCAGGATGCGGTATTCTCCCAGGTGCCGGAGGATTTTCCGGAGAAAAACGGGATGATAGCGATTCAGACCTGCTGCGAGGACAAGGAGCAGTACCTGACCCGGCCGGATCTGGGCAGGATCCTGTCCGAAAAGACGGCGGCTGCCCTGAAAGCAGCCATTCCCACGGCACCCCGGGTGCAGATCGTGGTTGGGGACGGCCTTTCCTCCGCCGCCATCACCGCCAATGCGGTGGACTGCATGAAAGCCCTGCAGGCAGGATTGCGGTCCAAGGGCATCGAAACCGGAAAACCCATCTTCGTGCGGTATTGCCGGGTAGGAGCGGGAGATGCCATCTCCGATGTGATCGGCTGTGAGGTGGTGTGTATGCTGGTGGGGGAGCGGCCCGGCCTGGTAACGGACAAGAGTATGTCCGCCTATATCACCTACAAGGCCCACCGGGGGATCCCGGAGTCCGCCCGGACGGTGATCTCCAACATCCACGATCAGGGCACTCCTGCAGTGGAGGCGGGGGCCTTTGCCGCTGACCTGATTGAGACCATCCTGCAGCGCCGAACCTCCGGCGTGGCCCTGCAGTCGGAGGCAGGAGCATGATCCCGGTTCGGGTGTTGGCGGTAAGGTATCTTGCCAACGCGGAGGAGCTGGGAAAGGCACTGGGTGCGCCGGCGGGATACCCTGCCCTGGGAATGCTGACCACGGACTGCGACGATGCCACCTATATCGCCCTGGATGAGGCGACCAAGGCTGCCGAGGTGACGGTATGCTACGGCAGGAGCTTTTATGCCGGTGCCGCAAACGCCTCCACACCCAATGCCGGGGAAGTGATCGGGATTCTGGCGGGGAAAACCCCCGGGGCAGTCCGCAGCGGCATGGAGGCGGCACTGGGAGCCCTGAAGCGGGTAGGCTTTTCCCAAGCAGGAGAGGTTCCCTATCTGGCCCACACGGTCAGCAGCGCAGGAAGTTATTTGTCCGCGGAGGCGGGAGTGCCGGAGGGATCGGCCCTTGCCTATCTGATTGCCCCGCCGCTGGAGGCCATGTATGCCATGGATGCGGCACTGAAGGCAGCGGACGTCAAGTTATGTAAACTATATGAGCCGCCCAGCCAGACAAACTTCGGCGGCGGGCTGGTCAGCGGCAGCCAATCGGCCTGCGACGCAGCCTGCAGGGCATTTGCGGATGCGGTGGCGGAGGTGGCTCAGAATCCAAGGGGGAATGACAGTGGAACTTGATCGGGATCTGCAGGCGCGGCAGGAGGCAAGGTGCCTAAGCCGCAGGGCAAAGGAGGCCCAGAGGCGGCTTGCCTCGTTTTCTCAGGAGCAGATCGACGGGATCTGCACCGCCATAGCAAAGGCTTTTTCGGAGAAGGCGGAATGGCTGGCAAGGATGGCGGTGGAAGAGACCGGATTCGGCAATGCGGCAGACAAAACGGAGAAAAACCTGTTTGCATCCGAGACGGTGCTTCATCGGATCCTGCCCATGAAAACGGCAGGCGTATTAAAGCGGGACACATCGCAGAAGCTATGGGAGATCGGTGTGCCCATGGGCGTGGTGGCCGGCATCGTACCCAGCACGAACCCCACCTCCACAGTGTGCTACAAGGCGCTGATCTGCCTGAAGGCAGGGTGCACCGTGGTGTTTTCGCCTCACCCAAAGGCGGCAAAATGCACCCTGGAGGCGGCGAAGATCGTGGCCCGGGCGGCTGAGGCGGCAGGTGCTCCGGAGGGCAGCGTAGGTTGTCTCTCCATCCCCTCCATGGCAGGCTGCCAGGAGCTGATGGCGGCACCGGAGGTCAATCTGATCCTGGCTACCGGCGGACCGGGCATGGTGAAGGCGGCCTATTCCTCCGGAAAGCCTGCCATCGGCGTGGGAGCGGGCAACGGGCCGGCCTATATCCACAGGTCGGCGGATGTGAACCATGCCCTTTCCTGCATTCTTCAATCCAAAACCTTTGACAACGGTACGGTGTGTGCCTCGGAGCAGAGCATGATCGTGGAACGGTGCATGGAGGAGAAGGTTCGAAAGGCCGCTTCCGCCATGGGATTCTACTTCATGGATTCCTCCCAGGCGGGAATGCTGGCAAAGCTGCTGTTCAAGCCCACCGGGGGCCTGAATCCGGAGATCGTGGGAAAAACCGCCGGACAGCTTGCCCGGATGGCCGGATTTACCGTGCCGGAAGGGACGAAGATCCTGGTAGCCCGGGAGCAGGAAGCCGGTCCCACCCGGCCCTATTCCATGGAAAAACTCTGCCCGGTGCTGGCGTTTTTTGTGATGGAAAATGAGGATGCGGTGCTGGACAAGGCAGTGGAGGTGCTGACCCATGAGGGCAGCGGTCATACCTTCAGCTTTCATGGAACGGACGAGCAGGCCATCACCCGGTTTGCCATGGCGATTCCGGTATCCCGGTTTCTGGTGAACACTCCCTCTGCCCTGGGCGGCATCGGGAAGACCACCGGGCTGTTCCCGGCCCTGACCCTGGGCTGCGGGGCCGTGGGCGGCAGCAGCTCGTCCAATAACATCTCCCCCATGGATCTGATCAACATCCGCCGGGTGGCCTGGGGAACGGAGACACCGGAAACCGCTGCGGTGATCTCCGATGACCTGGTGGAAAGACTTACGGAACAGATTTTGAAGCGGCTGAACTGAGAAAGGATGGATCATGATGGACACAAATGCTTTGGGAATGATTGAGACCAAGGGTCTGGTCGGGGCAATTGAAGCGGCAGATGCCATGGTAAAGTCTGCCAATGTGCAGCTCATCGGCAAGGAGCAGGTGGGCGGCGGCCTGGTCACCGTACTGGTACGGGGAGATGTGGGCGCCGTAAAGGCGGCAACGGATGCCGGCGCCGCGGCGGCGGAAAAGGTGGGGGAGCTGATCTCTGTCCATGTCATTGCCAGACCCCACAGCGAGGTGGACGCGATCCTGCCCCATAAGGGCGGCGCCCAGCAGGTCTGATGCTGCACACACTGGAGACCGTCAGAAGCACGGTACGGAACCGGGATGGAAAACGGGTGTTTTTTCTCCCCAAGGGGGACATCCTGACCAGCGAGGCCAGAGATTTTCTGACGGCGGAGCATATCGAGATCCGGGAGGGAAGGGGGGAGATCCCTTCCTACACCCGGATCGACGGGGGTGTTCTTGCGGAAAAACCGGAAAATCTGACACACCTGCGAGGGAATGTGCTGGTTCCCAAGACCCACCCCCGGATCGTGCTGCGGGGGCGGATGGATACGCTGGAGGCCTCGCTGCTGGTGGCTCAGAAGAACAGTCCGGCCCCCTTTGCCGGGGAACTGGGGGAGCTTCTGGATTTTGCAAGGCACCTGATCCGCTATGAGGTGATGGAGGAGCCGGTACCTCAGAAGCCGCTTCTGGGGTTGACCTCCCAGCAGCAGCGGGAGCACAGCCATCATCCGGAACGGTATTATGGCCAGGGGCACTTCATGCCCTCGGCGGAGGATAGTCAGGCGTTGCTTTCTGTAAATCTTGCCAGGTGTATGGCAAGACAGGCGGAGCTTGCAGCCGTAGAGGCCTTCACAGATCGGGACGGTCTTCTCCTTCGGGCAGATCTGGTGGAGGCGCTGAACCGTCTGAGCAGCCTTCTGTGGATCCTTATGATCCGCATGAAGGCGGAAAGCGGAAAGAGGTGACGGAAAAATGGATCTGGATCAGCTTGCGGAGAAGATCCTCCGAAGCGGATTCGTGGAAATCGAGGCGTCGGGACGGCATGTGCACCTGACCAAAGAGCAGAGTATGACCCTGTTCGGCCATCTTCTGACGCCGGAAAAGCCCCTGTCCCAGCCGGGGCAGTTTGTGGCCAGGGAGCGGGTTCGGGTGTTGGGGCCCCGGGGCCGGTTTGACAACGTGGCGGTGCTTGGCCCGGAGCGTTCGGAAGCGCAGGTGGAGGTGTCCCGGACCGATGCCGTGACTCTGGGACTGGATCCCCCGCTGAAGCAGTCCGGGGACACCGCCGGAAGCCCCGGCGCGGTGCTGGAGACGGAGCGGGGCTCCGTGGTACTGGATCACGGGGTCATCGTTGCCATGCGGCATATCCACCTGACGCCTGCGGATGCGGAGCGTTTTCATGTGAAAGACGGAGATCAGGTGGCTCTGCAGACCACCGGCCCCCGGGGACTGGTGTTTTCCCACACGGTGATCCGGGTGTCGGAGAAGTTTGCTCCACGGGCCCACCTGGATTATGACGAGGCCAACGCCTGCGGCTTCCGAAAAGGAGATTTCGGGAGGATCCTGACATGAAGCGGGCGCTGCTGCTGGGGCATCCGCCGGATCTGCCGGATCCGTGGGAATATGTGAAGGAAGCTCCCTACGAGGGAGTGGTCATTGGCTCGCTGACCCTGGGGCAGCTTCTGTGCTTCCGGGAGGAAGCAGTGCTGGAGGCACTGGCGGAAGGGAAACCCGTGATCCTCTACACGCCCGGTCTTCCGACAGGCGGGAAGAACCGAAGTCTTTGCTGTGCTGTGGCTTCGGCCCAGCGGCAGCTCAAGAATTGGGGGATCCTGTTTACCGACGGCGCCAGAAAGAATCTGGTCACCGCGGAACAGGCCCGGCATCTGGCGGAAACCGGCATGGCTCCTCCGCCGGGGGCGGTGCTGACACCCCTTGCCAGGGAAATATTGGAGGGATTGCATTGAAAATCGGAAAAGTGGTGGGATCCGTGTGGGCCACCCGGAAGGCAGGCTGCCTGGCAGGACAGACCTTCCTGGTGATCCGCACCGGAACGGAGCAGCTTGTGGCTGCGGATCAGGTGGGTGCGGGAAACGGAGACAGCGTGCTGCTGGCTATGGGCACCGTGGCATCCCGATACTGCATGGATGCCCCCATTGATGCCGCCGTGGTTGCCATTATCGACGAGGGTCAGAGCCATGTCTGCCCATGAAATCCTCATCGGCATTATGGCCGTGTTTGCCGTCATCGGCGGGCTGGACCGGATTTTCGGAAACCGGCTGGGATTCGGTCAGGAATTTGAAAACGGCATCCTGGCCATGGGCTCTCTGGCACTGGCCATGGTGGGAATCATCGCCCTGTCGCCGGTGCTGGCAGCCATTCTGCGGCCGGTGATCGTGCCGGTCTATCGTTTCCTGGGGGCAGATCCTGCCATGTTCGCCGGTACCATCCTGGCCTGCGATATGGGCGGCGGCTCCCTGGCTATGGAGCTGACGCCCAACCGGGATGCGGCCCTGCTGGGGGGTGTCATCACCGGCTCTATGCTGGGCGCCACCGTGGTCTTTACCATTCCGGTGGCAATGGGCATTCTGAATCCGGAGGATCGCCCGGCTCTGGCAAAGGGGATCCTGTGCGGGGTGGTGACCATCCCGGTTGGCGTACTGGTGGGAGGACTTACCATGGGGATGGCGTTGCTTCCGGTGCTGCGGAACCTGATCCCCATTGGGCTGATGGCGGTACTCATTGCCCTGGGGCTCTGGCGGGCGGAAAGGGCCATGATTCTCGCCTTTTCCGCCTTCGGAAAAGGGGTGGTTGCTGTGATTACCGTGGGACTGGCTGCCACCATTGTGGAAAATCTCACGGGATTTGTGGTAATTCCCGGCCTTGCACCCATTTCGGAAGGCTTTGAAACCGTAGGCTCCATTGCCATTGTGCTGGCAGGCGCCTTTCCGCTGGTGTTGGCGGCGACGAAACTGCTGCGCAAGCCCCTGAGCCTGGCAGGGCGTGCCCTGGGAATCAATGAGACTGCCGCCGCCGGCCTGGTAGCCAGCCTTGCCAATTCCATCGCCACCTTTGGTATGGTGAAGGATATGGACAGCCGGGGAAAGGTGGTCAACATTGCCTTTGCGGTGTCGGCGGCGTTTGTGTTCGGAGATCACCTGGGCTTTACCGCCGGGTTTTCTCCGGAGATCCTGCCGGCGGTGATTCTGGGAAAGCTGGCAGGGGGAATCAGCGCCGTGGCGCTGGCCCTGCTGCTGACGAGAAAATCACCGAATAAGGGTTGACAAAGGCTGGCTTTTGCGGCTATAATAGCACTCAACAGGATAAAAAGCTGTGAAGAGGAGAGTATGCCGGACTGCCCGGTCAGAGAGCCGCGGATGGTGGAAAGCGGCACGGATGCAGACGGCGGAACATGGCCTCGGAGCCGGACCTTCGATAGGTAGGGGGTCCCGGGTGCGCCCGTGAAAGCGTGAAAGAGGCGGGCTTTCCCCGCGAAACAAGGTGGTACCGCGTCAGTTTTGTCGCCCTTGAGGATTCAAGGGCGATTTTCTTATTGGAAGGAGAAATCAAAATGTGTGAAAAATGCAAGGGGAATTTCTACATTACCACCCCGATCTACTATCCCTCGGACAAACTCCATATCGGCCACGCTTACAGCACGGTGGCTACGGACACCATGGCCCGGTATAAACGGCTTCAGGGATACGATGTCATGTTCCTGACCGGAACGGATGAGCATGGACAGAAGATTGAAGATAAGGCAAAGAATGCCGGTGTGACGCCCAAGCAGTTTGTGGACAATATCGTGGAGGGAGAAGGCGGTGTCAAGGATCTGTGGAAGCTCATGAACATTTCCTATGACCGGTTTATCCGTACCACCGATGATTACCACGTTGCCTCCATTCAGAAGATCTTCAAGATGATGTACGACAACGGCGACATCTACAAGGGCAAGTATGTGGGAAAGTACTGCAAACCCTGCGAGAGCTTCTGGACGGATGCCCAGTTGGTGGACGGCATGTGCCCCGACTGCGGCGGCGAGGTTCAGGAGGCAGAGGAGGAAGCCTACTTCTTCCGCCTGAGCAAGTATGCAGACCGGGTTCAGGACCTGCTGGAGAACACCGATTTCCTGGAGCCCAGAAGCCGTGTCAACGAGATGGTGAATAACTTCATCAAGCCAGGGCTGGAGGATCTGTGTGTGTCCCGTACCTCCTTTACCTGGGGTGTGCCGGTGGACTTTGATCCGGGTCATGTGGTGTACGTTTGGATTGATGCCCTGTTTAACTACATGACTGCCCTGGGATTCCAGAACGACCGGTATCAGGATCTGGAGAAGTTCTGGCCTGCGGATGTCCATTTCATCGGCAAGGAGATCGTCCGGTTCCATTCCATCATCTGGCCGGCCATGCTGATGAGCCTGAATCTGCCCCTGCCCAAGAAGGTGTTCGGCCACGGCTGGCTGCTGTTGGACGGCGGCAAGATGAGCAAATCCAAGGGCAATGTGGTAGATCCCTATGTGCTGTCCCAGCGCTTTGGGGTGGATGCCCTGCGGTTCTTCCTGCTGCGTTCTTTCCCCTTCGGCTCCGACGGCAACTTCTCCAACGAGCTGCTGATCTCCACCATCAACACCGACCTGGCCAATGACCTGGGCAACCTGGTTTCCCGTACCGTAGCCATGGCCCAGAAGTATTTCGGAGAGAAGCTGCCTGCTGAACAGACCGAAAATCCCGAGCTGGATACGGAACTGGTTTCCATGGTCTCCGGCCTGCGGGCAAAGTATGAGGAACAGATGGAGCATTATGCCTTCCAGAATGCCCTGTCCGAGGTGTTCAAGGTCATTTCCCGGGCCAACAAGTATATCGATGAGAACGCACCCTGGGTTCTGGCCAAGAGCGAGGAGAATAAGCCCCGGCTGGCAAGAGTGCTGTATAACCTGCTGGAGACCATCCGTGTCTGCGGCGGATTGCTGACGCCGTTCATGCCCCAAACTGCCGGGGAAATCGGCAAGCGTCTGGGCGGTGCCAGAATGGATTGGGAGAGTCTGGGCGTATTTGGTGTACTGCCGGCGGATGTGGCGACCGTCAACGGCCCGGCTTTGTTCCCCAGAATTGACATGGAGAAGGAATTGGCTGCCCTGGAAGCGCTGAGCAAGCCCAAGAAGGCCGAGCCGGAGCTGCCTCTGGCGGAGCCGAAAGCAGAGATCGCCTTTGACGACTTTGAGAAGGTGGATATGACCGTGGTGAAGGTGCTCTCCTGCGAAAAGGTGAAAAAGAGCGACAAGCTGCTGAAGTTCACCCTGGATGACGGCACCGGTACCCCCAGAACCATCCTTTCCGGCATTGCCAAGTACTACCAGCCGGAAGAACTGGTGGGCAAGACCCTGGTTGCGGTGACCAACCTGGCACCCCGGAAGATGATGGGTCAGCTGAGCTGCGGTATGCTGCTGAGCGCCGAGCGGGGCGACAAGCTGAACCTTGTGATGGTGGATGACAAGATCCCCGCCGGTGCAAGGCTGGTGTAATACGGCAAGAACGGAGATGGTGGCGGGAAATCGGATGGATTCCGTTCTTTCTCCACGATCCTTGTTCCGTCCCCGTTTTCCCGCAGCGATGACGGAACCATCCGCCGGGTGGCTCTGGGCATCTGCATTGCAGACGGTACCGTGATGCTGCTGTCCGGTCTTCCTGCGGTGAAGGCGTTGAAAAACACCTTCCATGAGGACGAAGCCCGGAAATGATCAAACCCCCACCATGGAACATGGCTCCATGGCGGGGGTTCTTTCTCTGGATCTTTCGATTACGGACGTCCGAAGCCTCCCTTGCCACCTCCGGGACCGCCCGTTCCTCCGGGGCCTCCCATGCCGCCGCCGTAGAGGGTGGAGGTCATGGTGATCCGGGTCTCAAAGGTGCCTGCCGTGACGGTATAGGTGCCGCCTACGGTGATCCCAGGGCAGGAGATGACCACGCAGTCATAGGATGCTTCTGCGGTCATCTGCGCCAGAACGTTGCCGCTTCCGTCCCGAATGGCGATTTCCGTTCCGGCATTTTGTGCGCCGGTGGAGACAAGAATGCTGCCCTGGTTTTCTGCCTGAGAGAAATTCTGGCTCATTCCGGCGGAGCCTGCTGCAAGGATGGTGCCCCCGGTGACGGTGCCTCCTGCATCGTAGTCCAAGGCACCATTGCCGGGATTGGTGGGACCGGATACATAGACCTGTCCGCCGGAGACGGTGAGGGTGCCGTTGGCGTCCAGACCGTCCCCGCCTGCGTTGACAAACAGGGTGCCCCCGGAAATGGTCAGTGAGGCGGAGCCTCCGCCGAACCGGTCCCCGCCAAAGAAGCCGCCGAATCCGCTTCCGTCTGTGCCGCCGGCGGCGTTGATGCCGTCATCGGAGGATTTGAGCGCCACATACCCGCCGGAAATGTGGATCGTCTGTCCTTCCAGTCCTTCATAGCTGGTGAGGATCTGAATCTGGCCGTCGGAAAGGGACAACATCTCGTCGGCGTGGATTCCGTCATCTCCGGTGGAAAGGGTGAAACTGCCGCCGTCAATGGTGACATTTCCCCCGTGAATGGCATCATCGGCGCTGTCAATGTGGAAAACACCCTGGGTGATGGTCACATCGGCAGCCTTGATGCCTTTTGTGCTGGAAGTGGCTGCCGTTCTGCTGCCGGATCCACCGCCGGCTGTGATGGTGAAGTTGCCGCCGGAGACACACAGTGCCGTGGATGCGCTGACACTGTCACCTTGGGACTGAATCCGGAAGTCTCCGCCGCTGACAGTGATGGACCCCAGGGAGATATCGTCCTTGTTTTCTCCGTGGAGACCATCTTTTCCCGTTTGCAGGGTGAAGTCTCCTCCGATGATCGTGAGAGAGTCCTTGGCGGAGATCCCATGTTCCTGGGAAACCACGGAATAGGTGCCGGACAGGAAAGTGACGGTGTCTTTGCCTACGATGCCGTGCCCGGCCGGGGAGGAGACCGTAAGAGATCCGCTGCCGTCAAAAATCAGATCCGCTTTGGAGAAGATGACGCCGTCCACATTGCTGTCGCCGGAATTCTCAAAGCTGCTGCCGTTGGAAAGAGTGTTGGAGGTTCCGGCCCCGGTGGTGATCGTCACCGTCTCGGCACTCTGGATCCAAACGGGGGCGCCGGTGCTGCAGCTCAGCTCCAGTCCGGACAGAAGAAGGATGACGGTTTCTCCCTTGGCATCGACGATGACCTGACCGTCGGACAGAGAACCGGAGAGCAGATAGGTACCGGACCGGGAAATGATCGCCTGATTGCCGCTGATTTCCACACCATCACCGGAGACGGTAATCCCGGAGCCGGAGAAGGACAGACTTGTGTCACCGTCGGCAGCAGGCAATGAGGAAACGGCCGGAACCGTTTCCGGGGCAGCAGTTGTGCCGGAGGAAGGGGGTTCGGTGGGGGCGTCTCCTGCGGTGGCGCAGGCGGTCAGAAAAAGGGAAAGGCAAAGGAAGAGAAATAGGAACCGATGTTTTTTCATGGAATGACCTCCTTTGCCGGTAGTATAGCCGGAAAATCTTAAACGTACATGAAAGAAACGGAAAAGGATCTGTGAACACGGCTTCATAAGTTTTCTATGATGGTTTCACCGGGATCTGGATTCTCCGCGTTTTCCTTTCGGTAAAAATGAATAAATAGTGGACATTTCAAAACAGATCTGCTATAGTATTTGCAATACAAAGCGGGATGATGCTTGAAGAGCAAGTGCTTTTGCGCTTGCTTGTGTATCAGATCCTTGGCACCATTTCGCCTGGAGTATGGTACAGGAATGGATGGGGGGAGATGTGGTACTTTTCAACGGTTTGAGCGTTTTATTTGACGCGTGGAATCCTTTATCCTCAAAAAAACATTAGATTGGAGATTGTAGAATGGCAAAAGCGAAGCATAGGATTGCAGCGAGGATTCTCTGCGCTGCGATGGTATTCCTGATTTGCGTTTCATTCCTTCCGGTGGGTGCCAAAGCCGCGTCCACCGCAAGCATCTACGTGGATCCTTCCGACAATGTGACGGAGTTTGACGCAAGAGAAACGATTCATTTTTACGTAAGAATTCGCAAGTACAGCACCAGCGATACCGGAAACTATTATGTGTATATTTATAATGAATCCGGCAACAGAGTGGCTTACACCAGCGGCTCCATCAGCAACCTTTCTGTCGGAGTCACCAGAATTGATACCTTCTGGGATTATACCAGTGATCCCCATGAGATTGGCAAATACAGCGTTCGTTATTATACCTCCAACGATACCGGTGGCACAGAGTATTTCAGCGTTGTACATGACGAGGCTTCCTTTGGCTCCGGTTTGAAATATGAAATGGATCGCAACGGATTGCTGACGATTTCCGGAAGCGGCGCAATGCCTTCCTTCGGATACAGCGACCAGCCCTGGAGAGGCCAGGAAAACGCAGTGAAAGAGGTCGTCATTGAAGACGGAGTTACCGGAATCGGTGATCACTGCTTCTATGACTTCCCCAATATCCAGAAAGTGACGATTGCGGGGTCCGTGCGCAGTATTGGCGAGTATGCATTCTCGTATGATGGCGGACTGCAGGAAGTTGAGATCAAAAGCGGAACGAAGATCATTGGCAGACGGTCTTTTTCGAATTGTACCGCCTTGTCAAAGCTGACTCTGCCGTCAACGGTTACTTCAATTGAAATCGCCGCATTTGACGGCGTTTATTTGGATGATATTTACTATCTTGGCAGCCAGGAGCAGTGGAACAATATCAGCATTAAGAGTCTCAATGATTGTCTGTCCACTGCCAATCTTCATTTCGAAGGCTTTAGCTGGAAGCTGAGCAACGGGGTCCTGACGATTTCCGGCAAAGGCCCCATGCCGGATTATGACAACGAATCAGCCCCGTGGGATACGGAGCAGGTTAGGAGCATTGTGATTTCCGATGGCGTGACATCGATCGGAAACTCCGCATTTCTTTCCTGTGATTATGCAACCAGTGTTTCTATCCCCACAAGTGTAACCAGCATCGGCGACTACGCGTTTGCGTGGTGTTCGCGTCTGAACACCATCGACATTCCGAAAAACGTTACCAACATCGGTGATTGGTCCTTTGTCGGATGCACTGGTTTGACTGGGATCAACGTGGATACAAACAATACAAAATATACATCCAAAGACGGTGTGCTTTTCTCCAAAGACATGACGCAACTGATTTGCTTCCCCGCGAAAAAAAGCAGAGCTTATCAGATCCCCTCAGGCGTGACCACGATCGGGCTCGCGGCGTTTAATAACAGTGGAATTACAAGCGTTTCTATTCCTGACAGCGTTACGGAGATTGGCATGCAAGCATTTGCGTGGTGTAAAGGGCTTACAAGCATCACGATTCCCAAAAATGTGGTTACGATCGATTCGTTTGCGTTTTTCGAAGCCGGCTTGAAGAGTATTGTGTTCAAAAGCTGTCCCAGCATCGATGACTACGCATTCGCTGATGTCACCGCTACGGTATATTATCGTTCCACAGACGGATGGACTTCCTCCAATCGGAAGAGCTTTGGCGGAACGCTCACCTGGAAGCTGCTGCAGAACGGCTGGAACAATCTGGGTGGAAAGTGGTATTATTTTGTAAACGGTGAGGAAGTGACCGGCTGGAAGCAGATCAGCAGCAAGTGGTACTATTTTGATGCCTCCGGTGTCATGCAGACCGGTTGGAAGCAGATCAGCGGAAAGTGGTACTATTTCAATGCCAACGGTGCGATGCAGACCGGATTTGTCAAGATCAACAGCAAAACCTACTATTTCAACGCCAATGGTGTCTGGCAGAAATATGTTGGCTGGCAGCAGGTCTCCGGGAAGTGGTATTACTTCAATCAGGACAGCGTGATACTGACCGGCTGGCAGCAGATCAATAGCAAGTGGTATTACCTGGGCACCGACGGCGCGATGCAGAAGGGCCTGCTGAAGATCAACGGCAAGCTGTACTACTTCAATGACAACGGTGTTTGGCAGAAGTATGTTGGCTGGAAGCAGATCGACGGGAAATGGCATTACTTCAATCAGGACAGTGTTGCAGTGACCGGTTGGCAGCAGATCAAGACCAAGTGGTACTACTTCGGTACCGACGGCAGTATGAAGACCGGTTGGCTGGAGCTCAATGGCAAGAAGTATTACCTGGATGCCGATGGCGTCATGCAGACAGCGTGGACGCAGATTGACGGCCAGTGGTATTACTTCAATGCCGGCGGCGATATGAAGACTGGCTGGCTGCAGCAGGGCTCGACCTGGTATTATTTCAAGGCCGACGGTGTCATGGCCTGTGACGAGACCCTGACCATTAACGGAAAGACCTACACATTCAGCTCCACCGGCGCGTGGATCCAGTAATCGAAATTGAGGCCGCCCGCCTGGGCGGCCTCCACCTACGATTGCGCAAATATCCGTTGATAGGAAGAATCAAGCCCTCCGTTACCGGAGGGCTTGCAGTGTTTTTTGGAAGATCAGGCGGTTTCGGCTGCGTCAAGAGCCTCGGCCTCCGACAGACGCTTCATGGTCTTTCTGTAGACAGGGATGGCCAGGAACAGGCTCAGGAAATCGGCAACGCCCTGAACGCAGACAACACCGACTGCCTTGAACAGGTAGGCCAGCAGATGAACGATGGGCAGGAAGCAGGTGCCCTGGCGGCAGGTGGAAAGAAGCAATGCGCCCTTGGCGTCACCCAGACCGGCACAGAGCATATTGACGGTTGCCACCCAGGCGTGGATCGGCATTGCCAGACACTGGATGCGGATGCACAGGGCACCAAGGCGCTGCATTTCCGGATCTGCCTTGGCAAAGAGGCTGATAAAGCCGTTGGCAAAAACGCCCAACACCACTGCCATGATCAGACCGCCCACGACTGCCACCCTGGAAGTGAAGTGGAAGGACTCCCGGACCCGATCATACCGCTTGGCGCCCCAACAGAAGCCTGCCACAGGCTGGAAGCCGGTGCCCATGCCCAGAATAATGCCGAAGGGGAACATCATGACCTTGTTGGACACGCCGATACCGGCCAGAACGGAGTCGGAAATGCTGCCGGCGATGTTGTTGAGCACGATGGCAGCCACCACGGCCAGGCCGGAACGGAACATGGAGGAGGAACCGACACTGACGATCTGCTTCATGATCTCAACGGTGGGCTTGAAATTCCGGATGGAGATCCGCAGGATGCTGCGGTGGGTGATGTAGGGGTAGATCAGAATGGAGAAGCTGATGAGCTTGGAAATGGCAGTTGCCATGGAAGCGCCGGCCACACCCAGGTTCAGCTTGATGATGAAGATGGGATCCAGGAAGCAGTTGATGATGCCGCCGATGCCCATGCCCACCATGGACAGCATGGAGTTTCCTTCCGCCCGGAGGCACTGGTTCATGACAAAGTTGGCAGCCATGAAGGGAGCTACCAGCAGAATGTAGGTGGCGTAGTCGATGGCATACTTTTCACAGGTTGCGGTGGCGCCCAGCATCCGGACCATGGGGGTCATGAATGCGATGCCCAGAACCATGACCAGCATACCGAAGAATATGGCCAGGAAGAAAGCGGAGGAAAGGACCTGATCGGCCTTTTTCTTGTTTCCCTGGCCCAACAGTCGGGCGATATAGCTGTTGGCACCTACGGCCAGCAGGGAACCGGCCATCATGATGATCTGGTCCAGAGAGCTGTTGACACTGACTGCGGCAGTGGCGTTGGTGCCCAGGCCGGAGACGAAGTAGGTGTCAGCGAGAGAATAGATGGCGTTGATGAGAAATGCGATGATGGATGGCAGAGACATGGAGGCGATCAGCTTCGGCATGGGCATGGTGAGCATTTTGTTCTGCCGAAGACTGGTATCCTTGGACGTGCTTGGCATAATGAATCCCTTCTTTTTCCCAGAATAGAAAATCGTTGCGAATGCAACATAATGATTTCCTATTCTACCATGCGATAGGGGATGCTGTCAAGGGAACGGGGGAAATTTGTGTAGTATGCTACTTATCGGTTTTCATACCCCGGGGATTCTGCACGAAAAACAAAAATATGTCCAATCAAAACAGCCTGCCGTTTTCCGGCAGGCTGTCAGAATGGACTACGAATCAGAATCCGGAGGACTCCAGCACCTTCAGAACACCGGAGACGGACTGGGCTACGCTGCCGGGGACGAAGGGATTGCAAAGACCGGCGTATTCCAGAGTGTCGAAATACCCGCGCATTCCGCCGCTGCGGCACAGCTTCAGATAGTCGTTCCACGCGGCATCCCGGTTTTCCAGCATCTTCGTGTAGAACTCGAAGGCGCAGGTCTGGGCCAGGGCATAGTCGATGTAATAGAAGGGATACATGAAAATGTGCTGCTTCTGCATCCAGAAGCCGCCCTCTTCCAGGAAGGCGTTGCCGTCATAGTCCCGCCAGGGCAGGTATTTTCGCTCCAGCTCATGCCAGACCCGACGGTAGTCTTTCCCGGTCATTTCCGGATTCTCATAGATCCGGTGCTGGAACTCATCCACGGCGCACATATAGGGCATACAGGCCAGGGAATCCACCAGATGGGCATAGCGGTACTTATCGGCTCCCTCTCCGAAGAACAGCTCCATCCAGGGGAAGGTGAAGGTCTCCATGGACATGGAGTGGATCTCGTTGATCTCGGAGGTGGAATTGCACAGGCTGTCGATGGGAATGGTCTTTCCGGCGGTGTAGGCCTGGAAAGCGTGGCCGGCCTCATGAGTCAGCACGTCGGTGTCGGCGGAGGTGCCGTTGAAATTGGAGAAGATGAAGGGCACCCGTTCGTTGGGGATCCGGGAGCAGTAGCCCCCCAGCCGCTTTCCGGGCTTGGTTTCCAGATCAAAGAGCTGATGCTCCACCATGTAGTCGAAGAATTCTCTGGTCTCGGGGGACAGCTCGGCATACATTTTCCGGGCCGCGGCAACCATGAATTCCTTGTCGCCGTGGGGATCGGAGTTGCCCTCCGGGAAATAGAGGTTTTCGTCGTAGTAGTGCATCTTGTCGATGCCCAGACGCTGGGCCTGCGCCTGCCGCAGCTTCGCCACGGCGGGGGTGATCACTTCCTGCACCTGCTTGCGGAAGGCGGCAGCCTGCTCTGCACCGTAGTCAAAGCGGCCCCGGCACAGGTAGATGTAGGGGATGTATCCGTCAAAGCCCATCTTGTTTGCCATGCGGATGCGCAGCTTAACCATGCGTCCGAGAATGTCGTCCAGTTTGTCGGCAACCCCTTCGTAGAGCCTGGACCACTGCTGGAAAGCGGCTTTGCGCACCTGCCGGTCCGGGTGTTCCATAAAGGCCAGCAGACCGTAGAAATTGCAGGACTTGCCCATGAATTCCACGCTGCAGCCGGCTACGGCCCGGGAGTATTCGTCCACCAGCAGGGACTCCTCCACCAGATCCTGAGAAATGGCCGGATCCTTGGTACGGACCTGGTTTTCCAGCAGAACGAACACCCGGTCTCCGAACTCCCGGGAGAAATCCTTCCGGTAGGGAGAGTCCAGCAGGGCCTGGTTCCATGCCTTTTCATAGGCGATCAGCCCCGGCTGCTCCCGGTTGATGAATTTCTTCTCTTCGGCATAGAAGGGATCGGCGGTATTGATGTCTGCCCGGATCATGCACACGGAGGCCATGGTGGCAGGCTCCCGCATAGCCTTCTGCCGTTCGAAAAACACCTGCCTCATTTCTTCGTAGGAAGCGGCATTTTTCAGCTTTTCCGTGTAGGAGGAGAGCATCTCGGCCACGGCCTTGTAGTCCGGCCGGCAGTAGGGGATTTCTGCGAATGTTTTCAAGGGGATCGACCTTCCTTTTCTTTGAAGCTGAAGACAGTATAGCATATTTTCCTCCGGCTGTCATCTGTTTGCCCACGGAAAACAGAGGATTTTTCAGGAAAGCTCAGAAAGATACTGCTGGGCTCCTGCGGCAGCGACTGCCCCGTCGGCGGCTGCGGTGATGATCTGCCGCAGAGGCTTCCTGCGCACGTCCCCGGCGGCAAAGACCCCGGGCAGGTTGGTCCGGGTGGACTCGTCGGCCATGATATAGCCTTCCTCATCCAGGATAAGCTGTCCCCGGGCCAGCCCGGAAGCGGGGGCGGTGCCCACAGCCACAAAAAGTCCGTCGCAGGAAAGGGTTTTTCCTGTGCTCAGGGTCAGGCCGGTGAGCCGGTCGGTATAGGACAGGGACTGGATGCCGGCATTCAGGCAGAATTCCACGTTGGGTTTTCCTCGCAGCCGCTCCACATCCCCGGGACTTCCCCGGAAGGCATCCCTTCTGTGGATGAGATACACCCGGCTGCAAAGGCCGGAAAGGTACAGAGCGCTTTCCAGAGCCGTGTTGCCGCCGCCCACCACGGCAACGGGTTTGCCCCGGTAGAAATTGCCGTCGCAATGGGCACAGTAATGGAGGCCCCGGCCCACCAGCCGGGACTCCCCGGGCAGATCCAGCCGTTTGGGTTCGGCACCGGTGGCCAGGATCACCGTTTCCCCCAGGAAGGTTCCTGCGGAAGTGACGGCGGCTTTGCGCCGGGGGAGAAGCTGAAGCTCCGTCGCCTGGGCGTAGAGGGTCCGGGCACCGGCTGCCTCGGCGGCGGAGCGCATGGCATCAGCCAGGGAATATCCGGCGATGGACGCAATACCGGGATAGTTTTCCACCGTGTCGGTAAGCAGCATCTGTCCGCCGGCGCAGAGTTTTTCCAGCACCAGCACCGACAGCCCTGCTCTTGCGCCGTACAGCGCTGCGGAATAACCTGCAGGACCGCCTCCGATGATCAGAATTTGGTAAACAGAATCCATGGTTCTCCCCCTTTTCCATAGCTTTTCCACCTGTGGGGAAAATCATTCGGAAGGACGGGGAACAATAATACCCTGCCGGACTGATCCGGCAGGGCGCTTTTCAATGCTTGTCTACAAACTCCAGGATCTCCTGCTTGGGCATGGCGCCTACGGTCTGGGCGACGACGGCGCCGTTTTTCACCAGTACCAGCATGGGGATACTCATGACCCCAAAACGGGCGGCAAGCTCGGCTTCCTCGTCCACGTTGACCTTGCAGACCAGAAGATCCGGCCGCTCCCGGCCGATCTCCTCAATGGCAGGGGCGATCATTCTGCAGGGGCCGCACCAGGGTGCCCAGAAATCCATGAGGACAGGCTTGGTGCTTTCGGCAACCAGGGAGTTGTAGGTTTCTTTGGTAATGTGTGTTACGGACATAACAATTCCTCCATTTCTGTTGTATTCTTTGGTAATCGCACCGCGGAAGGGCACGATTTGTAAACATTTCAGCATTCCCGAACCGAAAGAAGGTCATCCATGGGAATCAAAGTCCCATCTTTGAGCAGGATGGATCTGGAATTCGGGTCCACCTTTTGCAGGACGCCCCGCACGGTCCGGTATGCGCCGCCGGCTTTTCGGATATCCTCCACAAAATAGGTGATCTCTGCGGTGATCCCCTGGGAGATCCGGGAATGCATCTCCTGCAGAAGATCGTTGATCTGCAGCTTATGCTCTTCCGACAGCAGGATCTTTCCGTCGGTGAGCCGTGCGGCTTCCTGCATTTGGGCATCCAGTCCGGTCAGTGCCGCAAAGGGGGCAAACTGAGCGGCCCGGTCCTCCGGGGACATCCGGGGATGCCGGACGGACTCATGGTGAGGAAGGTACAGAAGATCGTCGTATTTTCCGCTCATGCCTTGTGCCCTCCGATGGTGCCGTTCCGTTCCATGGAAGTGGCGCCTTCCCGCAGGTTTTCCCCTCTGAAGATGGCGTTTTTTCCATATTTTGTCCGGATAGTGAGAACGGCCTTCTGCCGGCGCTTCTCCCGCTCCAGCCGGGCTTCTTCCGCTTCTTTCCGGCGCTCTTCCTCGGGGTCGGAGAACAGATCCATCTGCCGGAACGCCTCCGGCTCACTCTGCGGAATCTCCGGGAGCAGGTGAGCGGCACACAGGGTGATCCTCCGCACCAGAAGATTCGGATTGGCGATCCGGTCAAACAGATCCGTCACCGCCTTGGCAATCAGAGTCCCCGAAGCGGTGCGGCGGGGGAGATTGGCGGTGCCGTGGGAGTGTTTGGGGATCAAACGTCCGTAGACATCCTGAGTCACCGGGCCATGGTACTGCTTTCTGCGGACCGGGTCGTCCAGATTCTCCCGGTCATAGCCTATGGTCAAAACCACCTGATCGGTGGATAGTCCCTTGGCAAACAGGTCCATTGCCAGGTTGTCAGCCATTTCCCAGGTGACGAGCCGGGCTTTCTCCCAGGGATAGGGGGTGGACAGGACCTGCCCGGAGCTGACACTGTTGGTTTCGGGACGGTAAGCCTTGATCTGGGCAATGGTGCATGGCTCCCAACCCCAGGCGTGATCGATGAGCAGCTCGGCATTGACACCGAAAAGACGGTACAGCAGTTCCTCATTGTAGAAATCATCCGGCTTTCCCACGGAGCAGCGGGCAATGTCTCCCATGGTATACAGTCCATTGTCGGCAAGCCGCTTGGCGGAGCCCCGGCCTACCCGCCAGAAATCCGTAATGGGTTGGTGGTCCCAGAGGGATCTGCGGTATTCCAGTTCATTGAGTTCTGCAATCCGTACTCCGTTTTCATCCGGGGGCATCCGCTTGGCAAGGATGTCCATGGCGATCTTTGCCAGGTAAAGATTGGTGCCGATCCCTGCGGTGGCGGTGATGCCGGTGGCTTCCAGTACCTGACGGATCATGGTCATGGCAAGCTCGTGGGGGGACATACGGTAGGTTTTCAGATAGGGAGTCAGATCCATAAAGACCTCGTCCACGGAGTATTGATGGATATCCTCCGGGGCAAGGTATTTGAGATAGATGCTGTAAATGGCGGTGCTGTGTTCCATGTACAGAGCCATTCGGGGAGGGGCAACAAGATAGTCCACCAGCAGCGTCGGATCCGCCTTCAGTTGGGTGGCATCCGTAGAGGAGCCGGTCATGGTTTTTCCGACGGAGCGAAGCGCATTGACTTTCCGAATGGTCTCCACCACTTCAAAGAGCCTTGCCCGGCCGGAGATCCCGTAGGTTTTCATGGAAGGGGAGACTGCCAGACAGATGGTTTTCTCTGTGCGGCTCTCGTCAGCCACCACCAGATTGGTGGTCAGGGGGTCCAGGCCACGCGCCACGCACTCCACAGAGGCATAGAAGGACTTCAGGTCAATGCACAGATAGGTCTTTTCTTCCAAGCAGCTCCCCCCTTTGTCCCATTTCTCTCATCATACAATACAGATGTGAATATTTCAAGAACGACTCCGAAAGGAATCCCACACTTCTCTGCCCTGAGGGGTTCAGTTTTCCATCTGTTTTCCGAGAAATTCGGCGGCTGCCCGGACCAGGTTCTGATCCCCTTCCTGCAGAGGACTGTCATTTTCCCCCAGCAGAAGGAGGAAACATCCCATCAGATCTCCTTGGGAGAGAATGGGGGCGGCTGCACCCAGATAGTATTTTTCCGATCCTTCGGATGGCCGGATCCGGGAGTCCCCCTGCTTGTATCGGTAGATTTTCCGCTGCTCCATCAGTTTTTCCATCTCCGGGGAGTTGGGTTTGTCCATCAGTTCCCGCTTGGGGGCTCCGGAAAGGGCGATGATGGCATCCCGGTCGGCAACTGCAGCAATGTGCCCGGTTGCACTCCCGACGGCATCACACATCTGAGCGGCGAATTCCTGCAGATCTCCCATGGGGGAGTATTTTTTGAAAATCACTCCGCCGTCACGGTCCGTGAAAATCTCCAGCGGGTCGCCCTCCCGGATTCGGAGGGTGCGGCGGATCTCCTTGGGGATGACGATCCGGCCCAAGTCGTCCACCCGGCGCACGATTCCTGTTGCTTTCATTTGTCTTCTCTCCTTATTCTGTCCTGCCCCTATTGTTTGCAGAATCTGGCTGATTATGCGGGAGAAAGGCGTAGAAGCGGCGGTCGAGAATGACCGGATGGCGGTTTTTCATGACCACCTTGTCCTCCGTTTCCGGCATGATCTCTCCCGGTTCGGTTTGCACGATTGTCAAATCCGGTCATATTCTCTCCGGAATTCCATTATGTTCGGACAAGCATAGCCGCCAATCTGCTTCTTTTGGTATCTGATGCACCCATTTTTGTGATTTATTACAGGTCTCTCTTGATTTTTGACTCACTATTTGTTATAATCATAAAAAGTGTGCCATGTATCCGTTTTACATAGGCTCAATACAAAAAGGAGGCAAATTCTATGTTGCGCACAACAAAAACCGAAAATGGACTTGTACGCGGTGTTGTCGGTACCGATGCCAGGATTACCGTCTACAAGGGCATCCCCTTCGCTGCCGACACTTCCGGCAAGAACCGCTGGCGTCCCCCGCAGCCTGCTGAAAACTGGGAAGGCGTTCGTGATTGCTCTGAGTTCGGTCCCATCCCCATGCAGCGCAAGCCCGGCCTGAATCCCGAAGGATTCTATTCCAAAGAATGGCATGTGGATCCCGATGTTCCCATGGGTGAGGATTGCCTTCGTGTCAATATCTGGACACCGGCAAAATCCACAGACGATAAGCTCCCCGTCATGGTGTGGATCTTCGGCGGCGGTCTGCAGGAAGGCTACCCCCACGAAATGGAATTTGACGGCGAGCGCATTGCATCCCGGGGTGTGATCCTCTGCTCCATCGGCTATCGTGTCAATGTGTTTGGCCTGCTGGCACATCCCGAAGTCACCGCCGAGAACCCGGAGGCTCCCGCCAACTTCTGCTATCAGGACCAGGCAGCCGGTATCGCATGGGTCAAGCGCAATATTGCAAACTTCGGCGGCGATCCCGACAATATCACCGTGTTCGGTCAGTCCGCAGGCGGCGGCTCCACCCTGACCCAGATGCTCTCTCCCAAGACCAAGGGCCTGTTCCGCAAGGGCATTGTGGAGTCCATTGGCGCCATGAGCTTTTCCATTCCTCCCCGTGTTCCCGCCAGAGTGGTCAATACACTGGCACAGCAGGAGCAGGAAGGCGTCAGGTTCTTTGAGGCGCTGGGCGTGAAAAACCTGGAAGAAGCACGCGCGCTGGACGGCAAGTACCTCTCTGAGCGTTTCAACGAAATGTTCATCCGCTGGGGCTCCTGCATTGACGGGAAGTTTGTTGTCAAGCCCAACGATCAGGCGATTCTGGACGGCGATCTTCACGCGGATGCCATCATGGTAGGCAACACAAACAATGAGTTCTGGATTGAACCCGACGGCGATGCCAAGACGCAGAAGATGTTCGCCTTCAACAAGGTCAGCGAAGAAATTGTGACCGAGCAGATCGATGAAGAGACCAAGGTGGACCGCTGGATCGATGCCAATTTCGGTGAGCACGCTGAGGAATATAAGAAGATCGTCAAGGCGATGCCCGGCAGCTACTATGACAATGCGAAGGTCAGCATGATGTGGCTGGGCAACCAGATTTTTGCAGAGCAGTTTGCAAAGCAGGGAATTCCGTTCTATACATATGTCTTTGGTCCCACCATGCCCGGCGATGATGCAGGTGCCTTCCATTCCTCCGACCTGTGGTTTGAGTTTGAGACCCTGATGAAGTGCTGGAGACCCTTCGACGGACATCACTTTGATCTGTCCCGGAAGATGTGCAACTACTGGACCAATTTTGCCAAGACCGGTGATCCCAATGGCCTGGACAAGGACGGCACTCCCATGCCCCAGTGGACGCCCTACACAAACGAGAATCCCCGCTCCATGCAGTTCCTGGATGAGATCTCCATGGATGACGGCATCAGCCGGCGCGACCGCTTCCTCATCGATATCAACCTCAAATAAGCTGCACGGGGGCGTTTTGCAGAATGCGCCCCAAAAGAATAACCACATCGGCCATCCCGAAAGGGGTGGCTGATGTTTCATCCCCCTGTTTTCCGACAATTCTGCCTTAAGTTTTCCGCAAAAAGACTGGCAAGAGGATTCTATCCCGCAGGGCTCCCGCGATGGAAGAAAACCGGGAAGTCCCAATTCCTGCAGGGATTTCCCATTTTGTTCAATGCAATCTGGTGATACAATGGGTCTGTTGACAACGCTGCCAGTGGATGCTACCATGGGAACAGGAAAACGAGGCTTCGTTTTCACGGGAAAACCCGGGGAAAACGGAGAGAGGCAAGCCCGAACAAGGCTGTGAAAGGGAAGCGTATCAGACACCCCGTTGAAAAGGAGAACACAATGGATCGAACGATCGCACAGCAAAAAGCAAAGGCGCTGGTGGCACAGATGACCCTGGAGGAGAAGGCCGGTCAGCTCCGATTTGATGCCCCGGCCATTCCCAGGCTGGGGATCCCGGCCTATAACTGGTGGAACGAGGCGCTCCATGGGGTCGCCCGTGCCGGCACCGCCACCAGCTTTCCGCAGGCCATTGGAATGGCGGCCATGTTTGATGACGAGCTTCTGGAGAAATTAGGAGATGCAGCCTCCACCGAAGGCCGGGCCAAATACAATGCCCAGTCCCGGGAAAACGATCGGGATATTTACAAGGGACTGACCTTCTGGTCCCCCAACATCAACATTTTCCGGGATCCCCGCTGGGGCCGGGGACATGAGACCTATGGGGAGGATCCTTACCTTACCTCCCGGATGGGAAAAGCCTACGTTCGCGGTCTCCAGGGACAGGGGGAGACACTGAAAGCGGCTGCCTGTGCGAAGCATTTTGCGGTGCACAGCGGCCCGGAATCGCTGCGCCACCGCTTCAATGCAGAGGCCACCCCCAAGGATATGGAGGAGACCTACCTGCCTGCCTTTGAGGCCTGCGTCCGGGATGCCGGGGTGGAAGCGGTCATGGGTGCCTACAACCGGACCAACGGAGAGCCCTGCTGCGGAAGCAGGACACTGCTGGTGGACACCCTCCGGGGGAAATGGGGCTTCCGGGGACACGTTGTGTCCGACTGCGGAGCCGTCTGCGACTTCCACAAGGGCCATATGGTCACGTCCACCCCTGCCGAGTCTGCCGCCCTGGCCATGCAAATGGGATGTGATCTGAACTGCGGCAAAACCTATCTCTCCATTCTGAACGCGTATGCCCAGGGATTGGTCACGGAAGAGCAAATCACCTGCGCTGCCGAGCGGCTGTTTACCACCCGTTATCTGCTGGGCATTCTGGGGGAAGGCAGTGAATATGATCAGATCCCTTATGAAGCCGTGGAGTGCGATGCCCACCTTGCACTGGCACAGGAAGCGGCACGGAAATCCTGCGTTCTGCTGAAAAACGACGGGCTTCTGCCCCTGGATGCGGATACGGTGGGTACGGTGGGGGTCATCGGTCCCAATGCCAACAGCCGTGCCGCACTCATCGGCAATTACCACGGCACCGCGTCCCGATATATCACCGTGCTGGAGGGCATCCAGGACGCCGTGGCAGGAAAGAGTCGGGTGCTCTATTCCGAGGGGTGTCATCTGTTCCGGGACAGGACGGAAGCGCTTGCCATGGAGGATGACCGGGTTGCGGAGGCGGTGACGGTTGCCGGGCACAGTGATGTGGTGATTCTGGTGTTGGGACTGGACGAGACTCTGGAAGGGGAAGAGGGAGATGCCGGCAATGCCGACGCTTCCGGCGACAAGCAGGATCTTTTGCTGCCCAAGTCCCAGCGCAATCTGCTCCGAAGGGTTCTGGAAGTGGGAAAGCCCACCGTTGTTTTGTTGATGGCAGGCAGTGCCATTGATCTTTCCGAAGCGCAGGAAAAGGCAAATGCCATTCTGCTGACCTGGTATCCCGGTGCCGGCGGCGGAAGGGCGGTGGCGGATCTGCTGTTCGGCAAGTCATCGCCTTCCGGAAAGCTTCCGGTTACATTTTATACGAATCAGGCTTTGAAGGAGATTCCGGATTTCACGGATTATTCCATGAAAAACCGGACCTATCGTTATTATTCCGGTGTCCCGCTGTATCCCTTCGGCTATGGCCTGACCTATGGGGATGTGACGGTTATCCGGGTTTCTGCGAATCGTTCTTTCGCTTCGGTCACGGTGGAAAACCGGGGAAGCCGGGCAACGGAGGATGTGGTGCAGCTTTACCTCCGGGACAACGGATCCTGCGACGCACCTCCCAACCCCATTCTGTGCGGATTCCGGCGGGTGGCACTGGCTCCGGGAGAGAGAAAAACCGTGGAGATCGGAGTGGATCCCGCTGCGTTGACGGTGGTCAATGAAATGGGACAGAGGGTTCCCGGAAGCGGGAACTGGACGCTGTTTGCCGGTGTTGGCCAGCCGGATGCCCGGACTGCCGAATTGACTGGGCATACGGCTGCGGAAACGGAGCTGCGATCAGATAATCGCCCCTCGGGGGCGAAGAACGGTCACGGAATGGCAGGACCTTGTTTTTGAAAGGATGCGTTCCGAAAGATTCAAAACAGGAGTGATGAACATGAGTCTTTATATCGGTATCGACCTGGGTACTTCAGCGGTCAAGCTGCTGCTGATGAATGCCGGAGGAAAGATCCTGAATGTGGTTTCCCGGGAGTATCCCCTGGAGTTCCCACAGCCCGGCTGGAGTCAGCAGAACCCGGAGGACTGGCGCAGGGCCATCCTGGAGGGGATCCCGGCGCTGCTGAATGGCTTTGACGGCGGGGAGGTTGCCGGCATCGGCTGCGGAGGCCAGATGCACGGCCTGGTGGTGTTGGATGCGCATGATAACGTCATCCGTCCCGCGATTTTGTGGAATGACGGCAGAACTGCCAAACAGGTGGACGATCTCAACAACGAAATCGGAAAGGAAAAACTCTCTGCATGGACGGCAAATATTGCCTTCGCCGGCTTTACCGCCCCGAAGATCCTCTGGATGCGGGAGAACGAACCGGAGAACTTTGGACGCATTGCCAGGATCATGCTGCCCAAGGATTACATCAATTACATCCTGACGGGAATCCATTCCTGCGATTATTCCGATGCCTCCGGAATGCTGCTGCTGGACGTGGAGCACAAGCGGTGGAGCCGGGAAATGATGGACCTGTGCGGAATCTCGGAAGAACAGATGCCCCGGCTTTTTGAAAGCTATGAAAGCATCGGCACCGTGAAGCCGGAGATCGCGCAGGCGCTGGGGATCCCTGAAACGGTCAAAGTCTGCGCCGGTGCCGGCGACAATGCGGCTGCCGCTGTGGGCACCGGCGTGGTGGGGGAAGGCGGCTGCAACATCAGCCTGGGCACCTCCGGCACCGTGTTCATTTCCTCGGAGAAATTCGGTGTGGATAAAAACAATGCCCTCCATGCCTTTGCGCACGCCGACGGAGGTTATCATCTCATGGGCTGTATGCTCTCTGCTGCCTCCTGCAACAAATGGCTCATGGAGGATATCCTGAAGACCTCTGATTATATTGGAGAGCAGGCAGCGATCTCCCAGGAGAAGCTGGGGGAGAATCCCGTGTTTTTCCTGCCCTATCGGATGGGAGAGCGCAGTCCCATCAACGACACCACCGCCCGGGGCACTTTCATCGGCATGACCTTGGACACCACAAGAGCCGACCTTGTGCAGGCGGTACTGGAGGGTGTGGCGTTTGCCATCCGGGACAGCGTGGAGGTTGCCCGCAGCCTGGGCATCGAAATCCGCACCTCCAAGATCTGCGGAGGCGGAGCCAAAAGCCCCCTGTGGAAGAAGATCATTGCCAGTGTGCTGAATATCGAGCTGGAGTGTCCTGTATCCGAGCAGGGGCCCGGCATGGGCGGCGCCATGCTGGCTATGGTGGCTTGCGGGGAGTACCCCGATGTGCAGTCCGCCTGTGAAAAGCTGGTCCATGTGGCGTCTGTGGTAAAACCGGAACCGGAGCTGGTTGCGAAATACGAAACGAGGTATCGGAAATTCCGAATCATCTATCCTGCGGTGAAGAATCTATTCCCGAAGATTCGATAGGAAAAAACTGCAGTGACTCGAACGCTCCATAAACGGCCATGAAGGCACACCTGTGTGTCTTCATGGCTTTTTGT